>JAEEHB010000044.1 GCA_016280595.1 Clostridiaceae bacterium | reverse complement strand
GTGATTTTGCGGTAATTTATTATAAGGAATAAGTATTATGTTTCTTTTCTCAACGCCTTTATTCGCTCGCCGTATCTCGATACTGTCTTCGCTAATAAATGAAAACTAAGACCGTCAGAAACAAAGTCGTCTCACTCGCTTTTTCGCTTCGTGATACTCCTTGTTTCTTCCTTTCACCGCCTCGCTTTATCCGCCACAGGCGGCGCATCGGTGGTTCAACACTTCTTGCGTCCTCCCTGTTGCCGTGCCGTTGAGGCGGTGACATCAAAAATTATTTGTGCTTTATATTGCTCGCCTATTCTCCTCCCTAAGTGCCTTTGAGTAAATGGCATCTGAAATGATTTGTCTTTTTTTCGCAGTACCGTAAAGCAAAGCCGCTCACCGTGAGGTGAGCGGCTTTTGTTTGTCCTGCGGACAGAAGAGTAAAAACAGAAGGAAACCTTATTTATGATTGGGACAGCCCCGGCATTCGGAGCAGTTTTTTCCGCAGGGTCCTATGCCTTTTTTCTTATCGCGAATGATTCTGATGATTGCAGAGAAGATAACAACTGTCAGAATCAGAATCGTGATTATCGTTGCGATGTTTTCCTGTATAAATGCAGTCATTTTTATTTCCCCCTCTGACAGCCTGCCTTGTTATTTTGTAAGCAGGCGGTCATCCGTATATTTGTTTTTCCTTGCGAGCATATAAATGAGACCTGCAAGCGTGATAACTGCGGCGATTATGCCGATGATGTGGCCGGATATATCTCCGCTGAAAAGGCAGCCGAACTGATATACCATAAGAGAAACAAGGTATGCAAAGCCGCACTGGTATCCGATTGCGAACCAGGTCCATTTGCCGTTGTTCATCTCGCGCTTGATTGCGCCGATTGCCGCGAAGCAGGGTGCGCACAGAAGGTTGAATACAAGGTAGGAGTAACCTGCTAGCGCACCGTGATTGCCGCTCATCGCGCCGAAATCAGCCGCAAGAGCGCTCCAGATTTCGTCACCGTTTTCGGCAAGTTCTCCGCCGTAATGGTAAAGCTGACCGAAGGTGCTTACCACGTTTTCTTTTGCTATAAGACCCGTTACCGCCGCAACGGCTGTTTTCCAGCTGCCGAAGCCGAGCGGGATGAAAATCCAGGCAAATACGTTGCCGATTTTTGCCATTATTGAATTGTCAACATCTTCAACCATACCGAAGCCGTCTTCAAATCCGAAGGCGAGCAGGAACCAGATTACGATTGTTGAAAGCAGGATGATTGTGCCCGCTTTCTTGATGAAGGACCAGCCGCGCTCCCAGGTTGAGCGGAGCACCGTGCCGACTGTGGGCAGGTGATACGCAGGCAGTTCCATTACAAACGGTGCGGGGTCGCCCGCGAAGCGCTTTGTCTTTTTGAGCATTATGCCGGATACTATAATTGCCGCAACGCCGATGAAATATGCCGAGGTTGCCACAAGTCCGGATTCGCCGAAGAGAGCGCCTGCGATAAGGCCGATAATCGGCAGTTTTGCAGAGCAGGGGATAAATGTTGTTGTCATTATGGTCATACGGCGGTCGCGTTCGTTTTCGATTGTTCTCGATGCCATAATTCCGGGCACGCCGCAGCCTGTACCGATAAGCATGGGGATGAACGATTTGCCGGAGAGACCGAAGTGACGGAAGATTCTGTCCATAACAAAGGCGACACGCGCCATATAGCCGCAGCCTTCAAGGAAGGCGAGCATAACAAACAGCACAAGAATCTGAGGCACAAAGCCGAGCACCGCGCCTACACCGGCTACAATACCGTCATTGATAAGGCCGAAGAGCCATTCGGGTATTCTGCTTTCAAGCAGGCTGCTCAGCGCGCCGGGCACCCATTCGCCGAAGAGCACGTCGTTTACCCAGTCGGTTGCCCCGGAGCCTATTGTCTGCATTGCGATATAGTAAACAAGGAACATAACAACCGCGAAAATCGGAAGACCGAGCCAGCGGTTGGTAACGATTTTGTCAATCTTATCGGATGTTGACAGTTTGCCCTTGTTTGCTTTCTTGTAGCAGGACTGCATGATTGAGGAGATATAGATATATCTCTCATTTGTGATTATCGATTCGGCGTCGTCGTCAAGTTTGTTTTCCGCCGCCTCAATATCCTCTTTGATATGAGCAAGGTCGCTGTCGCTTATGCCTAATTTCTTGATTACTCTCTCGTCGCTCTCAAAGAGTTTTACCGCATACCATCTCTGCTGTTCTGCGGGCAGGTTGTGAAGCAGTCTTTCCTCTATGTGAGCAAGAGCGTGCTCTACCACGCCGCTGAAATTATGCTGCGGCTCGGGAGCATTTGTCTTTGCTATTTCAATCGCCATTTCGGTTGCCTTGTCAATGCCCGTACCCTTGAGCGCGGATATCTCAACAACCGGGCAGCCCAGATGGCGTGAAAGTTCGGCGCAGTTGATTACATCGCCGTTTTTCTTTACCACATCAATCATATTGATTGCCACCACGGCGGGAATGCCGAGTTCGAGTATCTGTGTGGTGAGGTAGAGGTTTCTTTCGAGGTTTGTGCCGTCAACAATATTTATTATCGCATCGGGCTTTTCATCCACAAGATAGTCCCTTGCCACAACTTCTTCGATTGTGTAGGGGGAGAGTGAGTAAATGCCGGGCAGGTCGGTGATTGTGACATCGCCGTTCTTTTTGAGTTTGCCCTCTTTTTTCTCAACTGTTACGCCCGGCCAGTTGCCTACATACTGGTTTGAACCGGTCAGAGCGTTGAAAAGCGTTGTTTTGCCGCTGTTGGGGTTACCTGCGAGCGCTATACGAATACCCATAATAACTGTCCTTTCCAAGTTAGCGTTTGCTAACATTATAAGTAAAAAAATTAAGCGATTTCTATTAACTCCGCATCGCTCTTGCGGATTGAGAGTTCATAGCCTCTGACCGTGATTTCAACCGGGTCTCCAAGCGGCGCAACCTTGCGCACATAAATCTCAACGCCTTTGGTGATACCCATATCCATGATTCTGCGTTTGAGCGCGCCTTCACCGTGAATTCTCTTTACGGTGCAGGTGCTTCCGATTTTTACATCTCTGAGTGTCATTTGTTTTCCTCCTGTTTATAAAACATATATTTTCATTGCCATTTCTTTGCTTATAGCGATTCTCGATTCCTTGACCTTGACTATGATATTGCCGTTTTGTTCGGTAATCACGTTTACTCTGTCGCCTACAATGAAGCCGAGATTTTCAAGGTGTTTTTTCACTTCCGGTTTTCCGGCGATTCTTTTGATTATTCCTTCATTACCCTCGCCGATTACTCCGAGCGGTACCATACTGTCATCTGCCTTCCGTTTCTCTGCTTGCAGAGTAATATTAGCGGTGGCTAACCGCTTTTGTAAAAATATACGGTTAGCAGTTACTAACCATATATATTATAGTTAGCGTTCGCTAACTTGTCAAGCGTTTTTTTGCATTTTTCTTTCTTGAATTCTTTACACGGGTGTGATAATATATTTTAAAAGGGAGAGAGGTGAACGGGATGGATAACGCAGAATCCGCCGAAATGTATCTTGAAACCATCTACATTCTTTCAAAACAGAGTGAAAAAGTAAGAAAAACCGATGTCAGCAAATATATGAATTTTGCCAAGCCTTCCATTACAAGAGGCATAGGCCTTCTTGAAAAGAAAGGTCTGGTTACTGTCGACGGCGCAGGCGGCATCACGCTTACCGCCGAAGGCAAAAAACTCGCAAAGAGGATTTATGAGCGCCATACCATCCTCACCGATTTGTTTATGCGTCTGGGCGTTGACGAAAAAACCGCCGCAGACGATGCCTGCAGAATTGAGCACTATATCAGCGACACCACTTTCAGCGCCATCAAAAAGCATCTTGCCGAAAAGGGCTGAGATGTTTCGGGCGTGATTTGATTATTCCGGGTGATTTTTTTGACAAGAATCGAAACCTTTTCAGATAAGCAGACCGAAAAAGCCGGTGAAGCACTCGGCGCTGCGCTGCCATACGGCTCGGTTGTCGCCCTTTTCGGCGACCTGGGCGCGGGCAAAACCGCTTTCACGCGCGGCTTTGTGCGCGGAGCGGGCATAGAGTCTTTCGTCAGCAGCCCCACCTTTGCTCTTGTCAACGAGTATTCGGGCGGCGGCAAAACGGTTTATCACTTTGATATGTACCGCATCACTTCGCCGGACGACCTCTATTCAACAGGTTATTTCGATTATCTCGATGAGGGGGCAACCCTGATTATCGAGTGGAGCGAAAACATAGTGGACGATCTGCCGGAAGATTGTATTAAGGTAAATATAATAAAAAGCGGTGACGAAAATCACCGTATTCTTGAAATAAGCGGATGTGAAGAAATTGAAATTGCTTGCTGTTGACAGTTCCGCAAAAAGCGCGGGCGTAGCCGTGTTTGACGGCGAAAAACTTGTCAGCGAGTGCTTTGTGAACGCTTCTCTTACTCACTCGCGCACGCTTATGCCGATGGTTGATTATGCTCTCAGCCAGGCGGACCTCAAAATTGAAAATATAGATTCTTTTGCCGTGAGCAAGGGGCCCGGCTCCTTCACGGGTGTCAGGATAGGCGTTGCCGCAGTAAAAGGCCTCGCTTTTCCGGGCGGAAAGCCCTGCGCGGGCGTATCTACGCTTGAGGCAATGGCGTATAATTTCACGGATGAAGACTGCACCGTGTTTTCTCTTATGGATGCCCGCCGCAGTCAGGTATATACCGCTTCGTTTGAAGTTAAAGGCGGCAAAGTAATCCGCCTTAGCGAAGACTCGGCGCAGAGTATTGAAACCGTATCTGCAAAGGCCGCCGGGATTAAGGGCAAAATCTATCTCGCGGGTGACGGCGCGGCGCTCTCTTATGACGCTTTTGCCGCAGTCAACCCCGCCGTAATCCTGCCTGCCGAAAACCGCAGATACCAGAGGGCATACGGAGTGGGGCTTGCCGCGCTCGCAAACGGCGGCTTCGTTTCACCCGAGGCGCTTGAAATCGCCTATGTCAGGCCGTCTCAGGCGGAGCGCGAACTTAAAGAAAAAGAATAATAAATCTGCTCAGGAGGATATAATATGATAGCACTCGGAAATGACCACGCAGGTCTTGACCTCAAAAACCATGTGAAGGCTCACCTTGATGAAAGAGGCATTGCCTATAAGGATTTCGGTACTTACACCCCGGATTCCTGTGACTATGCCGTTTACGC
Organism: Clostridiaceae bacterium; assembly: GCA_016280595.1. Taxonomy (GTDB): domain Bacteria; phylum Bacillota; class Clostridia; order Oscillospirales; family Acutalibacteraceae; genus CAG-177. The sequence goes on along the minus strand of JAEEHB010000044.1, from coordinate 84,119 downwards.
CGAAAAGGCGGCAAGGGCTGTCGCCGACGGCGAATGCGAACTCGGTCTGCTCTTCTGCGGCACGGGTGTCGGCATTTCAATGGCGGCAAACAAAGTTAAGGGAATAAGGGCGGCATGCTGCTCCGACAAATTCTCGGCAGAAATGACAAGGCTTCACAACGATGCCAATATGCTTTGTCTGGGCGGCAGGGTAGTGACACCCGAGCAGGCTGTTGAACTTGTTGATATTTTCCTCGACACTCCTTTCAGCGGCGAGGAGCGTCACGCAAGGCGTATTGCCCAGATAACTGCAATAGAAAATATTGTCCCGGAGGTAAAGGAAATTATGAATAACGTAAAAATAATGACTCATCCTCTCATTCAGCATAAGATTTCGATGCTCAGAGACAAGAAAACAGGCACAAACGAATTCCGTAAACTTGTTGAGGAAATCGCGATGCTCGAAGGTTATGAGGCTCTTTCGGACCTCCCGACCGAAGACGTTGAAATTGACACTCCGATTGAAACCTGCATTACCCCCGTTATTGCGGGCAGAAAACTCGCCATCGTTCCCATCCTCAGAGCAGGTCTCGGTATGCAGCAGGGTCTGCTTTCCCTCTGCCCCACCGCAAAGGTAGGTTTTATCGGTATGTACCGTAACGAAGAAACCCACGAGCCCGTTTCCTACTACTGCAAACTTCCCAGACCGATTGAGGAGCGCACGATAGTTGTTATGGACCCGATGCTTGCAACGGGCGGCTCTGCGGTTGACGCCATCAGCCAGATTAAGAAAGAGGGCGGCAAAAACATCAAGTTTATGTGCATCATCGCCGCTCCCGAAGGCCTTGAAAAACTTCACGCGGCTCACCCCGATGTGCAGATTTATATCGGCCATCTCGACCGTGAACTCAACGACAACGCTTATATCTGCCCCGGCCTCGGCGACGCAGGCGACAGAATATTCGGCACAAAATAAAAAGTATAAATATAATGAAGGACTGCAGGATTATTTCCTGCAGTCCTTTCTTTTGATTATTCCGCTTTCATCTCAGTATTTTTTCTTAACCGCTGTTATTATTCCGATTGCGAGAGCGGTAACGGAAGCAAGCACAAGGATTATAAATGTAACCGTACTGCTGCCGCTGTCCGCACTGCCGGGAAAGTCTTCCGGAGGGCTGAAACTGCTGTCCGAGCCGGGCGCTATGCGGCTTTCACCGCTGTCCGATTGACCTTCGCTGTCAGACTGCGAGTCCCCGCCCGGGAGACTGAAATTGCCGGGAGGTGTAAAGCTGCCGCTTGAATCCGGTGCCTTACTGTTTTCGCCGCCCGATGACCGGTCTTTATTATCGGCCTGCGAATTCCCGCCGGGCATAGAGGGGAAAGAGCCCGCTTCGCTCTGACTGCCGGAATCCGGCTTGTCTGTGCTTTCTGAGGATTTGGAGCCTCTGCTCATACCCGAAGGCATTGAAACGGATACGGCGTATTCCGTAAGGCCGGTTGTTTTTCCGCTTTTATCCGTTACCGAAACAGCCTTTGAGAAATCGGTCTTCATCAGGTCTTTCATATCGCCCGATGAAACATCGACCGCCGTGCCGTCGGAGAGAGTGATTTCCTTGATTTCGGAGGCGTCATCAACAAGGTCGGAGAGAGAAATCTCCGTGCCGTCCGATGCGGTGAGTTTTATCATTGAGGTTATGCTGAAGTTACCGGAAAAGCCGCCTTTTCCCATACCGCCGCCCATAGAGCCCATATCGGAAAGGTTGAGCGAGCCGGTTTCAACAGCGGTATCGTCGCCGTTTAACTGACGCCTGACCGCTTCGCCTCTGAGAGAAACGAATTCCTTCATGGTTTCAACGCCCTTTTCAAAATCCTCTGCCGTGCAGAATTTGGTCGGATCTTTTTCAACATAGGGGCGTATCATATCCGCCGTGTCGGAAATCAGTTTTTCGAGTTCGCCGTCTGTAAACCATTTTTCAATGAATTCGGAAAACAGTTCGTGATATTTTTCAGTGTAGGTTTCATCTGAGAATATCCAGCCGAGCATCGGTCTGTCGTCAGGATTTCCCATTGAAACCGGGCTGTCAATTGAAGTGTTTACGGTGCCCGAGGCGTCGCCGCCCTGGAAGGTGCCGAAAGCGAGGTTGTAGTCCCAGGGAATCATTGCGAGTTTACCGTCTGATTCGTGCAGATAATAGTTGTGAATCATCATTCCTGTGTAACTGTCGCCGTTGCACACGAAGTTGTGCACCACGAAATAGCGAAGCACTTCATCCGTGTCGAGGATATCCTCAAGGTCAGTATATGTGCTCAGTTTTTCGAGGGAATTGATAAGACGCTTTTTATCCGCCTTTGAAACGTCGGTTTTCGCGTTGCCAAATATATTTGAGTAACTGTCGGGGTCATCGTCAATGTATTTGAGTTTTACATCGTCGCTGCCCATACCGCCGCCGAAACCGGGCATACCCGATCTTTTGCTTTTGCCCGAGTCGTCCGAAGACGAAGCGGAAGAGGATGAGGAATCTTCATCTTCGCTGTCCGGGAAGGAGGGAATGTTTCCCGGGTCAAAGCCGCTGATTTCTCCGGATTCCGAGTTATCCTGAGCGCTGTCGTCGCTGCCCGGGAAAGAGGGAATCTGTCCGTCTGAGGGGAAACCGTCGGGTGGAGTCATACCTTCGGGCATCTCAAAACCGTCCGGCGGGCTCATTCCGTTTGGAGGAGTCATACCTTCCGGCATGCCTGAGGGGCTGAACGCAGTGCTGCTCATATTTGATGAGGCGCTCTGACTGCCTGCGCCGCCGCTTTCGCCGCGTGCGTTTTCCTCAGCGGTGCTCTTACCGCTTGTGTCACCGGACTCGCTGTCGGAGTTTCCGAAATCGAAATCGTCCATATTGAAATCCTTGCCGTTGCCGCGTCCTCCGCCGAAACTCATGCTGTCCGGCTTGTAGAGGTCGCCCTCTTCAGAGCCGTAATTGCGCGAAAGGAAACTGTCTTCAATGCCTTCCACGGCAAGATACAGACCCCAGTCCTCGCCGTTAACTGTGATATAGGCGAAGGAGCACAGAGGGCTGTCTGCGCCGAAGTCGTTCATCAACACATAGGCGATGTAGTCCTTCATCATGGTGTTATCCTGAATCAGGTTGTTAAGGCAGAGTTTATCCAGTCCGTCAAGGGATTTGGCATCCTCATAGTGGTCAAATTCCAGTTTGAAACTGTAACGCTGACTGCCGGAGCTTTTTACGGAGGAGAGGGAGGTGTTGCCCTTCGCTCTTATGGCGATATTCGCGTGCTTCTTTCCGTCCACAACCACTGTGCAGGTGCCGTATTCCTCGTTTTCACAGGTCTCTATGAAGGAATCCCAGTCATCCATTACAATGTCGATTTTGTGTACATAAGAGGTGTCGAATATCGTGCTCTCGTATTTAACCGCTTTTGAGGCTATTGTAAGCCCGAGCGATTCTCCGCACATAAAAAGGATTGTGATGACAAGCGTAACGGCGATCGCGGCAATGCAGATTTTATTTATATGCTTGCTCGTTGACATATCCGCCGCTCCTTATCCCATGTAATCGCCGTTGTAGCTTACAAGCGCCGCGCTCTTTACTCCGCTGAGTGCGGAAAGGGCGTTGATGAAATCGGTGTTTTCATCTTTTAATCTTACTTCCATGTTGATTTCAACAAGGTTTTCCTGCGCGGTCTTTGATTTGACTACACAGCGCTCGGTCTGAGAGTTGATATAATCAAGTGCTCTGGATTCCGCGTCGTGATTGTCGCAGGCGAGAACAACGATAAAGGGATTCTTGTGTGACTTTTTGTTTACGAAGAAGAGAAGGATTACGCCGATAACCACGCTGCCGATAACCGCAAGGGGAATCATGCCTGCCGCAAGAATAATGCCGACTGCTATTGACCAGAAAAGGAAGGCAATGTCAAGCGGCTCTTTGATCGCGGTGCGGAAACGGACGATTGAAAGGGCACCGACCATACCGAGTGAAAGCACGACGTTTGAGGTGACCGCCAGGATAACCTGGGAGGTGATCATCGTGAGTGCAATCAGGGTTACGCCGAATGAAGAGGAGTACATTACTCCGCGGTATGTCTTTTTGTAAACGAAGAAAATGAAAATGCCTATGCCGAAGGCGAGAACGAGTGTCAGCACCATATCGAGCACGGTGACTGCCGTAATGTTTTCAAGGAAACTTGATTTGAAAATGTCATTAAAAGTCATAATTTTTACTCCAATCTTTTATTGTGTGTCAGCCGTAGATACGGCACTGCTGATATTTTGAAAATGCGCCCACGCGGCGGCAGGGGATGCCGACTGCGTCTCTGATTATATCGGGCAGGAATTCATCCCACTTCACTTCAAGGATAATAGGAGAATCGCCCGCAGGCACGGTAACCGTTTCGGGATTCAGAAAATCCGTTTTGTTAAGTCCGGTGCGTATGTTGTAGTCGATTGTCACGCGCACATTGCCGGGCGCATAAACAAACGGGTCTCTCGTGTAATCCACAATTGTTTTGGGCCTTAAGCCCAGGGTAATCATTTTGGAATAAAGTTCAACACAGAGTTTTCTTTCATCCGAGGCGAGCCACTGTATGTCGCCTTCAACAATCTTCCGTGCTTCCTGCTCTGTTATTCTGCAGCTTTCTTTTGAGCAGAGATTGTTCAATTTGCTCTTTTTTTCAAGCACGATAAACGAGGTGTCCAGATTATAGTAGCGTATGCGGAATTTCTCGCGGATGTTCACTCCGTCGATTTTCTCCCTGAGCGCCTTGTCACCGGGCGTGTCAAAATACAGACTTCTGATTTTATACGCCCCGTTTATCGAGTGAGAGTCGCGCTTCATAACGGCGGAAAGCCGCGAGACGAGAACGAGCCTGTCGGCTTGATTTATCTCGTGTTTCCACTCGTGGCGGTATTTCACGGTATCACTCCTTTTTTATGCCGGATTTGTTTTTGTTTGTTTCCCCGCCGGTGTAGATTACGGGGAGTTGGTTATAATAGTTGTTTTCGTACATTTTTTAAGACCTCCTGTTTTGTTCTGACCACAGTCTAACCCTCAAAACTTAAATGCACTTTAAACAATCATATTTTTTTGAAATCTTTTTTTAAACTGAAAAAACGTCCGTTCCCATCCTTGTTTTATCGCGTTATACGGTGTATAATCCCGTATGAAGGAGGAATGAATATGGAAAAATTCATACCGTACAAAAAACTGTCAAAGAAAAAGAAAAAAGAAGTTGACAGGCAAAAACGTACGCAGTGGGCAATAAACCCCGTAACGAGAAAGCCCGCAAACCCGAAAGCGTATAACAGAAAAAAGACTCACCCGGATGATTTCTCAGGTGAGTCTTTTGCTGTCTTTATGTAATCTTTTACTGCACAGGCAAAGTGACCTTTATGCAAAAAACATTTCCGCCCTCACTTGAGGCGGCAATGCTTCCGCCGTGCGCTTCGGTTATTGCTTTGGCGATTGAAAGGCCGATGCCGTGACCGCCCGTTTCGGAGTTTCTCGATTTGTCGGTGCGGTAAAACCTGTCAAACACGCGCTTGATATCTTCGCCGGTTATTTCGCCTTCGGTGCTGTTTTCAACCGAGAGCACAACGCTTTTTTTGTGCCTGTGAGTCCGCACGGCAATTCTTCCGCCTTCTGGCGAATACTTCACGGCGTTATCCATAAGGATTGACACGAGCTGACGGATATCATTGGGCGAGCCGTTTATCGATATTCCCGGCTCAGCATCCAGAGTTAAATCAATGTTTTTTGAAAGGGCAGGCGCCCTGAATGAATTGACCGTCTCGTTTACAATATCCGACAGGGGCATATCAACCTTCGGTACGCTCTGCACCGCCTCATCCATTTTTGAAAGTTTAATCAGATTGTTTGTGAGATCTGTAAGGCGGTTTATCTGCAGGCGGATATCCGTAAGTTCCTCTTTTTCCTCTTCCGTTTCAAGCAAATCGACATTTGCGCCGATTATTGTGAGCGGAGTTTTGATTTCGTGGCCCGCGTCCGAAATAAAGCGCTTCTGCTTTTCGTAACTTTCGGCTATCGGAGCAACGATTTTTTTAGCCGCGAGCGCAAAAGCGGCAAATGCCACAAGGCACCCGAAGAGCCCGACCGCGACACTTATAATCAGAAACGATCTGAAAGAATCAAGTTTTCTGCCGCAGTCGAGGAAAATGATTCTCGTGCCCGCTTTGTCTTCGGCTCTTGAATATCTGAACTGACCTAGGAAGCCGCGGCTGCTTTTACTGTTAAGCGCTTTGTCAATGTATTCTTTCGCGGAGTCATCGTCAACCGATATTATCCTTGATAAATCGGATCTGAGTATTTCGCCGCTTTCCGAAACCGTCACCGTGAAAAATCTTGATTCATAAGGAACTTCCGGCGACATTCCCGGCGGCACAAAATCGCTGAAGTTTTCCGGGCGGAAAGGCGGGAGGCTGTCGCCTGCGGGCGGCATACTCTGCTGTGAAAGCACGTCAAGCACCGCATCGCTTTCCGAAACGACTTCGCGGTAGTTGAATACATTCATTATCAGCACAAGCGCCGTCATAAGCGCAAACATTGATATGCTTGCCGTTATTATGAATTTCCGTTTTAATGTTTTAATCATCGCAGTTCTCCAGCGAATAGCCCGCGTTCCTCGTGGATTTTATCTGAATGTCCGCGCCGAGTGCGGTAAGTTTTTTGCGCAGATATGAGATATAAACCCATACCACATTTATATCCGCGTCGCTGTCAAAGCCCCAGATTTTTTCCATAAACATTTCTGCGGAAAGAATTCTGTGCGGGTTTGACATAAAGTATTCCATAAGCTGATACTCTTTGTTTGCAAGGCGGAAACTGCCCGACGGGGAGGAGAGTTCGTAAGTTGAGCGGTCCAGGGAAATGTTGCCCGCTGTCAGTTTGGTGTCTGTCTCCGTTTTGGCGCGTGTGATGCTTCTTATGCGCGCGAGCAGTTCGCGGGTGTCAAAAGGCTTTGGCAGATAATCGTTTGCTCCGCTGTCAAGGCCTGCAACCCTGTCTTCTATCTCGCTTTTCGCCGTGAGCATAAGCACGGGTATGCTGTTGCCCTTTGCCCTTATTTCTTTGAGCACGGTTATACCGTCCTTCTTGGGCATCATAATATCGAGCACAGCCGCGTCGTAACTGCCCAGTTCAAGAAAGGCGAGTGCCTCCTCGCCGTCATAGACGGCGTCAACCGAGTAGTTGTTTTTTTCAAAAATTTTCACGAGTGCTTTGGAAAGGCCTTTTTCATCCTCGGCAAGCAGTATTCTCATCTTTATCGTCCTTTTCGGTGTTTAGTTCAATAACTTTTTATCACCGCAACCTTAAACGGAGTTAAAAGCGAATTAAATTCCGAGTTTGTTTGTCACAAAATATCTTACGCCCATATTGTAAAACGTGCTCACGGTATCAATACTGTCTACCGTCCACACGACGAGTTTAAGCCCTGAATCAAGCACCATTGCCACATCTTCCGCGCCTGTATTTTTGTAATTGGCGGAGATAGCCTTGCAGCCGATTTTAAGCGCTTTGTCAATACCGTCGTCGGTTATGTCATCCATAAGATACCAGAGTTCAATACTCTTGTCGAGTTCATGTATTCTTTCAAGGCACTCATAATGGAACGAAATGATAATCGCCTGCTTTGTGAGCGAGCGTGCTCTGAGTGCGGAGAGCACATCCTCGAGCCCTTCGGTGGTCTTGCTCTTTATTTCTATCTCGGGGCGTGTATTACTGCCGGCGAGCACATCAAGATATTCCTCGAGCGAGGGTATCTTTTCATCCTGATACTCCCAGAATGCCGTGTCAAATGAATACTTGAGTTTCCTCACTTCGTCAAATGTCATTTCGGACACTTTGCCCGTGCCGAAGAAATGATTTATCACGCTGTCATCGTGGGTGATTACCCATTTGCCGTCTTTCGTTCTTAAAATGTCGCACTCGGCGGCGTAAAAATTCTTCTGTACGGCGGACCTGAATGAGGGCAGGCTGTTTTCCGGTGCTTCGGTGTTGCCGCCGCGGTGAGCGGTGACATATATCGGGTCAAACTGAGAGCCTATTCCGTGTGCGCTCAGAGATTCCGGCTCTTTCGGGCTGAAGTACTGTTTCACGCCGAAAACCGCCGCGCCTATAATTGCGAGTACAATGATAAATGAGAGTAATCTTTTCATATAAATCGCCTCCATACTTATATTATATCATCCCGACCGCATTCTTTCAAGATGCGCGCGGGCGGCATATTTTATCTTGAAAAAATCAATCATTCTGTTATAATAAATTATATATAGTTATATTTCGGCTGAGGGTGAAAAAATGAAAAGAAAGATTTCGCTGTTTCTCGCGTTATGTCTCGTGCTCACGGCAGCCTGCCTGCCCGCCTATGCTTCAAAGGATGATAATGTAACCGATTACCCGGTGATTATGGTCGCGGGCTATTCCGCCTCCGCGCTCGTGCTCGAAAATGAGGACGGCAGCGAGGAGCAGGTATGGCAGATGCAGGGCGGCAATATTTTCAGCACCGTTTTCGGCTATGTCGGCAGAATAATCGCGGGGCTCGGTCTCGCCGTGCTCGAAAAGCCCGGGTATCTTGCGGGTATTATCGGCAACGGCGCAAAGGACCTTGTCGGCGTGCTCGCCTGTAATGATGACGGCACAAGCAAATACAATGTTCATCCCATGTTTTCAGGCGCGGAAGAATGCAACTGCCAGAATATGCTTGACCGATTCGGTGACGAATCCTATCAGCACGAAACGGATATTATGGGTGCTGTGCGCGAATATGTTGACCGCAGCAACACCTACGATTTCAACTGCGATTTCAGAATGGGCGCTGTTGAAAACGCGAAAAAACTCGATGAGTTTATTCAGGATGTAAAAAGATACAGCGGAAAAGACAAGGTGAATATCCTTGCCGTCAGCCACGGCGGTCAGGTGACCGGCACCTATCTCACTCTCTTCGGCCACAAAAGAGATGTCAATAACTGCGTTATGACCGTGCCCGCACTCGGCGGCGCGGGAATACTCTATGACCTGCTCGGTGAAACAACTGATTTTGACGAACTGAATCTGCTTTATTTCATTGAGCACGGCAATCAGCTTGAAACGGATTTCCACTGGCTTGTTGAGGCGGAGGAACTCGGTTTCCTTGACGGGCTCATCACCGAGCTTTTCCCCTATTTCATGGATATAATCGGCAACTGGGGCAGTATATGGGATTTTGTGCCGACGGATGCCTATGAGGCTATGAAGGCGAAATGGCTTGACCCCGTTGCCAATGCCGCCATAATCGAAAAGAGCGACTATATGCACTACACCGTTATGCCGAAATTCTGGTCCGCTTTCAAAGACTGCAACGAAAAGTACGGAATGAACGTAAACATTATCGCGGGTGTTGACAACGCCATAACCACCGGAGCGGATGTCAACAGCGACGGCATCATTCCCACCTATTCCTCAACCGGAGCCGCAGTCGCTAAATACGGCGAAAGATTTGCCGACGGCTATGTACAGAAAAACTCCTGCGGCGGCAACTATAAAGTTTCTCCCGCCATGACGATTGACGCCTCGAGCGCCTATCTGCCCGACAACACCTGGTTTGTTTCCGGCCTTTTCCACGGCATGACCTTCTGGGATTATTTCACGAGAGACCTTATGATAACCCTTACCGTCAAAGACAATGAGATAACCGATGTATATTCCTCGCCCGATTATCCCCAGTTTCACACCTCCACCAATCCGTCTTACGCGGTAGCGGCGTGGTTTGACAGCAGTACCGAGGGCTATGTTTCGTCTGAAGACAGCGCCCTGATTATTAAAAACCTCAGCATCAAAAACAGGCCCCTAAAAATACTCGCGGTAAACTGCGACGGGCTTGACATAAAACTGAAGATGCCCCTTGTGCCGATAATAAAGGCAGGGGAGGAAATAAAGATTCCGTTTACGGGTGAGATACCCAAGGTGTCCAATTCAAGAGTCACCGTAACCGTCAGTTACACCACTTACGGCTCGGTAACACCCGTAGGTGAGAGAAGCATCGCATTTACGATACTCAACGGCGAAATACCCGAATGTGCGGGAGGCACTGTGAGCGCAAAGCCGGAAACACCGCTTGACCGCCTGCTTCCGGCGACTGTATTGCAGCTGCTCAGGGGCACGGGGCTATACAACTTCTTCTCGATGTTTTATTCAATTATCTATTATGCGCTTAACAGCGTTAAACTTACAGTGAGGTAAAGAAATGACTGTTTATGAAGCCGTAACGGCACTTGCCGATTATGCAGTTGAGGAAAAACTCATAAGCGAAAGAGACAGAGTTTTTGCCGTCAACAGCATTCTGCCTTTAATCGGGCTTGATGATTATGAGGCGGAAAAGCCCGCTGAAAAACCGGACCTTGAGTCAATACTCAGAACTCTGCTCGATTACGCCTGCGAAAAAGGTCTGTGCGAAAACTCCGTAGTTTACAGAGACCTGCTTGACACAAGAATAATGGGCGCGCTAACTCCGAGACCGTCCGAGGTGGAAAAAGCGTTTTTTGAAAAGTACGCCGAGAGCCCCGTGAAGGCTACCGAGTATTACTATAACCTCAGCCGCAAGAGCGATTATATCCGCGAATACCGTATAAAGAACGATATGAAGTGGGTTACAAAAACTCAGTACGGCGATATTGATATCACAATCAATCTTTCAAAGCCCGAAAAGGATCCGAAGGCAATCGCCGCCGCAGGCAAGATGAAAGCGAGCGGCTACCCGAAGTGCCAGCTTTGCGCCGAAAACGAGGGTTACTCGGGCAGGGTAAACCACCCCGCAAGGCAGAATCACAGGATTATTTCAATCAAGGTAAACGGTGAGGACTGGTTTTTCCAGTATTCCCCGTATGTCTACTACAACGAGCACTGCATAGTGCTCAACAGCAGCCATACTCCTATGGTTATCAACCGCGCGGCTTTCAACAAACTGTTTGATTTCGTCAAACTCTTTCCTCATTATTTTGTCGGCTCAAACGCCGATTTGCCGATAGTCGGCGGCTCAATCCTTTCTCACGAGCATTTCCAGGGCGGCAACTACACTTTTGCTATGGCAAAGGCTCCCATAGAAAAGTATGTTGAGTTTGCGGGCTATGACGATGTTGAGGCGGGCATAGTGAAATGGCCGATGTCCGTAATCAGGCTCAGGGGCAAAGATACCGTGAGGATTACCGAACTCGCCGAAAAGATTCTCAACTCCTGGCGCGGATATACCGATGAGCAGGCATTTATCTATGCCGTAACCGACGGCGTTAATCATAACGCAATCACACCCATAGCAAGGTGTATAGAAGGAGTTTATGAACTCGACCTTGTACTGCGCAACAACATTACCACCGAAGAATATCCCGACGGCTACTATCATCCGCACCCCGAATATCATCATATCAAAAAAGAAAATATCGGGCTTATCGAGGTAATGGGCCTCGCGGTGCTTCCCTCACGCCTCAAAAAAGAGATGGAGAGCCTCAAAGCCGCCATACTCGAAGGCAGAGATATAAGAAACGACGAAGTGCTCGCAAAGCACGCCGACTGGGCTGATATGCTTAAAGGCAAATACGAGATAAACGCAGGCAATATCGATGAAATCATCAGGGATGAAATCGGCATTGTGTTTGCCGCCATACTCGAGCAGTGCGGCGTATTTTCAAGAGACGACGAAGGCAGAGAGCAGTTCCTCAGGTTTATTGCTCAGGTAAAATAAAGCAAACTGAAAGCAGGTAACAGATGCAATATGTAGTTGTAGATCTGGAGTGGAATAACACTTACGCCAAGAAAACGGCGGGATTCATTAATGAGATTATCGAAATCGGCGCCGTGAAACTTGATGAGGATTTCAATAACATTGACGAGTTTTCGTATATCATCCGCTCACAGATAGGCCGCAAACTGCGGGGCAGTGTCAAAAGACTGACCAACCTCACAAACGACGATATCCTGGCAGGCCTTCCCTTTACAAAAGTGTTTTCCCTTTTCAGAAACTGGTTAGGCAAAATCGAAGATACCGTCATTATCACTTGGGGTGACAGTGATATAAGGGTATTGCTTGAAAACTATTCTTATCTTAACGGCATCAAGGTAATCCCTTTTCTTAAGAATTATTGCGACCTTCAGCGTTATTTTCAGCGCGTGAATTCCTCAAACCCCGGCAGGCAGACCAGCCTTGTGGATGCCGCGCGAGAGTGCGGAATAGACACGGAGCACTTTGCGCACCACAGAGCGCTGGACGATGCCCGTATGACTGCCGATATATTCGAAGTGATTTATGACAGAGAGCGCTTTCCGAAAGAAGTCCTTGAGTGCAACGGGGAGTTTTACGGCAGGCTGCTCTATAAAGCAAAGATAATCAAAAATATCGACAGCCCGCTTGTTGACAGAAAAAGACTTGAACACCGCTGTGACTCCTGCGGTGAACTCTGCAAAATGACAGTTCCGTGGAAGTTCAGCTGTCAGTATTTCAGGGCGGCGTTCTACTGCAAAAACTGCGATGTCACATACTCCGTCAGAGTGCGGTTCAAAAAACTGTATGACAGAGTTGATTATAAAAAAGTTGTCACCGTGCTTGATGACAGTGACACCGGCGAAGACGAAAGGGAGGGAAATGAAGAATGAAGATGCTAATCACCGGCGGCGCCGGCTTTATCGGCTCCAACTTTATTTCCTATATGCTGAAAAAACACCCCGATTACGAATATGTCTGCCTTGACAGCCTCACTTATGCGGGTAACTTTAAAAACATTGAGTCCGCTCTCTCTCAGCCGAATTTCCGCTTTGCGTGCGGAAGCATATCGGACAGAGAATATGTGAACGCTCTTTTTGAAAAAGAAAAGTTTGATGTCGCTGTCAATTTCGCCGCCGAGAGTCATGTTGACAGGTCGATAGAAAACCCGGGTATATTTGTTGAAACCAATGTTATGGGCACCCTCTGCCTGCTTGACGCGTGCAGAAAGTACGGCATAAAGAGGTTTCATCAGATTTCAACTGACGAAGTTTACGGCGACCTTCCGCTTGACAGACCCGATTTATTCTTTACCGAAGAAACTCCGATTCACACATCCAGCCCCTATTCATCGTCAAAGGCGGGCGCGGATTTGCTTGTCCTTGCATATTACCGCACATACGGCCTCCCCGTCACTGTTTCACGCTGCTCCAACAATTACGGTCCGTACCAGTTTCCCGAAAAACTGATTCCTCTTATGATTGCAAAGGCGCTCAAAGACGAGCCCCTGCCCGTTTACGGCAAAGGTCTCAATGTAAGAGACTGGCTCCATGTTGACGACCACTGCAGAGCCGTTGACCTGATAATCGAAAAGGGCAGAGAGGGCGAAGTGTATAATGTAGGCGGTCACAATGAAAAGCAGAATATAGATGTTGTAAAAATCATACTTGACCGTCTCGGCAAACCTTACGACCTTATCTCCTATGTTACCGACAGAGCGGGGCACGACCTTCGCTACGCCATTGACCCCGCCAAAATCAGCCGCGAACTCGGCTGGCTTCCGCAGATTGATTTTGAGAGCGGCATCGCGATGACGATTGACTGGTATCTCGAAAACAAAGCGTGGACCGACGATATCCTTTCGGGCAATTATCTTGTTTATAACAAAACCGAAGGTGAAAAATATGCTTAAAGATATTCTTCTTAAAAACCGCTCCTACAGGCGCTTTTATCAGGATGTGAAAATCCCGGAGAGCGAACTGAGAGAACTTGTTGACCTTACGCGCTATACCCCTTCAACAGGCAATACTCAGCCGCTCAAATATATGATAATTACCGGCGAAGAAGAGTGCGAAAAAGTCTTTTCGACTCTCGGCTGGGCAGGGCTCTTAAAGGACTGGGACGGACCCGAGCAGGGCGAGCGCCCGTCGGCATATATAATCATCCTGTGTGATAATTCAATCGGCAGAAAGATGGACAGAGACGACGGCATCTGCGCACAGACCATTATGCTCGGCGCGGCAGAAAAAGGCTACGGCGGCTGTATGCTCGGCAATATCAACAGGCCGCTGTTTGCGGAGTATTTCGGCATCGACACCGAAAAGTATTCAATCGACCTCTGCCTTGCTCTCGGCAAGCCGAAAGAAAAAGTGGTGCTCACCGATGTCGGTGAGAGCAAATCCACCGCATATTACAGAGACGCGGAAGGCACACACTATGTACCCAAGAGAAGTCTTGAGGAAATAATAATAAAGTAAACGAAAAGGACTGAGAATAATCTCAGTCCTTAATCTTTTATCTGAATGTTTTATACGGGGCGTTTCTTTTCGTTCATCGTGAGCGCAATGCGGTTGCGGTTTGTATCCACATTGAGCACCCATACGGTAACAACCATACCGACTTTGAGCACCTCGGAAGGATGCTTTATGTATCTGTCGGTAATCTGCGAAATGTGAACGAGGCCGTCCTCGTGTACGCCTATGTCAACAAACGCTCCGAAGTCCGTTACATTTCTGACCGTGCCCTTCATCTCCATGCCGGGCTTAAGGTCCTTGATATCCATAACGTCGGTCCTGAGCATGGGCGGGGGAAGTTCATCTCTCGGGTCGCGGCCCGGGGCGATAAGTTCTTTTACAATATCTTTGAGCGTGGGCACGCCTATGCCGAGTTTTTCGGCAACCTTTTCTTCACCTAGCAGAGCCACATTGTCCTTGATAGCGGCGATTTCCGGCGTGCCTATATCGGCGGTCGTATATGAGAAGAGTTTCAGCAGAGCCTTTGCCGCTTCATAACTTTCGGGGTGAACGCCCGTGTTGTCAAAAGCGTCCTTGCTCTCCGCAATTCTCAGGAAGCCCGCGCACTGCTCAAACGCTTTCGGGCCGAGTTTGGGCACTTTTTTAAGCTGAGTCCTGCTTGAGAATTCGCCGTTCTCATCTCTGAAAGTGACTATATTTGCGGCGATATTCGTGTTGATGCCGGAAACTCTCGCGAGCAGGGGAGCGGATGCCGTGTTGAGGTCAACGCCTACAGAGTTAACGGCGTCCTCGACCACAGCGTCAAGAGCGGCGTCAAGTTCTTTGGGCGGCATATCGTGCTGATACTGACCTACGCCTATCGCTTTGGGGTCTATTTTCACAAGTTCCGCGAGCGGGTCCTGAAGACGCCTTGCGATTGATACGGCGCTCCTGAGCGAAACATCGTAATCGGGGAATTCCTTCGCCGCAAGTTTTGATGCTGAGTAAACCGAAGCACCCGCTTCGCTTACAACCATATATGAAACTTTTGCGCTTATCTCTTTAAGCACCTCGGCGGCAAACATCTCGGTTTCCTTTGATGCCGTGCCGTTGCCGATTGAAATGCAGTCAGCCTTATGCTTCGCGATGAGGCTCTTTATATATACCTTCGCCTGGTCTCTCTGCGCCTCGGAGTGAGTTACATATATTACTCCCGTGTCAAGCACCTTTCCCGTTCTGTCAACAACGGCAACCTTGCAGCCCGTCCTGTAACCGGGGTCGAGACCGATAACGGTTTTGCCTTTAACGGGCGGCTGAAGCAGCAGCTCCTTTGTGTTGAGCGCAAAAACTTTTATTGCACCTGAAGCCGCCTTTTCTGTGAGCATATTTCTGATTTCTCTCTCGATTGAGGGGTAAATCAGTCTGTCATAAGCGTCAGTGCCCGCGTCTCTCACTGCTTCGGTGCAGGGCGAGCCCGCGGGGTTGAGGGTGGCGCCGGTGATGATATTCGCGGCTTTTACTCTGTCAAGCGTTACGGATACCTTGAGAAACTTCTCTTTTTCGCCTCTGTCAATGGCGAGCACTCTGTGACCCGCAACCTTGCTGACCGGCTCGCTGAAATCATAGTAGTTGGTGTAAACGCTTTCGGCGTTTTTGTCAACCGCCGTGCTGTTCACAACGCCTATAACGGTGAAAAGATTTCTGAGCCTGCGTCTTATGTCGGCGTCATCCGAAATGTTTTCGGCGATTATGTCGAGCGCGCCCTGAAGCGCCTCTTCCGCTGTGGCAACGCCTTTTTCTTCGTCAATGTAAGCCTGCGCCATTTCGATGGGGGCGGGGGAGTCCGCTTTCTGCTCATAGATGGCAAGGGCAAGCGGCTCAAGTCCTTTTTCTTTTGCGACGGATGCCCTCGTTTTTCTCTTGGGTCTGAACGGGCGGTAAATATCGTCAATTTCCGTGATTGTTTCCGCTTTGTCAAGAGCCGCGCTTATTTCGTCGGTCAGTTTTTCCTGCGCGTCAATGAGCGAGCGTACTTCTTCGCGGCGCTTTTCAAGATTTCTTAAGTATTCAAGTTTCTCCGACAGTTCTCTGATTATCTGGTCGTCGAGAGTGCCGTGAGCCTCTTTTCTGTATCGCGCTATAAAGGGCACGGTGTTGCCGTCGTCAAGCAGTTTGACCACGTTATCCACCTGCCACTGCTGAAGGCTGAAAAGTTTTGCGAGACGGGAGTTTATATCCATTGTGTATTCCTCTGCTTAAGTATTATTGCATTTCACTTTTGATCTGTCTTACATCTCTGCCTACAAAGAGCAGGGATTCGCAGTATCCGATAATCCTTGAAGTAACTCTCTGGGTGTATCTCTTTTCGAGTTCTTCCTCATTGAGATTAGTGCTTATGATTACCGGCTTTGAAAGGTTAAAGCGGGTGTTGATTATGTTATAAAGCGCCGAAACCGTGAACTGAGTTGAAAACTCCGAGCCGAGGTCGTCGATTATAAGCAGGTCGCAGTCAAGCACTTCCTGCTCTGTTTCGCCGGAGTTTCCGCTGAATTTTTCCTTTTCAAGCAGGCTCAGCAGGTTGTGAGCGGGGTAATAGAGCACATTGAAGCCCTTTGCGCAGGCAACATTTGCAATCGCGAGCGAGAGATGGGTTTTACCAAGCCCCGTCGCGCCGTGCATATAGAGCGAGCAGGATGATTCGTCAAAGTCATCCGCATAGCACCTGCAGTATTCAAATATATCGCCCATTCTTTCTCTCGGAGAAAAGCCGTATCTCGGGTCAACCGTGCTGTCATAGAGGCTGACATCGAAGTTGTCAAAGCGGCAGTATCTTGCGGGGGAAACTTTTTCAAGGCGCGCGACATTCAGTTCTTTGAGCAGCGCCTTTCTGCACTCGCAAGCAACGCCTTCCACAAAGCCCGTGTCACTGCAGACGGAGCAGGTGTAGGGAGTTTTGAGATAATCGCGCGGATAGCCCGCCTTTTCAAGTTCGTTGCCGATAAGTTCCTGAATATGAAGATTCTGTTTTGCAAGACCTTTTATGTATTTTTCGGCGTCTTCACCCATAGTGAGGGCTCTCACCACTTCAAGACCCGTCTTTGCAAGTTCCGCTTCGTATTTGGCAACGTCGGGCACTTTCGCGGTGATTTCGGTATGCCTTATTCTCTGAATCTGCTCGGCGTCAGCCCTGCGTTTTGCGGTAAGAGCGTTTGCCTGCATAATTACTTCTTTCGGATAACTCATTTTTTCTTCTTCCTCTTATAAACAGGTTTGTTGTTTATCGAATTCTTTACGAAATTGTCCAAATTATATGAGGCTGAGGAGTCTGCCGCGGCAGAGCGCGCTTCGGCCTTTGTCTTTTTCGCGTTTTCAACCTCGTTTACGCTTGTGAAGCCCGATGCAAACCAGCCGTCTATAACTTTATCCATATAGGCGAAACTGATGCCGCCCGTGTGATCCGCCATCTCTTCATATGCTTTGAGTATCATTTCAAAACTCATTTTCTGACGGTAGAGCCATTTTTCAAGGTAAGGCAGCTGCTTCTGAGTGGGCTTGGGATTTTTGAGCGAGGTAGCAAGTAAAAACTTCTTCCAGAACTGCTCCGTCTTACCGAGCGACTCGATTTTTTCAGCCGCCTTTTCCACTGTGTCGATTTCGTCGTGCGCCCAGTTTTTGCCTACGGCCTCAATGTAACTGTATCCGCTCTTGCCGTTTTTCACACAGTAGTCGGCGAGCATATAGATTACCTCGGGCGGAAGTCCGAATCTGTCGTGCAGCAGAAGGAAGGTGCACTGGCCGTCATAGCCGATTGTCCTGCCGAGTATCTGCTGGAGGTCCGCAAACATTCCGGATATTTCTTTGCTTTCGCTTATGCGTACGGCAATTTCTTCCTGCCCCGGTCTTGAATACTCAACGGGGGAAGCGCTTTCCTTTTCCGCGGGTTTTGCGGCGGGTTTGTCGGCGGGCTTTTTGGGTATATATTCTTTTGGCTTGCCGTCATCTGTGCTGCCGCTTTCGGCGATAACACCGGTGAGAATCCAGTACTGCAGGCAGTCCTCAACTTCCTCGCGGGTGAGTTTGAGTTTTGACGAAATATCGTCGGTGCTCCAGTCTTTGCCGGGATGCCTTAAAAGGAGGAGAAGTACTTTTATCTGCTCGCCGCCCACAAGCCTTAGATGCTTATCGGCAATATCGTTAGGCACGGTGAATCCGTTTTCGAGCATTGACGCGCTTACGGTGTATTTCATATTTTCCCTCCTTTCATTTCCTGCCCTGTATTATACAATAAAAATAATATATATTAAACTGTTTTCTTTAATTTCTACATTAAGATATGCAAACCACAATCTGTAGTGGACGGGCAGGCGCCGAATCCACTATTTCTTTGGTCAAAATGTGCATTGACAAACCTTCGGGCGAAAAGAAAAAGGAACCGCCGAGCGGCTCCTTAATCATCTGTTAAATTGAAAGCAATCAGACTGCTCTGGTAACCTTACCGGAGCGAAGGCAACGGGTGCAGACATATACTCTCTTGGGGGTACCGTTTACAACGGCTTTGACTCTTTTTACGTTGGGTTTCCAGGTTCTGTTTGAACGTCTGTGTGAATGGGAAACCTTGATGCCGAACGACACATCTTTACCGCAGAATTCACATTTTGCCATGTGCCACACCTCCTTTTTGTGATTAACAGTAGGCATTTTAACAGATAATTCGGCAAAATGCAAGTGTTTTTTTCAAACAGCTTTAATGTTTTTTATTTTTTTCTCTTATTTTTATTATTTTTTCTTCATAAAATGAAAAAAACAGTTGATTTTTTTTAAGCGAAGTGATAGAATTTAATAGTAATAATAATATTCGGAGGAAGAAAATATGTCAGAAAAGCAAAAAGCCCTGGAAACTGCTCTTGAAAAGATCGAAAAAACCTACGGTAAGGGTTCCATCATGCGCTTGGGTCAGAATTCCAGCCTCAATGTGGAAGCAATCCCCACCGGCTCCCTTTCTCTTGACGTTGCCACCGGTATCGGCGGCCTGCCCAAAGGCAGAATAGTCGAGATTTACGGACCCGAGTCTTCGGGTAAAACCACCCTCGCTCTTTCCGCTATTGCTCAGGCTCAGAAGCAGGGCGGCGAGGCAGCCTTTATTGATGCCGAGCACGCTCTTGATCCCGTCTATGCCGCAAATCTCGGCGTTGACGTTGATTCTCTGCTTGTTTCCCAGCCCGACGACGGCGAGCAGGCTCTCGAAATAGCCGAGGCTCTTGTGCGCTCCGGTGCTATAGACATCATCGTTGTTGACTCCGTTGCCGCCCTTGTTCCCCGCTCCGAAATAGAGGGCGAAATGGGTGACAGCCACGTAGGCGCTCACGCCCGTCTTATGTCTCAGGCAATGAGAAAGATTGCGGGCGCCGTTTCAAAGTCCAACACCATCATCATCTTTATCAACCAGCTTCGTGAAAAGGTCGGCGTTATCTACGGCAACCCCGAGGTTACCACAGGCGGCCGCGCCCTCAAGTTCTACGCCACAATGCGTCTTGAAGTGCGCAGGGTTGAGTCCATCAAGGTTACCGGCGGCGAAGTGATAGGTAACAGAACAAGGTGCAAGATTGTAAAGAACAAGGTTGCTCCTCCGTTCAGAGAGGCAGAGTTTGATATCTACTACGGCAAAGGCATTTCGAGGGAAGGCGAACTTATCGACCTTGCCGTGAAATACAATATCATCCAGAAGAGCGGCTCCTGGTTCTCGTACGACGGCAGAAAGATCGGTCAGGGCAAGGATTCCGTAAAGGATCTCTTCGCCTCCGACGAAGCAATTTCAAAGGAAGTTGAAGAAAAAGTTCTTGCCGCCATCAAGCAGGAGAGCGAAAGTAAAAAGGTCACCAAAAAGGCCGCCGCAGACGATGCTCCCGCAAAGCCCGAAGTTCCCGTATCGGGAAAGGGCGCAAGAGCCAAACTCGATATAGTGGTTGAAGAGGACGAATAATAAATGAAGATTTCCGCTTCAGCCGGAAAACGAAATAAAATTCATATCTCCGTTGACGGTGACTATAAGTTCACCGTTGACGGAGAATACTGGTATTCTTCCCCTTACTCAAAAATGACCGAGATTACGGAAAGTGAGGAGGAAGAAAAATTTCTTTTTGACATAGGTTCAAGAAGCGCTTTTATTTCCGGGCTCAATATTCTTTCTTACGGCGACAACAGCCGCAGAACTCTATTTCAGAAACTTACGGCAAAGGGTCACAAAAAGGAATATGTGAGTGCCGCGCTTGACAAACTTGAAGAATACGGCTATGTCAGCGACCGCCGCTTTGCCGAAAACTTTGCCCAAAGGCTTATTTCCTCAAAACATATGAGCAAGGCGGGCATACGCAGGGAACTCGCCGCAAAAGGGGTTGACAGAGCCCTTGCGGACGAGGTTGTCGAAGCCCTTGAATTAAACCCCGCCGATGAGATTGATGCTCTGCTCGCGGGTAAATTCAGAAGAAACCTTGCGGACGAAAAAGGCATCAAAAGGACGGTCGCGGCGCTTCAGCGGCTCGGCTACGGCTGGTCCGATATAAAGAGCGCGCTTGACAGAAACGAAATCTACAGGGAGGATGACTGAGTATGATAAGAGTAGGTATGATTTCACTCGGCTGCCCCAAAAACCAGGTTGACGCCGAAAGAATGCTTGCATCCCTTGACCGCAACTCTTTTGAAATCGCCGATTGCTATGAGGGCGTTGAAGCCGTGATAGTAAACACCTGCGGCTTTATTGACGCGGCTAAGGAAGAGGCGATTGAAAACATCCTCGATATGGCTCAGTTAAAAGAGGAGGGCACCGTACGCAAAATTATCGTAAGCGGATGCCTTAGCGAAAAATACAAAGAGGAAATCTTTACCGAAATTCCCGAGGTGGATGCCGTTATCGGCATAGGCGCTATCGGCAGGATAGCCGAGATAATCATGCGCGTGCTTGAGGGCGAAAGAGTGCTCGATATTCCCGGTAAAGAAGAACTTCCGCTTTGCGGAGAGCGCCTTCTCACAACACCCGAATACTGGGCTTATCTCAAAATAGCGGACGGATGTTCAAACCGCTGTGCCTACTGCGCCATACCCGGAATCCGCGGCGATTACCGCAGCGCGGATATGGATATGCTCGTGGAGGAAACAAGGCAGCTTGCCGAAGCAGGCACAAAAGAACTTGTGGTTATCGCGCAGGATACCACCGCCTACGGCATTGACCGCTACGGTGAGCTGAAACTGCCCGAACTGCTTGAAAGACTTTGCGAAGTTGACGGCATAGAGTGGATAAGGCTTCTCTACTGCTACCCCGACAAGGTCACCGACGAACTGCTTGAGGTTATGAAAAATCAGCCCAAGATTCTTCATTATATCGACCTTCCCGTTCAGCACGCGGATGACAAGGTGCTCGCGCGTATGAACCGCCACGGCGACTCCGCACTTATAAGAGACACTATCCGCAGAATAAGGGAGGCTATGCCCGACGCCGCCATACGCACCACGGTTATGGTCGGCTTCCCGGGTGAAGGCGAAGAGGAATTTGAAAACCTTGCCGAGTTTGTAAACGAAATCGAGTTTGACCGTCTCGGCTGTTTCTCATTCTCGCCCCAGGAGGGTACGCCCGCCTTTGATATGGACGAGCAGGTTGACGAGGAAGTCAAAGGGCGCAGAGGCGATATCATTATGGCTGACCAGCTTGAAATCGTCACCCTTAAAAATGAGGAAAAAATCGGCAAAACCTACAGAGTGCTCGTTGAGAGTTATGACGGCTACACCGACAGTTACACCGGCAGGACCTATATGGATGCCCCCGAAATCGACGGTAATATCGCTTTCACGACCGACAGGTCATATAACCCCGGCGATTTTGCCGATGTTATCGTGATAGGCGTCAATGATTACGATCTGATAGGCAGAGACATCAACTCTTGACATTTCTGTATAAATAAACTATAATTACCGCAATATTCAAGGCAACGGCCGGGAAGAGTAGTTTCCGCAATGGTATCAGAGAGGGGCATAAATGCTGCGATTGCCCTTATCGGAGTGGTTATGAAGTGCGTCTGGCGGCCCGCGGGAGGAAATCACGAGAGTATTCCCGCGCGTAAGGCTGCGTTAAAGCCGGGTTTAACCCATAAGTTATAAACAGGAGTGGAACCGCGTAATACGCCTCCGTAGTCTTTCGGGACTGCGGAGTTTTTATATTTTCCGGAGGATTTATGTTCAGATTATTCAGCATGATAAAAGAGGATATCGCCTGCGTCAAGGCGAGAGACCCCGCCGCTACAAGCGTGATGCAGATTCTTTTTCTGTATCCAGGCCTCAAGGCAATCCGCTATTACAGAAGAGCGCATTTCTATTACACTCACGGCCTTAAATTTCTCGGCCGCTGGGTATCACAGCGCTGTTCAAGAAAGACGGGCGTTGAAATCCATCCCGCCGCAAAGATAGGCAGACGATTTTTCATTGACCACGGCACGGGTGTCGTGATAGGCGAAACCACCATTATCGGCGACGATGTGCTTTTGTATCAGGGCGTAACGCTCGGCGGTACAGGCAAGGAAACGGGCAAAAGACATCCCACACTCGGCAACGGCGTTATGGTCGGCGCGGGCGCAAAAGTGCTCGGCAGCGTCACAATCGGCGATAACACCAAAATCGCCGCAGGCGCGGTTGTGCTCAGCGATATACCCGCGGACTGCACCGCTGTAGGCGTGCCCGCAAAGGTTATAAAGGTAAACGGCGAGAGAATAGACGAACTTGACTGGGTTCATATTCCCGACCCCGTACAGCAGGAGATAGACAGGCTCGAGGGCGAAATCGCCGAACTGAAAAACACAATTGCCTCAATGCAAGGAGAGAAATAATATGAAAATATTCAACACGCTTACACGCGAAAAGCAGGAATTTGTTCCCGTTGAAGAGGGCAAGGTAAAAATCTATGCCTGCGGCCCCACGGTTTACAACTACATCCATATCGGCAACGCCAGACCTCTGTGTGTTTTCGACGTGCTCAGAAGATATTTTGAGTACAGAGGCTACGATGTTACCTTTGTTCAGAATTTCACCGATATCGATGATAAAATCATCAGGCGCGCAAACGAGGAAGGCACCGATTACGAAACAATCAGCAAAAAGTATATTGAGGAATTCTGGGTTGACGCGAAAGGGCTCAACTTCAAGCCCGCCACAATTCATCCGCTCGCTACCGAGAATATTGACAAGATTATAGAAATCGTCAGCGGACTTATCGAAAACGGTCACGCATACGAAGTAAACGGCGATGTTTATTTCAGCACCAAGACTTTCCCCGAATACGGCAAACTCTCACATCAGCCTCTTGAGGACCTTGAGGCAGGCGCGAGAATTATGGTCGGAGACATAAAGAAAGACCCGATGGATTTCGCCCTCTGGAAGAGCGCAAAGCCCGGAGAGCCCTACTGGGATTCACCCTGGGGCAAGGGCAGACCCGGCTGGCACATCGAGTGCTCCGCGATGAATATCAGATATCTCGGCGAAAGCATTGACATTCACTGCGGCGGTCTTGACCTCATATTCCCGCATCACGAAAACGAAATCGCGCAGAGCGAGTGCTTCACGGGCAAACCCTTTGCCAATTACTGGATGCACAACGGCTACATCAACGTTGACAATGTAAAAATGTCAAAGTCGCTCGGCAATTTCTTCACCGTGCGCGAGGTTGCGGAGAAATACGGCTACGAGCCGATAAGATATCTGCTTATTTCATCCTCATACAGAAGCCCCATCAACTACAGCGTGGAAATCATAGAGCAGTGCAAGGCCGCTCTCACAAGGCTTTACAACTGCCGTGACAATATCGATTTTGAACTGAAAAACGCTTCCGAAGGTGAAGAGAGCGCTGAAGTTAAAGCGATGCTCGACAAGAGAATTGAGCAGTTCAACACCGCCCTTGACGACGACCTCAACACCGCTGACGGCATCGCCGCCGTGTTTGATCTTGTAAGAGACATTAATACAAACGTGCTCGGCAAAGGTCAGAGCAGGCAGACGGTTGAATACGCCGCAAAAGTGTTTGACACTCTCACCGGAGTGCTCGGCCTTGTGTATAACAGAAAAGAAGAGAAGAGCGACGCGGAGATTGACGCTCTCATCGAGGCAAGGACTCAGGCGCGTAAGGATAAGAACTGGGCTGAGGCGGACAGGATAAGGGATGAGCTCAAGGCTATGGGCATCATCCTGGAAGATACGCCCCAGGGCGTCAAATGGCATAGAGGATAATCCGGTCGGGACATAAAAGGCGAAAAACGAAAAGACAATAGTTTAACGGAAGTGCGGGTTTCAGGCTCGCACTTCTTTTCTTTGTTCAATATGGTTTTTATAAGGAATAATTGTTTTGTCTTTTCTCAACGCCTTTATTCGCTCGCCGTACTTTAGTACTGTCTTCGCTCATAAATGCGTTGTTTTCATCCTTTTCTGTTCCCTCCCTAAGTGCCACTCAGTTAGCAAGATTAATAATTGTTTTCTTATAGACGGCTACCCCGTAGGGGTGCGGGTGTCCGGTGGACACCTTCGCGAAGCGAAAGCACCGACCGAACCGACAGGTGAGACCGGATATCATCCGCCCGCTTTACAGGATATGCGTGAGCATAATACTATTGACGCCTTGCGCCCCTTCATTGCGCATTTCGAATTGCGAATTAAAAAAGCAGTCCCCGAAGGGACTGCTTTTTTATCAATTATAATTATGTGCCTGGGCGAGCATCATATCCTTGACTTTCATTAGTCTTGTTGTGGTGCTCCTTTCGTTTTCGTCAAGTTTCATTGTTATATACTTGATGGTTTCCTCATACTGGGGAATCATAACGTGCTCAAGGGCGTTTACTCTGCGGCGTGTTTTCTCGATTTCGTCCGCCATAAGGCGGCAGGATTTTTCGATTTCCGCCAGGCGTATCATCTTCGGCATAATATCCGAGAGCGCCTTTACCGCAGTGTCAAGGTCGCCTGAAGTTTCCGCGAAGCCGTAGGAATAGATGTCGTTTTCATTTGCCGTTTTGAATTTTACATCAAACTCGGGTATGAGCACGCTCATCACATTCTTTTCGCTCACTTCAATCTGCATCTCCTGCGTCGGGAGCATCAGCGCCACATCGAGGGCTTTGTCGCTCATCACGCATCTCGCAACGCTCATCGCGATGTTTGCTTCTTTGATGCCTTCTTCAACTTCTATTCTCAGCGCCTTGTTTTCGCGCACCATATCAAGAAAGCGGCGCATCAGTTCATCGCGCTTGTCTTTGAGCAGTTTATGTCCCCTGCGGGCCGTAACGAGTTTACGCTTTAAGTTCGTAAGCTCCATACGGGTGGGGTTTACATTCAATACTGCCATAAAATCACACTCCGTTAAACCTTGCCGTAGTATCTGTCAAGGAATTCATCGCTGATTCTCTTGAGTTCGCTTCTGGGCAGGATTGAGAGCAGACGCCAGCCGATGTCAAGAGTTTCCTCTATGTCACGGTCGGTGTTGAATCCCTGTGAAACATAAATCTTTTCAAATTCGTCGGCAAACTTTGCATAGAGTTTATCCATCTCCGTAAGTGCCGCCTCGCCGAGCACGACCATAAGTTCCTTCGCGTCCTTGCCTCTCGCATAAGCGGAGAAAAGCTGGTTCATCGTGTTGGAATGGTCGGCTCTCGTTTTGCCTTCACCAATACCCTTATCTTTAAGACGGGAGAGGGAGGGGAGCACGTTGATGGGCGGATTGATGCCTTTTCTGTAAAGTTCACGGTCAAGTATAATCTGACCTTCGGTGATGTAGCCCGTAAGGTCGGGAATGGGATGAGTCTTGTCATCCTCGGGCATTGTGAGGATGGGTATCATTGTGATACTGCCCTCTTTGCCTTTCTGCCTGCCCGCTCTTTCATAGATGGAGGCAAGGTCGGTATACATATAGCCGGGGTAGCCGCGTCTGCCGGGCACCTCTTTACGCGCCGCGGAAACTTCACGCAGAGCGTCGGCGTAGTTTGTGATATCGGTAAGAATAACGAGCACGTGCATTCCCTTGTCAAACGCAAGGTACTCAGCGGCGGTGAGCGCCATCTTGGGTGTCGCTATTCTTTCAATAGCGGGGTCGTTAGCAAGGTTAGAAAACATTACCGTTCTTTCGAGAGCGCCCGTTGAGCGGAACGACTGTACAAAATAGTCGGATTCTTCAAACGTGATACCCATAGCGGCAAACACAACGGCAAACTGCTCGTCATTGCCTCTTACCTTCGCCTGCCTTGCAATCTGTGCGGCAAGGTTAGCGTGGGGAAGACCGGACATTGAGAAGATGGGAAGTTTCTGACCTCTTACAAGAGTGTTCAGTCCGTCAATGGCGGAAACGCCGGTCTGGATGAACTCCTGCGGGTAACTTCTCGCGGCGGGGTTAATCGGCACGCCGTTAACATCCGCTCTCTTTTCGGGTATGATTTCGGGACCGCCGTCAATGGGTCTGCCGAGTCCGTCAAAAACTCTGCCGAGCATATCGAGCGAGAGACCGAGTTCCATCTGCCGGCCGGTGAATCTGACCGTGCTGTTTTCAAGGTTGATACCGGTTGAGTTTTCAAACAGTTGTACAAGAGCGTTTGAGCCGTTTACTTCAAGCACGCGGCAGCGTCTCTTTTCGCCGTTTTCAAGTTCAATCTCGCCGAGTTCGTTGTATGCAACGCCTTCAACATCGCGCACGAGCATAAGAGGACCGGCTACTTCCTGAATAGTTCTGTATTCTTTAGGCATCAATAGTCCTCCTTTCTCGCGCAGGCGAGTTTAATCTGAGAGTCAAGTTCGGTGCAAACTGCGGCGTATTCCTTATCAACATCTTCTTCGTGAACATACTTGAATCTGCCTATTGATTCACGCACGGGCAGGGCAACTATTTCCTCAATGCCTGCGCCTGCGGCAAGCGCTTCAAGCGACTGATCGTAGTAGTTGATAACGAGTTTCATCATACGGTACTGCTTGTTGAGCGAGGTGTATGTGTCAATCTCGTGGAAAGCAAGCTGATGAAGGAAGTCCTCACGGATTGACCTTGCGGCTTCCATCTTGAGCCTGTCGCCGGGTGAAAGAGCGTCCATACCGACGAGTTTCACGATTTCATCAAGCGATGCCTCGTCGGAAAGCAGAGCCATAATTCTGCCTCTGAGTGTTGTCCACTCTTCGTTTACGTTTTCATTGAACCATTTGCCGAGTGAGTCGGCATAGTTTGAATAACTTGTAAGCCAGTTGATTGCGGGGAAGTGGCGCTTGTATGCAAGGTTGGAGTCAAGGCCCCAGAATACCTTTACTATACGAAGGGTTGCCTGTGAAACGGGCTCCGAAATATCGCCGCCGGGAGGCGAAACAGCGCCTATTACCGAGAGGGCGCCCTCGCGCGCGTCCGAGCCAAGCGAAATAACTCTGCCCGCTCTCTCGTAAAACTGTGCAAGACGGGAGCCGAGGTATGCGGGGTAGCCTTCTTCGCCGGGCATCTCTTCAAGTCTGCCGGACATTTCACGAAGAGCCTCCGCCCATCTTGAAGTGGAGTCCGCCATAAGCGCTACCGAGTAGCCCATATCACGGAAATACTCCGCAATCGTGATACCCGTGTAAATGGAGGCTTCACGCGCGGCAACGGGCATATCGGAGGTGTTGGCTATCAGCACGGTGCGCTCCATAAGGGATTTGCCCGTGTGCGGGTCAATAAGTTCGGGGAACTCGTTGAGAACGTCGGTCATCTCGTTTCCGCGCTCGCCGCAGCCGATATATACCACTATATCCGCCTCGGCCCATTTTGCGAGCTGATGCTGAGTGACTGTTTTGCCCGAGCCGAAGGGACCGGGGATAGCCGCAACGCCGCCCTTCGCTATCGGGAAGAGAGCGTCAACAACTCTCTGACCGGTAATCAGGGGCACGTCGGGAGAAATCTTTTTCGCATAAGGTCTGCCCTTTCTTACGGGCCATTTCTGCATGAGGGTGAGTTCATATTCTCCGCCGCCGTCTATTTCGAGCATGCCGATTTTATCGGTAATGGTGTAATCGCCCTCGGCAATTTCCTTTACCGTGCCCGAAAGAACAGGGGAGAGCATAATCTTGTGAACGACTATATCGGTTTCCTGTACGGTGCCGATAATGTCTCCTCCGGTGAGTTTTGCGCCGGGCTCAACGCAGGGCACGAAATGCCACACCTTGTTTCTGTCAAGCGCAGGCACTTCAACGCCTCTTGTGAGGTTGTTGCCCGCGATTTCAACTATCTTGTTGAGCGGACGCTGTATGCCGTCGAATATACCCTCGATGAGGCCGGGCCCGAGTTCAACGCTCAGGGGCTCTTCCGTGGATTCAACGGGCTCGCCGGTCTTTATGCCGGAGGTCTCTTCGTAAACCTGAATTGAGGCTCTGTCTCCGTGCATTTCTATTATTTCGCCGATAAGTCTTGAGTCGCTTACACGCACCACGTCATACATGTTTGCGTCGCGCATTCCGCTTGCAACAACAAGAGGTCCGGCAATCTTGGTTATAACACCGGTACTCATAGTGAATCATACCTTTCGTTTTGTTAATTTGGGAAACGCCTTTATGAAAGAATATCGCTGCCTACCGCTTTTTCAACGAATTTGCTTACGTTGTCAAGCCCTATGCCCGTATTGTCTCTGATACCGGGCACGGGTATGATTGCGGGCAGGGGTTTTGAATCATAGCGTGCGATTTCATCTTTCATTTCGCTTGTGAGCCTCTCCGTTATATAGATAACGGCGTATTCGGCCTCGGCGAGTTTTCTGAGTATCTTTATTCCCTGCGCGGGATTGTCTACGGGGAAGATATTTATTCCGAGCGAAGCAAAACCGTATATACTGTCTTTATCGCCCATAGCGGCAATCTTATACATATACGCTCCTCACTCTCTCTTTTATCGTTTCGGTGGGCACGCCCGCCGCTTTTGCCGAAAGGATGATTCTCACATTCTTTATTTCGGCGAGTTTTGCATAGTAATACGCCACAACGGGGTCGGGCCCGAAAGCGTCATACTTTGCCTTCTTTATCATTTCGGTAATGAGGTTGTCGCACTTCATTTCGAGCGCGCTGAAATCACCGTCTGCAAGAGGCGCGATTTCCGTGAAGCCCGCGTCGGCTATGATTTCTCTGATTTCTTTGCCTTCGTATGCGGCACGGACAAGGGCTTCAATATCAAGCCCTTCCACCGGGCACATTGATTCGAGCGCGGTTTCACGCTTCTTGCCGGTGTGCGCGCATCTTTTGGCTATCTTTATATCCGAGAGCACCGCGCCGAGTTTCACAATGTCAGTCAGAAGCGGGCACTCCGATTTTTCAGCGAGGGCGAGCCGCTTTTCAAGACTTGCCTTGTCGAGTATCATTTCGGCGCTCTGGCCGCTTTCTCCGCCGGAGATGCGGTGATAGGCAGTGTCGGCATATTCCGCAAGATAGTCGGGCAAAAGTGAAAAATCGTTTTCGGTCACCGCTTTGATAACCGTCTTTGTGTCACACAGGCAGGGCGAAGCCATATATTCCTGCGGGTCAATGTCGGAGAATACGGCTTTTATCGCCGCCTTCACATTGAAAAAGTCGTTGCCGATAACCATCGCTTCAAGCAGGGCGGGGTCGGGCACGCTGCGCTCAATCATATCCCAGGCTTTTGCAGCCTGCAGGTCAAATATATCTTTGCCGTCAGCGGGTTCATCCCAGCCTCTGTCCGCAAGGATTCTCAGGGCGGACTGTTCGTTTTCGGCGGAAATCAGCAGACCGATATCGTCTTCGGTGAGCAGTGCGGGCTCGTTTGCCCTTACCCTGGCAACGGCAAAGGCATATTCAGTTTCTCGCATTTACTTTCACCGCCTAAAACAATATTTTGCTTATGATGGCTTTATACTCATCGGCGTTTTCTTCCATAATCGCTTCAAAAGAGCAGTTAACCGCTATATCGCCGTAGTCGAGCAGAATTCCGCTTTCAATTGCCGCGCTTTCGCCGGAAAGGGTGCACACGGCACCTTTTGCCGAGAGGGCGGAAACGAGTTTCTCCTCAAAGCCGGCGGGCATTCTGCTTCTGTCTTTTTCGCTCAGTTTCGCTTTGCACTCGCCGGGCGCGCAGTTATCGGAAGCGATTTTGACAACGGTGTCAAAGTATTCTTCCGCGGGCAGGTTTTTAAGTTCATCGAGCGCCTCGGAAAGCACCTCGGAGATAACGTCAACCTTCGCCTTGAGAAGACCCTGCTTCATAATCTGCGCGGCGCCGCTCTGAGCGATTTCAACAGTCTTTTCCGCTTCGCGCTTTGCCGCGGCAAGAATATCGGCGGATACCTTTTCCGCTTCTTTTTCGCCTTCGGCGATTATCGCTTCGCATTTCTTCTGTGCCGCCTGTATAACAGCCTCACATTCCGACTCTGTATCCGCATTTATTCTGCCGATAATTTTGTCAAGACCTGTCATTTATATCTGTCCTCTCAATCAGGCTGTGATGATGCTTGTGATGTTGAAAATAGCAAGGATGGAAATAAGAAGGGCAAGCACGGCGTAAGTTTCAACCATCGCCGCGAAGATAATTGCTTTGCCGCTCTCTTCGGGTTTCTTTGCCACGAGGCCTACGCCTGCGGCTGCCGCTTTACCCTGGTGGATACCGGAGATAAGTCCGCCTACTGCCATGGGAAGGCAGGCTGCGAAATACATAAGTCCCTGTGCGGATGTAAGTTCAATCGGGGAGCCGCCCATGATGCCTATTCTCGTGAGAAGAAGGAAGGCAACAAGGAAGCCGTAAAGGCCCTGTGTACCGGGCAGAATCTGAAGAATAAGAACTTTACCGAACTTTGAGGGATCCTCGGCAACAACGCCTGCCGCGCTGCGGCCGACAGTGCCTACGCCTATTGCAGAACCTACGCCGCCGAAGATGGCCGCAAGAACTCCGCCTAATACTGCAAACATAATTCCGTAACTCATTTTATTTATCCTCCTTGATATGGATGTATTTTGTATTGTTTCCGAGCGGCGTGAAGGTCCTGCCTCCGCCCTCGTAAAATTTCGAGAAGAATTCAACATACTGCAACCTGTTTGTGTGCACATAGGTGCCTATCAGGTTGATTGCCATATTCACCGTGTGGCCGAATATGAACACGGGCACGAGCATAATCGCTTTAAGAGCGAGATTCTGCGGCATAGTGCCCAGGGTATTTACAACGCTTGCGATAACGCCGGTGCAAAGGCCGAGCGCAAGCAGACGGGAGTAAGAAAGAATGTCACTCAGCCAGCCGGAGGCCGTATTGTAAAGCCCGTAAAGGCCGAGGCCGAGTTTGCCGACAATGTTCTTTGAATCCCTGCCCGCGGTCAGAATAATCAGCACCGCGCCTGCAATAGCGCACCACTTGCCTGCTTCCTTGATTGCCGGAGGTACTTCCATAAGTACGCCCGCGCCTATTGAAGCGATGCCCAGCACAAAGATATAAACGGGTATCACATCAAACACGGCACCGGTTTTGTTGCCCTGCTTCCACATTTTCACGAAGCAGGCGCCCAGACCGACAAACAGGTGAATAATGCCGAAAAGGAACGAGTAGATCATAAGTTTCATCGGGTCGTTCACCGGCTGGAACCAGAGGGCTATTCCGTCTTTGAAAAGATTGAAGCCCAGCAGCGAGTTAAGGTGAGCGCCGAGATCCGGTATGCCGAAAAACTGGTTTGCCACAAGTTCGAATATATCTCCGAACCAGCTTCCGAAGAGCGTGCCCCAAAAGAGGGTGGCAAGTCCGCACCAGAAATACATATCTACCGTTTTCTTCATCTTGCCCTGAACCTTGAATTTGAACTTAGCTATTCCGCAGCCCATCGCCATAAGCAGACCGTAGCCCGCGTCTGAAAGCATAAGACCGAAGAATATATAGTAAAACGCCGCCATAATCGGGTTCGGGTCAAGGTCGTCTTTACCGGGGGCGGAGTACATTTCGGTTATCGGCTCAACCGCCGCGGCAACCGAAGGGTTTTTGAGATAAACGGGAGCGTCCTTGCTTTCGTCCGGCTCAGTGAGAGTCATCGCAACGCTGAACCTGCTGTCAAGTTCACCCGTGAGTTTCTCCGCCTTGTTTTCCGGCACATAGCCCGAGATAATCACAATCCTGTCTCCGGCGGAAACATTGTTGAGGGCTTTGTATCTTTCGCGCCGTATTGAAAAATAGTCCGATACAAACTGTATATCTTCCCTGTCGGAAGCGTGCGCGGCTATTTCTTTTTTGCTCTCTTCAATGGTTTCTTTTAGTTTTTTGTTTTCTGCGGCAAGTCTTTCATATCTCACGCGCGGCGGGTGCTTTGTGGGGTCGGAAGGGTAGGAGAAACCCATTGACCTGAGCGCGGCAAGCACTTCTTCAGAGCATTCCTTACTGCAAAGCACAAAGATACAGCTTCTGTTTTCCGCCTGTGAAACCACTTCGCACTCAAAGCGCCCTTCGTCCGCGAGTTTTTCCGAGAGCGCCTGTGTAAGGCTTTCGGCGGAATACAAATCGGGAAGAGTGCCGATATAAGCGTCGGTAGTTTCCGTGCCCTTGAATTTCATCGGCACATCGAGCGGCAGCCAGGGCTTTACCGCGTCTATTGCCGCTTCGTTTCTCGCGATTGCCGCTTTTGAATCCGTTATATTCCTTTCGCATTCGCAGATGTCATAGCACACGCCGAGTATTTCGTCCGCCGAATCGCTCTTTTTGACAAATTCCGAAAATGTCATTTCGGGCAGAGGTTTGAGAGCGGAAATCAGGCTCGATTTTTCGGGAGCGTAGCGGTCAAGCGCCTGAAGGGCTTTACCCGCGACTTCGCTGTATTTCTCGATGCTTGAAACCGTCTTTTCGGTGGAGATAATCTGCAGACCTTCTGTTTCTTCGAGTTTTTCAAGTTCCATTGAATTGCTCAGCTGCAGATAGTCGAATATATCTTTGCTCTCCTCAACGGGCGCCGCGATTTCGAGATATTTCATTTTTATTTTTGCCAAGAAAACACCTCCTTTGCTGAAAAATATAAAAAGGGGATATTATTACTTATTTACTGCCAGTGACTGCCTCTTTCACCGCTTTCACGGCTTCGGCTTTTTTCTGCGCGGTTTCGCCGGCAACGCTTTTTGCCTGCAGTTTTGCCTCTTCGGATGCCTGCTGAGCAATCTGCTGCGCTTCCGCCTTTGCTTCATCGGCAATCTGACGCGCGGACGAAAGAGCGCCGGCTTTTTTGTCTTCGATAATCTGCTTTGCCTTTTCGGCGGCTTCGGCTCTGAGAGCGTCGGCTTTTTCGCCTGCTTCTTTAACAGCCTGTGCGCCTTTCTTCTCGGCTTCGATAACCGAGTTGACAAGTTCTGATGCCATTGATGAACCTCCTTTCGGATGAATCCGGGTATATCTCACTTATTATATATAATTATACAAGATATTTCAATATTTTTTCGGCAATATTTCTGCCTCTCGCAAAAATATTTTGCCCGCTATTGCCAAAGAAACGAAAAGCGTGTAATATAAAATCAAATCATCTTAACAGAAGAGGTGAAAACCGCGTGCAGTTTTATACTCTTGACCTTGCTTCGCTCATCAAAGCGGGCGACTATGAAGGAATAAAAGCGCTTGTAATTTCAAAGATACCTCTTGTTATTGCGGCGCTCGTGATAATCCTTATCGGCTTCCTGATTTCGGACCTCATCGGCAAACTCGTCGTGAAGGCGCTCAAAAAGAAGAAAGCGGACCCCTCAATCCACGCTTTCATAAGGACTATAGTCGTATCGATTTTAAGACTGATCTTTATTCTCTCCGCTTTTTCAACGCTCGGAGTCAATATAAATTCGTTTGTGGCGGCCCTTGCCGCAGGCGGTGTTACCGCAGGTCTCGGCCTGCAGTCGAGCATCAGCCAGTTTGCCAGCGGAGTGCAGATTCTGCTCAACCATCCTTTCCGCAGCGGCGACTTTATTGATATAGGCACGGTCAGCGGCAATGTAAGGGAAATAAGGCTTATGTATACCGTGCTTGTCACACTTGACAACCGCCGCGTGATTGTGCCGAATTCCAATATCACAAGCGCAAATCTCATAAACTACACCGCCGAAAAACTGCGCAGGATAGACCTCGTTTACGCCATTTCCTATGAAGCGGATATCGAAAAGGCGAAGCAGGTGCTCAGAGAAGTTGCAAAGAACAATGAACTTATCAGAGAAAAGCCCGAGCCGGTAATCGCCGTATGCGAGCACGGCACAAGCAGCATAAATCTCGCCTGCCAGGTATGGTGCTCACCCTCGGATTACTGGAAAGTGTTTTACTATATGCAGGAGTCCGTAAAAGTGGAGTTTGACAAGGGCGGCGTCGCGATTCCCTATAACCAGCTTGATGTCCATATTATTCCCGATAAGAAATAAAACCGCATAATGTAAAACGCGCCGGCGGGTGAGCAGTTACCTGCCGGCGCTCCTGTTGTTTATAATGAACAAATTACACAAAAAATAAGATAAAAATTTTTTACCCGAAAACAGTATTTTGTGCTTTTATTTCAGATAGAAATACTATATAATGTATATGTGTGAAAAAAGGCAATACCGCACGGCGGGGCAAAACAACGCCGCGCGGCAAGGGAAAAAGGCAAATTTCCCGGAAAATCATGGGGGTATTTTATTATGGATCCGCAATTCAAAACCGAACCTATCGGCAAACTCGGTATTCTTCCGCTCACAGGCTGTGAGGAGATGGCAAAGAGGATTGATTACTATCTTCTCAGATCCAGACTTGAGAGAGAAAACGACCATTTTGACGCCTATGTCAGAGAAAGTTACATCATCAATGCCGAATTCGTCAGATTCGGTTCGGGCGAAGGCAAATGTGTTATCAACGACAGTGTCAGAGGCTACGACATTTTCGTGCTCTGCGATCCCTTCAACTGGGGCGTAACTTATCCAATGTACGGTAAAGAGCAAATGATGAGCCCCGACGACCATTACGCAAACTTAAAGAGAGCCCTGAGCGCAATCGAAGGCAAGGCAAAAAGAATCAGCGTGCTTATGCCCATGCTCTATGAGGGCAGGCAGCACAAGCGCACCAGGCGCGAATCCCTTGACTGTGCAGAGATGCTCCGCGAACTCTGCTATCAGTACGATGTTGAAAACATCATCACTTTCGACGCTCACGACCCGAGAGTGCAGAACGCCATACCCAACAAAGGCTTTGAGAGCGTTCAGCCCTCATATCAATTCATAAAAGCGCTCCTCAAAAGCGTTGACGGTCTTATTATTGATCACGACCACCTTATGATAGTATCCCCCGACGAGGGCGGCATGAACAGATGTATCTACCTCGCAAACGTGCTCGGCGTTGAACTCGGCGCTTTTTATAAGAGACGCGATTATTCGAAAGTTGTTAACGGCAGCAACCCCATCGTTGCCCACCAGTTCCTCGGTGACAGCATAGGCGGCAAAGACTGTATCATAATTGACGATATGATTTCATCCGGCGGCTCAATGATTGAAGTTGCCGAAAAACTCAAAGCCGCAGGCGCAGGCAGAATCTTTATGTATTCCTCTTTCGGCCTCTTCTGCAACGGCCTCGATTCATTTGACAAGGCATACGAGGCGGGTGCATTCGACAAGGTGTTCACCACCAACCTTGTTTACAATTCACCCGAACTTCTCGCAAGGCCCTGGTATGTAAATGTTGATATGAGCAAATACTGCGCATATATCATTGACACCGTAAACCACGATGAATCCCTGAGCAGCCTGCTTGACCCCAAAGACAGGATTTATACAAAACTTGCCGAATACGGCCTCGGCCCTCTCGCGAAATAAAATATAAACGGAAGTATTTATGCAGAACAAAGCATTACACTTCAAAAACGGCACATTCCGCATTATGCAGATTGCCGACATACAGGAGCCTTACTATGTAAGTTCCAACACCCTCAGGCTCATCAACGCCGCTCTTGACGAAGCAAAGCCCGATCTGGTGGTGCTCACCGGAGACCAGCTCAAGGGCTATTCCCCCACGCTTATGGGTCAGAACAGGCGCGAAAGAGTTGAGGATGTGATTTCGCGCATACTCAAGCCTATGGCATCGCGCGGCATCCCCGTTACCGCAACTTTCGGCAATCACGACGACCAGTGCGGCATCAGCAATTCCGAGCAGATGGAAATTTATAAGAAATGCCCGGCGTTTGTCTGCAACGATCCTGCGGATTTCGGCGATGACGGCACATTTTATCTCACGGTTGATGACAGATTCATTATCTATCTGTTTGACACCCACGCCAAAGACGGTCACGGCGGCTACGGTATGCTGCGCAAAGACCAGATTGAGTGGTACAGAAAAGTCCGCGACGAATTTGAAGAGAAAAACGGCGGCGTGCTTCCTTCAATGGCTTTTCAGCATATTCCCACGCCCGAATTCTTCGATGTGCTCAAGCAGACTTCACCCCTCGACACAAAAGGCATAAGAGCCTACGGCACTCACAAATACAAGTGGTACACCCTTGACCCGCACAACAGCGGCCTGCGTGATTTTCTCGGCGAAACGCCCGCAAGTTCATATGTGAATTCCGGCGAGGTTGACGCCTTCCTCGAAAAGAAAGATGTGAAGGCGCTCTTTGTAGGGCACGACCACAAGTGCAGTTATGTTTCAAAGTATAAAGACATCTATCTCGGCTTCACACAGAGCTGCGGCTTCAGCGCTTACGGGCCGGACCTCAACAGGGGAGTAAGGTGCATAGACATAAGCCCCGAAGGCTCTTTTGAAACACGCACGCTCACTTACTATGAACTTTGCGGTACCACGGTTGACGATAAACTCGCATACACCCTCAGGCGGTTTGCCCCCGCAAGCGTAGCCGGAGTCAAGACCGCGTTTATGGAAACGGGCGCTCTGCTCGGCACGGCGGGCGCCATAGCAGGATTGGTAGCCATTTCGAAAAAGTTCAAAAGATAAAAAAAGCGCAGGATGAAAATTCATCCTGCGCTTTTCATTTGCTTATTATAATTCAACGAGCACTGTTTTCTTCTCGGAAAACGGCACTATGCCGTAAGCGAATTTCTTCGCTCCCGCCTCGAAACCGACAAGGATTTTTCCGTTTACACATTCAAGGTCCTCGCTCATACGCGGTATCGTCATTTCTTTTTCAAAACGCCCCGAGTCAAGATAAAAGAGAGGCACTTTAACGCCGTCAAGGTCAAATTCGCCCTCGCTCTCTCCAGTTACATCATAGACTTTCAGTTTTGAATTCTTAAAGCCGGCCGAAGTTGAGAGCACCGCTCTGCCGCCGGGCAATACGGCAAAGCCCTGCACCTCGTCACACACGGACCAGGCTGCGCAAGGCGCGCTCATATCGATGCCGAATTCTGCGTCGGGATTTATTTTGTAGCCGAATACAAGCGCCTGATACTCACTGCCGTCCGGCGTTTTAATAATATGGCTTTCGTCTGTTTCATAGCCGTCGGCGTGATATTCGCCCACATACAGCGTATCGCCGTCGCACGAGCAGAATGACGAGCGGCAGGGTACGGGCACGCTTCCGGTAAAAGCAACGGTGCCGCCGTCCTGCGCCGAAGTAACATCGCTTCTTTTCAGAATAAAGAGTTTCTCGGCGTTGCTTATATAGATGTAATCGCCCGCGCAGGTGATGCCTCCCGCGTGGCCCGCGTATATACTTCCGTCCTGCCTCTGCAGTATGATTTTTCTTGTTTCGCCGTCTTTTACGGCATAAATTCTCGACGAGGTGTCGTCGTCCATATAGCCGCAGATAAGATAGGTGTCTTCTTCGTCAAGATATGTCGAGCCCTGCGGCACGAAGCCCTCCGACAGTCCGGGTATGTCCGTCACTTTTTCGGAGTGCGCGGCGTAATCGGGGTAGAATATACCCCAGATAAATGCTGTCAGTATTGAGAATACCGCCGCTATCGAAGTGATTTTTGTGATTATATTATTCATATATATTCTCCCTTCCGGTAAAGCGTAAACTATAAGCCTGCAGAAAACTGCAGGCTTTGATTTTTATTTTATTTTACCTGCTTTTCTTGCGAGTTCTTCGTCTTCTTTTGCCTTCTTCTCGGCGAGTTTGCGGTTGGTTTCTTCAAGCCTTGCCGCCTCTCTTTCGGCGAGAATCACGTTCATTCTTTCGTGAAGTTCTTCAATGGGGGTGCCGTTTTCGAGTTCCGCGAGATATTCGTCAACAGGTATGCCGCCCACATCGCAGGCTTTGTATTTCAC
The DNA here is from genome assembly GCA_016280595.1 of Clostridiaceae bacterium. Classification (GTDB taxonomy): domain Bacteria; phylum Bacillota; class Clostridia; order Oscillospirales; family Acutalibacteraceae; genus CAG-177. The sequence continues at coordinate 45,730 of JAEEHB010000044.1, read as the reverse complement.
TTCAACCTTATTGATCGTGAGGTAGATGTTCACACCGAGCAGCGCAAGCAGAGCGATAAGGTAGAGGATTGCTCCGAAACCGAGTTTTGCGCTGAAAAGATCGGGAAATACGGAGTGAATATTCTTTGAGAAAATGATAAAAGAAACGAGCGAGACAACTGCAAGGGCAATCGACACGCAGTTGTTTGTGATGTTGCGTACATTTCCCTTTTTGCCCATTGCGGCGCAAAGAGCGATAAGGCTTACAATCAGCATCACTGCGGAGAGCAGCAGGGTTATCATTGAAACCGCATAGCAGGTGAAACCTTTTCCCACGAGGCCTGAGCCCGTAAGAGTCTTGAGGGCATCAAAATTCAGGGAAGATATTGTGTTGTAAACGGTGACCAGATTTACCTTTTCACCGGCGGCTTCGAAAAACGGACCCTTGTATGAAACCGAGCACAGGGGAAGCATAAGCATTCCGAGCGGAATAACAGAGAGAAAGATTCTCGCAATCGTCACGGGAGAGCCCACGAAAGACGCTTTGAGCCTGTCAATCTTTTTCTGGATTTTTGCGTGCTCCACTTCAGCGGCATCCGCTTCTTCCTGCAGCTTTTCTTCAAGGCCGAAGTAATTGAGGTTTACGCCGCATTTGGGGCAGTTGGGTTTCCAGTCGGTAAGTTTGAGTTTGTATCCGCAATTCGGGCAGTTAGCCATACTGTTTCCTCCCTTTTGAGTAACGCACGGGCGCGGCGGTATCGCCGGACCGGGCGGAGAGAATGGTATTCCTCTAATCATTTTACTAAAAACTCGTTATTATTTCAAGCCCTATTTTCGTTTCATTTTATAAAAAAATATATTATTTCTATTGAAAACATATTTCCATAATGCTATACTCTAACTAATTATTTGCAAAAATTCACTTGCTAAGGTGGGATTATTATGTACAACCTCGTTATACCCGACGGTTACAAATCCGTGCTTACCCCGCGCCAGACTCAGCTTGCAATCAAAAAGGTCAAGGATTTCTTTGAGCGCGACCTTGCAATTCAGTTAAATCTTACAAGGGTTTCCGCTCCGCTTTTCGTTGAAAAAAGCTCTGGCCTCAACGATAACTTAAACGGCGTGGAGCGTCCCGTTTCATTTGATGTGAAAGATATTGATTCGGGCGATGTGGAAATAGTTCATTCGCTTGCCAAGTGGAAGAGGATGGCCCTGAGCCAGTACGGCTTTGAAGAGGGCGAAGGCCTCTACACCGATATGAGCGCAATCCGCCGCGATGAAGATACCGACAACCTTCATTCCATTTATGTTGATCAGTGGGACTGGGAAAAGAGAATATCCAAAGAGCAGAGGACAGAGCAGACTCTCAGGCACACAGTAAAGGCGATTTATGCCGCCCTGCGCCACACGGAGAGATATATTGCGGACGATTACGCTTTTGTAGAGCGTAATTTCCTGCCCAAAGATATATTCTTTGTAACAACAGAAGAACTTGAGGATATGTACCCCGACCTCACTCCCAAAGAGAGAGAAAACAGGATTGCCCGCGAAAAGAAAGCGGTTTTCATTATGAAAATCGGCGGCAAACTCAAGAGCGGCGAAATCCATGACGGCAGAGCACCCGATTATGACGACTGGGAACTCAACGGCGATATAGTTGTATATTACCCCGTGCTTGATATAGCGTTTGAACTTTCGTCAATGGGCATAAGGGTTGACGAAGAATCACTCATCCGTCAGCTTAACGAAAGAGGCTGCCCCGAGAGAGCGCAGCTGCCTTTCCACAAGGCGATACTCGAAGGCAGACTGCCTTATTCAATCGGCGGAGGAATCGGTCAGAGCAGAATCTGTATGTATTTCCTGCGCAAGGCTCATATCGGCGAAGTGCAGGCGTCACTCTGGCCCGAAGGTATGATTAAAGAATGCCGTGAAAAAGGCGTTGAACTTCTGTAAAAAGGAGAAATAAAAATGAAACTCGGAATAATCAACGGCTGGGAAGAAGGCCATTTTGAATATGTTAAGAGCAAAGGGCTCGACGCGGTCGAATTTTGCGTAAACCACAATTACGACGCAAAGGAATTCCTTGACAAAGCCCCGCAGATAAAGGGATACAGCGATAAATACGGCATACCCGTAGGCTCAATGGGCCGCTGGGGTATGGACAGAATCGATGAAAACGGCAATGTTATCGAATCCGCTCTGCAGGCGGATAAAAACCTGATTGACGCCGCCGCCATTATCGGCTGCCCCGTTTACAACGTAGGTGTAAACTACACCGAAAGCAAGGGCTTTTATGAAAACTGCCGCATCGCCATAGATTATCTCTCCGCCCTGCTTGATTACGCAAAGGACAAGGGCGTGAAGATAGCAACCTATAACTGCGACTGGGCAAATTTCATTTACAATGACAGAGCGTGGAGCGTGATTCACACCGCACTGCCCGCTCTCGGCATAAAATATGATGCCTCACACTGCCTCTCAAGGCGCGGCGACTATCTCAAAGAACTGCGCGACTGGGGCGACAGGGTTTATCATGTTCACATCAAAGGCGTGCTTTACATTGACGGCGACGGATATGACGACGCCCCCGCAGGGCTTGACCAGATAAACTGGGGAGCCGTTATGGATATCCTCTACACCAAAGATTATGACGGCATGCTCTCCATCGAGCCTCATTCCGGCTACTGGAAAGGCAAGAAAGGCCAGTGGGGCATAGATTTCACCATTAATTACATCAGACCTTTTGTTATGCCCGAAGACTATGAATTTGACGGCAATCCTTATATGCCTTGACCGTCTGAAAGAACGGTAAAGAAATGAAGTGTGCTTTTTACACTCTCGGCTGCAAAGTAAATCAATATGAATCAAACGCCATGGCTCAGGCTATGGAAAAATACGGCTTCACCTGCGTTGACTCCCGCGAGGACGCCGATGTGTATGTGATAAACTCCTGCACCGTTACCGCCGAAAGCGACAGAAAAACAAGGCAGGCGGTAAGGCGATTCAGGAGCAGTCATCCCGGAAGCATTATCGTACTCACGGGCTGTATGACTCAGGCCTCGCCCGAAACGGCGGACCTTCTGCCCGAGGCGGATATCGTAATCGGAAACAGAAACAATGACGCTCTGTACGCTTATGTGATGCAGTTTATCAACCGCCGCGAGAGGATAGTGGATTTAAGGCCTCACGAAAGCGGCGAAAAGTATTCGGGCGGTGCCGTTACCTCCTATGCCGACAGAACAAGGGCAATAGTAAAGATAGAAGACGGATGCGACAGATTCTGCTCTTACTGCATTATTCCCTATGCGAGGGGCAGGGTGCGCTCAAAACCTCTTGAAGAAATAAAGGCCGAAGTAAGCGCCCTTGCAGGCAACGGATTCAGGGAGATTGTGCTTGTGGGCATCAACCTCTCCGCCTACGGCAAAGATACGGGATACGGACTCGCTCACGCTGTGAAAACCGCCGCGTCGGTTGACGGCGTACTCAGAGTGAGGCTCGGCTCACTTGAGCCCGACCACATAACGCCCGAAATGATAGAGGCGCTCTCCGGAATTCCGGGATTCTGCCCGCAGTTTCATATTTCCCTTCAGAGCGGCTGCGATAAAACGCTCAAAAAGATGAACCGCAAATACACAACTGTTGAATATGAAGACCTGTGCTTAAGGCTCAGAAACACTTTTGAGGGCTGCACCATAACCACGGATGTGATGGTCGGCTTCCCGGGCGAAAGCCAGAGCGACTTTGACATTTCCCTTGATTTTGTCAAAAAGACACGCTTTGAGAAGGTCCACGTGTTTCCTTATTCCAGAAGACCCGGCACTCCCGCGGCAAAGTATGAAGACCAGATTTCAAATCAGGAAAAACAGCGCCGCGCGGAGATTATGATTGACGAAACGGAGGCAATCCGCAGGGAGTTTCTCGCCTCTCAGGCAGGTAAGGTTTACGAGATTATCCCCGAAGAAAATCATCCGGACGGCGTCAGGGGCTACACGGCAAACTACATACCGGTGATTGTTGAGGGCAGGCAGCCCGAAGAAAACGGCCCGGTAAAAATAAAAATCACCGGAGTGCGCGCAGATTATTGCACCGGTGAAATGATATAAGAACGGCGGCAAAAGTGAAAAGTAAAAGATTAAAACTGACTTCAACCCAGATAATAATGCTCGCCTTTTTCGGCGCGATTGTCATCGGCAGCGTTCTGCTTGCTCTTCCGGTTAGTTCGGCGAGCGGCAGACCGGTGCCTTACCTTGATGCGCTTTTCACCGCCACCACAAGCGTGTGTGTTACGGGCCTTGTAACCATGCCCACGGTCAGCGCGTGGAGCACATTCGGCCACGGCGTGATACTGTTGCTTATTCAGATAGGCGGTCTCGGAGTTATCACCGTTTTTTCCGGCTTTATCATTTCCGCCGGCAAAAAACTCGGTATCGGTTACAGAATGCTTGTTCAGGATTCCTTCAACCTCAATTCACTTGACGGTATGATGGAGTTTACAAATAAAGTCATTCTCTCTTCCTTTGCCGTTGAAGGAGCGGGCGCTCTTCTTTATATGACCGTTTTCGTTCCCGAATACGGCGCAAGGGGAATATGGATATCCGTATTCACTTCCGTTTCCGCTTTCTGCAACGCGGGGCTTGATATCATCTCTGAAAACAGCCTGTGCGATTATGCGCTTAATCCCGTTGTCAACTTCACAACTATGTTTCTGATTATTATGGGCGGTATCGGTTTCGTTGTGTGGCTTGATATTGTAAGAGCCGCAGGCAGGGTGAAAACGATGGGCGCGAAAACTCTCTCACGCCTTACCCTTCACAGCAAGATTGCTCTTTCAACCACTTTTATACTGATTGTTTCCGGCACTCTCGCGGTGCTTGTGTTTGAATACAACAACCCGCAGACCATAGGCAATATGACTTTCCTGCAAAAAATCCAGGCGTCTCTTTTCCAGTCCGTCACAACCAGGACGGCGGGCTTCGCCACCGTACCTCAGGAAAATCTCACGGCACCGACGGCGCTCATTTCTATGCTGCTGATGTTTATCGGCGGCTCGCCCGTAGGCACTGCGGGCGGCATAAAAACCGTGACGGTCACGGTAATTCTCGCCTGCGCGCTCGCGGCTGTGAAACAGAAAGACGAGGTTACTCTCTTCGGCAGAAATCTGTCAAAGCAGGCTGTGAAAAAAGCGATAGGCGTAGCGGCAATGTCATTTATGATTGCTTTCATTTCCGGAGCGCTTCTCTCGGCTGTTTCACAGGGCGATGTGCTCGACGCTCTCTATGAATCCGTCAGCGCCTGCGCTACGGTAGGTCTTTCCCGAAACTTCACGGGCACTCTCACCCCGGCAGGCAAGGCGATTATAATTGCCACAATGTATCTCGGCAGGGTAGGGCCTATTTCTCTCGCGGTCGCCTTTAACCGCAAAATCAAGCCGGCGGTAGTGAAGAGTCCGGTTGAAGAAGTAAGTATAGGATAAACACAGTTTTACATAAAACCGGTTTTGCCGGTAGTTTACGGGAGGAAGAATATGTCTTCAAAGAAAACTTACGCTGTTTTCGGGCTCGGCAGATACGGCCGCGCCGTTGCGGAAGAACTGACTGAAAACGGAGCAGAGGTGCTCGCCGTTGATTTTGACGAAGCGATAGTCAACTCCGCGGCGGAAAAACTGCCCTATGTGAAGTGCGCGGATGTTACCGATATTGAGGCTCTGCGTCAGCTCGGCGTTGCCGATATAGATGTTGTAATCATCGCCATGGCTACCAGCCTTGAGGCGGGCGTTATGGCAGTGATGCTGTGCAAGGAGCTCGGAGTCAAAAATGTGATAGTGAAATGCTCGAGCGAAACGCACAGGCAGATTATGGAAAAAATGGGGGCGGACAAAACCGTCTTCCCCGAATATGATTCGGGTATAAGGCTTGCCAAAAACCTGCTCAGCAGAGGCTTTGTGGACCTTATCGATATATCGGACAATGTTTCTCTTATGGAGCTTGATGTGAAACCCGAGTGGGAGGGTAAGAGCATACTCGACCTGAATATAAGAAAAAAGCATTCCGTAAATATAGTCGCTATTGCGCAGGGTGATAAAATCAATGTGAATTTCGACCCCGCCGCCCCGCTTGACAAATCAATGAAACTCATAGCAATAGCAGACAAGGCGACAATAATAAAACTTAAATAAAAATCAGGACTGCAGGCTTAAAAACCTGCAGTCCTTTATTCTGTATTATCAGATTAATACTTTTGAAAGGAAATCTCTGAGACGGGGATTTTGCGGATTGCCGAAAAACTCATCCGGCGTATTCTCTTCTTTGATTATTCCTTCGTCAATGAAAATCACGCGGGAGGCAACTTCCTTTGCAAAGCCCATTTCGTGAGTTACCACAACCATTGTCATGCCGGATTTTGCGAGTTCCTTCATAACATCGAGCACTTCGCCGACCATTTCCGGGTCAAGGGCGGATGTGGGCTCATCAAAAAGAAGCACATCAGGGTCCATCGCGAGAGCGCGGACTATCGCTATTCTCTGCTTCTGACCTCCCGAAAGCTGAACGGGATATGAATTCGCCTTGTCGGAAAGTCCGATTCTTTTTAGCAGGTCTTCCGCTTTCTTTGTCGCATCCTCTTTGCTCATTTTGAGAAGTTTCATGGGAGCGAGGATGATATTATCCATAACATTGAGGTTTTCAAAAAGATTGAACTGCTGGAAAACCATACCGATTTTCTGACGGGCAAGATTTATGTTGACATAATTCTCATCATAAATCTTTTTCATAAGCGATTTATACGCCTTGCCCTCGTGCTTTTCATGCAGAAGGTCTTCTTCTTTTATCCTGTGAATAAGTGCTTCCTTTATGCTTTCTTCACTTTCACCGGGATGCTCCTGCTTATACTGAGCATACAGTTTCTGATATGTTTTGGATAATTCCATTACATCTTCGTGAAGATAGGGATCAACCGGGGTAACGAGTTTGTTTTCGAGCCATACTTCGCCGTAAGTGGGCATTTCGAGCAGATTCAGGCAGCGCAGGAAAGTGCTTTTGCCCGAGCCGGAAGGGCCTATAACCACAACCACTTCGCCTTTGTCGATTTCGGCGGTGATACCGCGCAGCACTTTGTTATCGCCGAAGTATTTATGGAGGCCGTCAACTCTGACGAGCGCGTTTTTATCAGTGTTCACTGTTACGCAGCCTCCTCTCCAGCCGTTTTACGAGTTTTGTGAATATTATCACAACCGCAAGATATATAAGCGCCACAGCAATCAGCGGCATAAAAGCGGAAAATGTGCGCCCGCGGATAAGGTCGCCGGCTTTGGTAAGATCGCGTATTCCTACGTAACCTGCGATTGATGTTTCTTTAATCAGCACAATAAACTCGTTGCACAGCATCGGCAGTACGATTTTGAACATCTGCGGAATAACAATATATATCATTGTCTGGATATAATTGAATCCGAGACTTCTGCCCGCTTCAAACTGACCTTTGTCAACGCTCATAATACCGCCGCGGAAAATCTCCGCAACATAGGCGCCGGAGTTGATTCCGAACGATATTACGGCAACCATGGTGCTGTTTGTGGAAGAAGCAAAAATAATGAAATACATTATAAGCAGCTGAACAACAACCGGAGTTCCGCGGATAACCGTAAGGTACAGGCCGCAAATACTGTTCAGAAAAGACAGCAGGCGATAGCCGAAACCGCCTTTCTTCTTCATTGATTCTTTGTTTTTATCGTAACTTGAGCGGATTGTGGCAATCACAACGCCGATTGCTATGCCGAGCAGAGTGGCAAAGAAAGTGATGACCAGCGTCATTTTGAAGCCGTCAAGCAGCCAGGTCCATCTGTCACCGGTAATAAAGTTCAGCCTGAACTGATCGGCGAGATCGGCAAACCATTCTTTCATAAAAGAGTCTCCTCAAAATAATGAAGCGGATGACGGATAGTCATCCGCTTCACAGTATTATATCTGCTTTTTATTTTGTAATATATTTACCGACTATCTCGTCAATCTTGCCTTCGGCTTTGAGTGATGCGAGAGCATCGTTGATGCCGTCGAGCAAAGCGGTGTTGCTCTTTGAAACACAGATTGCATATTCTTCTTCAGTATATGCGGTTTCAAGAATAGTCAGTCCTTCGTTTACAGATACATAGGACTTGGCGGGCTCGTTGTCGATAATAACAGCGTCAACTTTTCCTGCAACAAGCGCCTGAACTGCATCGTTGCCGGTTTTGAACTGAGTTACGTGCTCTTCGCCTACGCCGCCGTTTTCAACTGTATCTGAGCAGTAGATATCGCCTGTGGTATCCTGCTGAACACCTATCATGATATCTTTCACACTGCCGTCTGCATTGAAGAAATCATCAAAACTCTTGATATCGCTGCCTTCCTTAACGATTATGGACTGCACGCCGATAGCATAGGTTTCTGAGAAATTGACGCTCTCTTTTCTTTCGTCTGTAACGGTCATACCGGCCATACCCATATCAAACTTGCCGGACTGAACACCGCCGATTATTGAACCGAACTCAACGTCCTGGATTTCAAGTTTAAGGCCGAGTTTCTCGGCGATAAGACCTGCGATTTCAACATCTATTCCTGCATAAGCGCCGTCGTCTCCGACAAACTCATAGGGCGGGAATGAAGCGTTGGTCGCCATTACAAGAACGCCGTCGGTAGCCGTAAGTTTCGCTTCGGCAGCACTTTCGGAATTGCCGTTTGCTGTTGTGCCGTTATCGGCTTTGCCGCCGCAGGCAGCAAGACAGCCGAGAGCAAGGATAAGAGCGGCAATTACTGCGATAATTCTGATTGATTTTTTCATAATTGACCTCCGTATTAATTTGGGATAAACCCGTTTAATTAAAATACTTGCATATTATACATTTATAAAAGAATAAAGTCAAGTTAGATTTGAATAACTGTATTTTTATGCATAAAATCCGTAAACCCGAGTGCTTCAAATTCCTCAGGCGGTTTTGCCGTGAAGTGCATCGCTTTGCCCGTGACGGGGTGCTCGAATTCACACTCGCCGCAGAAAAGCATCTGATGCCCGATTTCGTTCATAAAGTCGCCGTACATATTGTCGCCCGCGAGCGGATGCCCGGTGTAAGCCATATGCACCCTTATCTGATGTGTTCTGCCCGTTTCAAGCCTGAGTTTAATCAGCGAGCAGGTTTCGCGCTTTTCAATCACTTGCCAGTGTGTGACTGCCGTCTCTTTGCCGAGCTCGTATGAGCACGCTCTGAGCGTTTTGCCGGGGTCCGGCCTGTAAATCGGCACATCAGCCGTACCGCTGTCCTCGGGCACGCCTTTCACAACGGCATAGTAAGTCTTTTTCACTTTTCCGCTGAGTTTGCAGGCGGAGAGGGGATTGAGCGCGCAGACAACTATGCCCGCCGTGCCTTTGTCGAGCCTGCCGACCGCTCTGAATACACAGCCTTTTCCTTCACTTTCAAGGTGGGCGGCGAGTGCGTTTGCGAGCGTATCGCCCTGATGATTGTGGGTGGGATGCATTGCCATATACGGTGATTTGTTTATCACGATGATATCATCGTCTTCATAGATGATATCAAGTTTTTCGCCGCTCGGTTCAATCGCTCCGGAAGTGTCCGGTATGGTGACATTCAGGATATCGCCGCTTTTCAGAAAATCAATCGTGCGCGCGTCGCTTCCGTTGAGAATTATGCCGCCGGGCGTATTCTTGAGCGTGCGTATCAGTTTGGTGGAAAAGCCTTTTCTGTATTTGAGAAAAGTAAATATTTTTATCCCGGAATGTTCATCCGGGATAGTGTAGTTTATAACTCTCGGCATAAATCAGAGCAGTACTTCTTTGCCCGTTTCGGCAGATTCATACATAGCGCAGAGAATCTTAATCATATCAATTCCCTGCTCTGGCACGAATACGGGTTTCGCTCCGCCGAGCACATCTATAAAGTGGCCTATGTTTACTCTGTGGGGCAGTTTCGCGGGGTTGCCCTTGATTTTTTCGTTCTTCTGTTTGCCGTCTTTCTCATAGTAAACTTCCGCTTTGCCGCCGTTCCAGCTCAGGCCGCCCTTGTCGCCTCTGAGTTCAACAAACCTTGTTTCCTTCTTTATGTTGGATGCCCAGGAAAACTCAATCTGCAGCACCGCGCCGTTTTCAAACCTGATTGCGCCTATCGCAAGGTCCTCAACATCAAATGTGCCGCCCTCAACCTTATCACCGAATTTTGATTCGGGGGAGTCCATTTCTTCGGCATCGGCAAATTTTGAAAAGGTGTTGCCCGTAACCGCAACGGGTTTCGGGTTGCCCATAAACCAGATTGCGAGGTCTATCATATGCACTCCGAGGTCAATCAGCGGTCCGCCGCCGGACTGCGCCTTGGTGGTAAACCAGCCGCCTTTGCCGGGTATGCCCCTGCGTCTTATCCAGCCGCAGCGTCCCGCATAAAACTCACCGAAGAAACCGCTGTCTGCCATTTCCTTGACTTTTTTGGAGGTGTCCATATAGCGGTTGTTTCTGATTACCATCAGTTTTTTGCCGTTTCTCTCGGCGGCCTCTTTCATTTTGAGAGCCTCTTCAACATTTATCGCGTCGGGCTTTTCGCAGAGCACGTGCTTGCCCGCGTTGAGCGCGTCAACAGCGATAATCGAGTGCATATAGTTGGGGGTGCAGATGTCAACATAATCAATGCTCTCGTCTTTGAGCAGTTCTTTGTAGTCTTCATACACGGCGGCGTTTCTGAAAAATGCTTTTCTCACAAATTCCGCTCTTTCCTTTTTGATATCGCATACCGCGACTATTTCGGCTCTGCTTTCGAGTTTGTAAGAGGGGATGTGCGCGCCTTTTGCTATTCCGCCGCAGCCGATTAAACCTACTCTGTATTTTTCCGCCATTTTTTTATCCTCCTGTCACCGTTATTGTCTGTATGCTTCTTGCGGGAATTGTTGTTCCCGTGAATAATAATCCTTCCTTGACCTTTTCACAGTTATGAGACGCATCGGTCTGATACACTTCGTATTTTCCGTAAGCGCCCGTGAAATTGAGTTTTATGTCATCCTGCGCGTTGTTTACAAGCACTATCACCGTTTTGCCGTTACCCTTATACGCGAGCGAGGCGATGTCGGTGTATTCTTTGCTGTCCATAACGTCAACGCGTTTCATCCCTTTTTCGATGAAACGGGAGTAGTGCATATATGCGTAGTAGCGGTTGTAGATGACGAGATTCCCGTCTTTTATTTCCATAAGGCCGTCGCCGTTAACGGCAGTCCAGCCCGACCAGGACGAAGCGCCCATAAAGCATAAATCCTGATTGATGATGTTTGCCATACGCAGTCCGCTGTCAATGGTTGTGCTGTCAATTTCAAGAGGCAGTTCGCACCATTCCGTCATCTCGAATTTCATATCGGGATATTCGTTTTTCATCTTTTCGCCGAAGGCTTTTTTGCCGTCGTAATTATAATCCATCCAGTAACTGTGACCGGCGAAGTGATCGCAGTAGTTTCTCAGGATTTCGCTCTGCATGAATTTATCGACATACTCGTAGTGTTCCCATGTCAGCTGCCCGCTTTCGGGTCCGCTCAGGCCGTAAGGGCAGTTTCTTTCCTGCATGGTCACGGCAAAGAGTTCAAGCAGTTTTATGCACTCGTCAACATCGTAGTGACAGCCTTCCTGCCCTACCCATTCTCCGCCCCAGTCCCACTGCGGCTCGTTGATGGGGGAGATGTATTTTACCGGGATTCCCTCCTCAACGAAATGGTCGGCAATCGTAAGCACATAATCCACAAACGCTTGGTAGTTTTCTTCAGGCAGATTATTCACCTGCTTTTCGAGCCCGCCGGACGCGTGGCCGCTCGCAGTCATTGAATAGTGGGGAGAGTTGCAGAAAAGCACCACTTCGTCCGCACCGTATTCAACCGCGAGTTTCATCATCCTCACGGCGTTTGCGTCACGGGTGAAATCGTATTTCCACTGCCCGTCGCTTTCGTCAAGGTAAAGGAAACTTTCGGTGCGCCTTGTTACATCCCATATACGGCAGTCGGGGTTGTCCGCCTCTCCGCCGCCTATGTTGTAGCGGTAGATATTAAGCCCGAGTCCTGTTTCCTTATCGTAGAGCAGGCGGGCAATTTCACGCGCCGTTTCTTCATCTTTGATTGTCTGACTCCACCAGGCGGAGGAGGTGCCGAAACCTTCGGATGTCTGATATTCCATATACCTGTTCACCCCGATTGTCTGAGTTTTGCCCAGGGATACGAGATTGAATAGCCCCACTTGAAAAAATGAGAGAATTATGCAGATAAATTTTAACATATCAACAATTCCTTCTGCGGGCATAATAAAAAACTGCCCGCTCAATGTTATCTTACCATACACACCCTCACTTTACAAGAAGCAATAAAAATATATTTATATTGCAATTATGCGCGCGTATGATATAATACAATAGAAAGATTGTTGTCTGCGGGAGGTGAACGGATGCTCAGATTCAACGAAAACGGAAAATTCGGTATGCTCCTTTTCGGGGACCTGCATGAGAAACGCGACTATAAAACCAACCCGAAATTCAGCGATATGCAGAAACTTATGAATGCCGCGCTCGATGAATTCAGACCCGATATATGTGTGTTGCTCGGCGACAACTTCGGCACCGGCCTTTGCGCTGAGGACCCGGAGGCTTTCAGGCAGGGGCTTGCAGACCTTTGCGCTCCCGCCGTGTCAAGAGGCATCCCCGTCTATGCGATTATGGGCAACCACGAGCACGACGCAGGGGTTGACGAAGCGGTAATCGCCGCTTACGAAAGCCTGCCGCTTGTAAATATGAGAAGCGACGGAGTCGAGGGTAAGGCGGATTATTACGAAGTGCTTTACTCGCGTGACGGCAGTGAGCCCGAGGCTGTACTCTGGTTTCTTGATTCCAACAACCTTCACGAGGACCAATCCGTTTCAAAATATGATTTCGTTCACACCGACCAGATAGAGTGGTTTGAAAACACATATAATTCACTTAATGAAAAGGCGGGAAAAGTGCTTCCCTCCTACATTTTCCAGCATACGCCCGTGCCCGAGGAATACAGACTTCTCAGAAAGGCGAAAATATGGGAATACCCCGTAAGCGTCAAGGGGCATAATACACTCTCTGGCATAAGATATGTCGGAGCGAAAGGCACCGAGGGTTATGTGGGCGAAGGCCCCTGCTCGCCGGATGTAAACAACGGTCAGTTTGAAAGCTGGAAAAAGACAGGGGGAGTAAAAGCCGCGTTTTTCGGGCACGACCACCTCAATGATTTTTCGGGATATGTTGACGGCATCTTCCTTGCTCAGCATAAGACGGCGGGCTTCAGGGCTTATACCGACGGTTGCCGCTCCTGTGTGAGATATGTTGAACTGAGTGAAGATTCGCCCGGCACATTCAGGCAGGTGCTCAAGCACTTCAAGGAATTCGGTTTAAAGAGCGAAAGTCTCGGCCCCGTTTTCAGGACTATAAACGACAGGCAGAGTATGGCTCTTCATTTCTGCGCCCGCGTTGCAGGCGCGGCGGCCGTGATTGCGGCTGCGGCTGTAATAATTCATCACATTTTTGCAGGAGGTTAATCTGATGGGAAAAAGTGATAAACTCGGCGGAAGGCTGATGTTCAATGTGGTTCTTTTCGGCTTTATGGGCCAGGTGGCCTGGGCGGTTGAAAACAACTACTTCAACACCTTCCTTTTCAACCAGATAGGCGGCACCTCAAAGGACATTTCCCACATGGTTGCGGCATCTTCCGTTGTTGCCGTTATCGCTACGCTGCTTATGGGTACACTCAGTGACAAACTCAACAGAAGAAAAGTTTTCCTTTGCGGCGGATATATTTTATGGGGTATCACCGTTATGGCGTTTGCCCTCATTTCAAGAGAAAATGTAGGAAAAATCCTTCACATTGAAGCGGCGCAGGCTCTCGCGGCCACGGTTTCCATAGTAATAATTATGGACTGCGTTATGACCTTTATGGGCTCCACAAGTAACGACGCCGCTTTCAACGCCTGGATTACCGATATCACCTCCGAGAAAAACAGAGCGAGGACAGAGGGCGTGCTCGCGACCCTGCCCGTGCTCGCCATGGTGATAGTCACCGTCGCTTTCGGCGTGTGCGCAAGTTCATTCGGATACCCTGCCTGCTTCATAGGGCTCGGCATCCTCGTGTCGGTCTGCGGTATCATAGGCCTTTTCACAGTAAAAGATTCCCGCTCCGGCGAAAAGAAGGAAACCAACTTCTGGGCAGACCTTATTTACGGATTCCGCCCGTCTGTCATAAAGAGCAACAGAGGCCTTTACCTCTCGCTCGCCTGCCTTTGCATTTACAGCGTTGCGGTGCAGGTTTTCTTCCCCTATCTTTTCATCTATGTTCAGCATCAGATAGGTCTTGATTTCGGCAATCTGCAGATTACTCCCGGCCTCGCGATTGCGGCTGTGCTGATTATCGGCGGAGTTATTGCGGGCGCGGTTATTATGGGCGCTATGATGGATAAGCACGGCAAGGCGAAATTCTCTGTGCCTTCAGTCCTTTTCCTCGTTGTCGGTCTTATAGCGGTTTACTTTGCCCGCAACCTTGCCACATTCGCAATCTTTGCGGTCGTATTCCTTGCCGGCTACGGCCTTATGATGATTATGCTCTCGGCGGCAGTGCGTGACTTTACTCCCGAAGATAAAGCGGGCGCTCTGCAGGGCGTGAGAATGATATTCTGCGTTATGTTCCCGATGATTATCGGCCCCGCAATCGGCTCGAGAATCACCGAAAGTTTTGCCGTCAAGACTTATATCAACGATTATGCCGAGACGGTCAACGTGCCGCCTCCGCACATCTTCCTCGGCGCGGCGATTGTTGCGCTTCTTGTGTTTGTTCCTCTTATTCCGCTCATAGGCGAATGGAAAAGAGTTGAGAGCGAAAGAAAAGCCCTTGAACAGGCTGACAAAACGGAAGAATAACAGCGAAAGGAAAACCGTTCGATGAATATAATCGTTGTGGGGCAGGGTAAACTCGGCGTTACGCTCACTGCCCAGCTTGCAAAGGAAGGCCACGATGTGGTGGCGGTTGACCTTAACAGCGCCAAGGTTACATCCGTGGTTGACACATACGATGTTATGGGTATCTGCGGCAACTGCGTAAGCGTTGAAGTGCTTGAAGAGGCGGGCGCAAAAAAAGCCAACCTCATTATCGCGAGCACTTCATCAGATGAGATGAATATTCTCTGCTGTATGTTCGCGAAACAGCTCGGCACGGAGCATACCGTTGCCAGAGTGAGAAACCCGGATTATTACAACCAGATAGATTTCCTGCGTGAGAAAATAGGCATCAGCCTTGTAGTCAACCCCGAGTATGAGGTTGCCAACGAAATATCGAGAATTATCCGTTTCCCGTCGGCGGCAAATGTTGACTCCTTTGCCGGCGGCAAGGTTGAAATAGCGAGGATAGTCGTTCACGAGGATAACCCTCTGTGCAGCACCGCCATAGTTGATATCAGAAAGAAATTCAAGCAGAAGGTGCTCATCTGCGCTATCCAGAGAAGCGGAGAAATAATAATCCCCTCCGGTGATACGGAAATTCAGGCAAATGATTCCATCAGCATCACCGGCACGCGCTCCGAGCTGACCGCTTTCATGAGAGCAATCGGAGTTTACAAAAACAAAATCAACGACGTTATGATTGTCGGCGGAGGCAGAATAGGGCTTTACCTTTCACGCCTTCTTTCACAGACCGGCAGAAACATAAAACTGATTGAATCAAACGAGGCAAGGTGCAGGGTTCTTTCCGAAACACTTGACGATGTCACCGTTATTCACGGCGACGGCACCGATCAGGATGTGCTTGACGAGCAGAACCTTGAAAACCAGGATGCCCTCGTAGCCCTTACGGGCATTGATGAGGAAAACATCATCGTTTCAATGTACGCCTATTCCAAAAACGTGAAAAAGGTTATCACGAAGGTTGACAGGCATTCCTACTCCATCATCACGGATATCGGACTTGAAACGGTCATCTCGCCTCAGCTTGTTGCTTCATCCCTTGTTACAAGATATGTCAGGGCTCTGCAGAATTCCGAAGACCAGTCGCAGATTAACGCTCTTTACCGCCTTGTCGGCGGAAAGGTTGAAGCGGCGGAATTCTCCGTTCCCGCAGGGTTCAAATATGAAAACATCCCCTTCAAATCGCTTAAGATTCATTCCAATCTGCTCATAGTCGCGATTATCAGAAAAAGCAAGATTATATTCCCCGACGGCGATGATTTCATAATGCCCAATGACAGCGTTATAGCCGTCACTGCGGACAGAACTCTGACAAGCCTCAACGATATTTTCGTCTGATAATTTCAGACCGGTAACAGGTGATCTGATTTGAATTACAGAAAAATATACAATGTGCTCGGTTCGATTCTGCTGCTTGAAGCGGTGCTCCTTGTACTGCCCGTCATGGTATCGGTCGTGTTCAGGGAAGGCTTCAGAACGGCGCTCTCGTTTCTCATAACTATGGCGCTGCTCGGCGCGGCAGGCGGACTGATGAAAATAAAAAAGCCGGAGAAAGAAAGTATTTACGCGAGAGACGGCTATATGCTTGTTGCTCTTACCTGGCTGTTTATGTCCGCTTTCGGAGCGCTTCCGTTTGTTATCAGCGGAGCGGTGCCCAATTACATAAACGCGTTTTTCGAAACCGTTTCGGGCTTTACAACCACCGGCTCAACCATACTCACCGCTATTGAGCCGCTTCCCAAAAGTATTCTCTTCTGGAGAAGTTTCACACACTTCATAGGCGGTATGGGAATCCTCGTTTTCGCAATTGCCATCCTGCCCAAAACGGAAGGCTCGGCAATGCACATAATGAGAGCCGAAGTGCCCGGCCCGAGCGTCGGCAAACTCGTTTCGCGCCTGAGGGCATCCGCGAGAATACTTTATGCCATTTATATCGGCATGACTCTAGTGCTCATCATCTTACTCTTTGCCGGCAAGATGCCTCTGTTTGACAGTATATGCACCGCGTTTGCCACTGCGGGCACGGGCGGCTTCAGCGTGCTCAACAACAGCATTGAAGGCTATCACAACCCTTACTGCGAGGTTGTGATTGCAGTCTTTATGGTGCTTTACGGCGTAAACTTCAACCTTTATTATATCAGCCTCAAGGGGCATATACGCCACGCGATTAAGGATGAGGAACTTCGCTGGTATCTCGGCACGATTTTTGCCGCAACCCTCATCATCACTCTCGAACTTACCGTTACGCGCCATCATTTCGGCCATTCGCTGCGCCTTGCGTTTTTCCAGGTTTCGTCAATTATTTCAACCACCGGTTTCACCACCACGGACTTCGATTCCTGGCCTACGCTCGCGAGGATTATCCTTTTGCTGCTTATGTTCCTGGGTGCCTGCGCGGGCTCCACGGGCGGCGGCCTCAAGATTTCAAGAGTCGCCATCCTCGTTAAAAGCGCAAAAAGAGCCATCAAAAAGGCGTTCAATCCAGGCAGAATTGAAGGCGTAAAGATGGACGGCAAACCGGTTGAAGAGGACCTTGTAACGGGCGTTGTCAATTTCCTCGTTATCTATGTTATCGTGATATTCATATCCGTGTTTATAATCGCTATTGACGGCCACGATATGATAACTTCTATGACCTCAGTTATTACCTGTATCAACAACGTCGGTCCCGCCTTCAGCGAAATAGGGCCTTACGGCAATTTCGCCGCGCTTTCGGACCTGTCCAAACTCGTGCTCACTTTCGATATGCTCGCGGGCAGGCTTGAACTCATACCGATGTTTATGATTTTCTCCAAATACATAATCCCGCGTAAGTACGCTTAACAATAAATCTGAAAGGATGTGTTCTGCTTGGATTACAAAATGACTCTCACTCAGGAGCAGCAGGATATACTCGGCGGCTCCAAAGGCGAAACAATGGCAAAGGTAATGCAGACTCTTGTGCTATACGGAGATGCATTCGGCGCGGAGAAAATGGTGCCCGTCACGAGCACAAAGGGTCACCTCGTTACAAGTTTCGGCCTCAAGGTTATGAAACCCGTCTATAACCTTATGGATCAGCTTATCGAGGGCGGCGCATTTTCAAAGCAGAAGTTTTCGGTTGACCCGAAACCCATCGACCCCAATGTTCCCGCGAATTTCCTTGAAAAACTGGTCTTCAACAAGTTTATGTATTCTATGCAGGACAGTTACGACAGCCAGCTTGCAAAACTCGGCCTGATTGACAGCGATTCCTACACCTGCACCTGCTATATGGACGAGGTAGGCAATATTCCGAAGAAGGGCGATTACCTCTCCTGGGCGGAGTCTTCGGCTGTTGTTTACGCAAACTCCGTGCTCGGCGCGCGCTGCAACAGAAACAGCGGCATCATTGAACTTTTCGGCTCAATCGCAGGTTTCGTGCCTTACTTCGGTCTGCTTACCGACGAGGGCAGAAAAGCGACCTGGATTATTGAAGTAAAAACCACAAAGAAACCCGAAGCGCAGATTCTCGGCTCCGCAATCGGTATGAAGGTTATGGAGGATGTGCCTTATATCAAAGGTATGGGCGAATGGCTCGGCACTGAACTTACCGATGATGTGAAAGCGTATCTCAAGGACTTCGGCGCAGCTACGGCATCAAACGGCGCGGTCGGCCTTTATCACATTGACGGTCTCACTCCCGAAGCTAAAGAACTCGGCGAAAGCCTTGTTGCCGAGGGAGCAAAAGTCTATGTGATTGACGATGACGAACTTCAGAGAGTTCAGGATAACTACCCGATTATGTGGAAAGATATTAACGCTTCTCCCAAACTCTGCTTCGTCGGCTGTCCGCATCTTTCAATGGCACAGCTCAAAGAGTGGACCGACAATGTGACAGAGGCTCTCAAAAAGAACGGCAGAACAAAGGTTTCCGTGCCCACCGTCTTCACCGCCGCCCCCGCAGTTTGCGAAGAGTTCAACAAAACTCCCTATGCGAAAAAACTCAAGGACGCAGGCGTAATTCTCAGTTACATCTGCCCGCTTATGTATATGAACAACCCCCTGTGCAAGAAAAAGGCGGTTATAACCAACTCCAACAAACTCAGAACTTACACTACCTCGCGTTATTACAGAAGCGATGAGATTCTGGATATAATCACAAAGGAGGTAAAATAAGATGAGAGAATTCAAAGGACGCCCCGTTGTTGCGGGCGAATGCACGGCAGAAGCCCTTGTATCACACGGCGGACTCAACACGCTTGCCTCCTTCCAGAACGCCCTTCAGTTCGGCGATAAAGAAGTGAAATGCGGCGACCAGAACAACCCCGATTTATATAAGAAATCAATGCTCGGCAAAGCAATCTGCCTGCCTCAGACCATAGGCTCCACCACGGGCGGTATGGTGCTCTACTGCGCCGCCGACCTCGGCAAAGCGCCCAAGTGTCTGCTTTTCTCGGAGCATATCGATTCCCTTGCAGCCGCAGGCGCAGTGCTTGCCGCCGTATGGACCGATTCACCCATAGTTACCGTTGACTGTCTCGGGCAGGAATTCCTTGACTATGTGAAGGACGGAATGACAATCAAAGTATCACAAGACGGCACCGTGAGCGCTGGCTGATATGAACGACGATTTCATAGAGTGGGAGCATTATGACTATGTCCTCAACGGCGATGACCCGCCTGCGGGAGGGAAAAAGCCGAAAAAAGGCGGCTCTCCTCAGAAAGGACCGGGCTCCGGCTGCGGATGTTTCATCGCGCTGACAGCCGTACTCGTCATATTGATTGCCCTGATTCTGGCATTCACAGATAAAATGTAAACCATAAAAAGACATAAAAAGAAGGACTGCAGGTTTAACTGCAGTCCTTTTGCTGTTGTAAGTTTTATCACACGCCCGAGTAAGCGTTGAATCCGCCGTCTATCGGCAGTATAACGCCCGTGATGAAGCCGGAGTAGGTTTCATCGCAGAAGAAGGCGAGCGCTCCGCTCAGGTCTTCCGGCACGCCGAAACGGCGCATCGGGGTGTGAGAAATAATCTTCTCGGAGCGGGGAGTGAGAGAGCCGTCTTCATTGAAGAGGAGCGAATGATTCTGGTTTGTAGCGAAAAAGCCGGGGGCAATCGCGTTTACTCTGATGCCCGCCTCGGCAAAA
The DNA here is from genome assembly GCA_016280595.1 of Clostridiaceae bacterium. Taxonomy (GTDB): domain Bacteria; phylum Bacillota; class Clostridia; order Oscillospirales; family Acutalibacteraceae; genus CAG-177. The sequence continues at coordinate 25,664 of JAEEHB010000044.1, read as the reverse complement.
TGAACGGCAAGCCACTGAGTGAAGTTTGACACACCCGCTTTTGCCGCCGAGTAGGCGGGTATTCTTGTGAGCGGGCAGAAGGCGTTCATTGAGGAAATGTTGATAATGCAGGTGTTCTGCCTGCCTATCATATCTTTTGCGAAACACTGTGTGGTGAGCAGTGTGCCGAGAATATTGAGATTGAATACAAACTGTATTCCGCTCGGGTCGAGGTCGAAAAAGGTTTTTACGCCCTCAATCTTATTCTCAAGGTCGCCTTCCTCAAATATATCCTTGCTGGTTGTGCCCTTGGGGTTGTTGCCGCCCGCACCGTTTATAAGTATATCGCAGGGGCCGAGTTCGGCATTGATTTTCTGCCTTGCCTTTTCAAGGCTTTCCATTTCGAGCACATTACAGCCTACGGCAATTGCCGTGCCGCCGTTTGCGTTGATTTCGTTTACCACTTCGGCAGCCGCTTCTTCTCTCAGGTCAAGCACAGCCGTCTTGACTCCGAGACCTGCGAGCACTTTCGCAAATCCGCTGCAAAGCACTCCGCCGCCGCCGGTGATTACCGCTACTCTGCCTTTTAAGTTTTCGTGTGTCATATTATTACCTCCGTGCTGTTATTTTCGGATGATTTATATGCTGCAACTACTGTTTTGAGCGCTTTTCCGCCCTCGTAAGCGTCTATTGAAAATTTTCTGCCGGTTGCAAGGCAGTCATAAAAATCGCGGATTATCGCCTTGTGCCCGTGACCCCAGTAATTCTTGCCGCTGAATTCTTCGTTACTTATGATGCACAGAATTTCAGTCTGCCCGTCGCGGCTTATCTTGTAAAGAAGTTCGCCTTCAAGGCGGAGCATGGCGTCATCGAGATTTACTTCGAGCATAACAGGTGAATTCTCCGAAAACGCTGTGGTCGCGAGCAGCAGAGCGCGGGCTCCGCATTCAAGGTCCATAAGCATATAGCCCGTGTCTTCAACCTCAATCACATTTTTGAGATGATCGTTGAAAACGTGCGCGGTTACACTGCGGCAGGGGCCTGCAACAAAACCTATGAGGTCAACCGTGTGTATCGCCTGATTAATAAGCACGCCGCCGCACTCTTTGTCAAGCGTGCCGTGCCAATCGTCGGAATAGTAATCCGCGCCTCTGTCCCAAGTGATGAATGCGCGTATTGATTTTATGCCGCCGAGAGTGCCGCCCTCAATCAATTCTTTCATCTTTACGGATGAATCGTTGTAGCGGTTCTGAAAACAGACTGCAACCTGTTTTCCGCTTCTGCTCTGCGCTTTTGCGAGGGCATCCGCTTCTTCGCTCGTTACCGAGCAGGGTTTTTCGAGAAAAACGTGCGCCCCGCTGTCAAGAGCCTTTACCGCCATAGGCGTATGGAGCCAGTGAGGGGTGGCTATATGCACCACATCGGGCTTTTCGGTTCTGAGCATTTCATCATAATCGGTGTATGCTTTTGCGCCTGTTATCTTTGCGTATTTTTCGGCGCGTTCCCGTTTTATATCAACTGCGGCAACTATCTCGGCGCCCGGTATTTCCGCTAGGGCGTCAAAATGGTTTACGGAAACATTACCGCAGCCTGTAACAGCAACTTTCATATTTCAACTCCGTCAGAATGTGGATGACATATCTCCCTGAACTGCGCCGGTAACGGTTTCTTTTTCCGCGTTGCCGGCCTTGATTTTCTCCTGCAGCATTGAGTAATACAGATCCTCGTCAACCGGCAGGGTGATTTCTTTGCCGAGCCAGGATGAAAGGTGAGCGGCGTTGGAAATATTAAGTCCGTTTATGCCTTCTTCGCCGCGTGCAACGAGTTCGGTGCCGTTTGTAATCGCAGATGCGAATTTCGAAACGACTTCAACGTGCTGTCTGTTTCTGCCGTCGGTCTCTACCTCTTCCCACTCGCCTTCAAGTTTGCCGAAACCTTCGGGTGAATTCATAATGTGGTCGGATAATCTTCCTTTGAGGCGGTAGAGGGAAAGTTTTGAGCCGTTATCGCAGATAATCTTGCCGCCGTCAAGCGTGATTTCAAGCCTGTTGGTGCCGGGGCAGTCGCCTGTTGAAGTGATAAACGTGCCGGTAGCGCCGTTGGGGTACTCGGCGTAAATGGTAACATCGTCTTCAACTTCTATATTGTGCCACTTTCCTTCGTGAACAACCGCTCTTATCTTGCAGGGCATACCGCATATCCACTGCCACAGGTCCAGGTTGTGCGGGCACTGGTTGAGCAGCACTCCGCCGCCTTCGCCTGCCCAGGTGGCACGCCATCCGCCGCTGTTATAATAAGCCTGAGTGCGGTACCAGTCGGTGATAATCCAGCTTACTCTTCTGATTTCGCCGAGTTCACCGCTCCTGACGATTTCCCTGAGTTTCCTGTAAACGCAGTTTGTGCGCTGATTATACATAATGCCGAACACAAGTCCGCTCTTCGCGGCGGCTTCGTTCATTTCTCTTACCTGCTTTGTGTAAACACCGGCGGGTTTCTCCGTCATTACGTGGATGCCTTTTGAAAAAGCGTACTGAGCGATGGGGGAGTGCGAATAGTGGGGAGTGGCTATGATAACGGCGTCAACTTCGCCGCTGTCAATCAGTTCTTCCGCAGTGTAGAAGACCTTGATGCCGGGAACATACTCTTTCATTTTGTCCGCTCTTTCGGGCACGATGTCCGCACAGGCTGTAAGCCTGAGACCGGAGTGAGAGCCGTTGGCATAAGATTTGATATGGGATGAACCCATATTGCCTGTGCCGATAACGCCGAGCCTTACAGGCTGCACTTTCTTTTCAATCAGTGAATGAATTGCCGAGCAGGCGGCGGCAAAAGACGCGTTATTGTCGGGGTATGAATACTTCTCATCCATTTTGAGAGCGAGTTCATCGCTCACCTCAAGCGACTTGAGCCCGTCAAACACCTTAAGGTGAGGTTCAACCGAGAGGAAATACACGCCGTCTTTCTTGTCGAGTTCTTTGAGTATGTATTCGAGTTCGCCCTCGCCCTCGCCCGCGGGCACAACCGTCTGAGTTGCAGCGATGGCGTCTTTTATGTGCATATAGGTGATTTTGTCTTTCAGCGCGTCAAAGCCGGGCTTAGTGGGATTGCCGTTGATTATATAGTTTGCGGGGTCGAAAATATTGCCGATTCTGTCGCCGAAGTATTCCGCTATCTCGAGGGCTCTTTCGGGAGTATCTCCGTAGATGCCTCTCTCGTTTTCGTGGCAGCAGAGCACGCCGTTTTCGTTAGCGTAGTCTACCATTGCGCTCATACGCGCGAAAACCTCGTCGTGATATTCTTCAAAACTCTCGCCGTTGAGGAAATAGAAACTGAACATCCTGATGTATTTCGCATCAAGAATTTTAGCCACTTCAACAGTGTTTTTGAACGCCTCAAAGTGGGGAGCAAAATCGTCTGTAATCTCAATCTTGCCGTAGTGAGAGCCGATTGAAGATACCTTGATTCCGCCCTCGTCAAGCCTTGCCTTAAGCGCTTTCGCTTCTTCGATGGTGAAATCCGAAATGTTTTTGCCGTCGCAGTTTCTCAGCTCAATGTAGTCGATGCCGTTCTTTTTACAGGCGGCTATCTGCTCGGAAATATTGCCGGATGCCTCGTCCGCAAATGCGGAAAACAGAAATCGTGCCATACTCTCTACTCCTTATTTAAAATTACAAATTATTTCGTTGCCTTTGGCTGTGACGGATACGGACTTGACGGGGGAGTCAACGCTCTCAACCATCTTGCCTGTAATCACATCCTCAACTTTCTTCCTTATGCAGGAGCGCAGGTCTCTCGCGCCCCTTGTACCGTCCGCCGAAAGTTCCGCGATGGCGGCAGTCGCCTTATCGTCCCAGGTGAATTTGATGCCCTTATCCGCAAGCGGATCGACAAGTTCACCCAGCAGAAGGGCGGCAATTTTTTCATAGTCATCTTTGGTCAGGTCGTTGAATACAACCACTTCGTCAACTCTGCCGATAAATTCCGGTCTGAGGAATTCGGTGAGCGCCTTCATACTTCTCTCTTTTGATGCCTCGTTTTTCGTTTTGCCGAAGCCGAGAGCGCCGCTCGCTCTGTCGGAGCCCGCGTTGGAGGTCATAATGATGACCGTGTTTTCAAAACTTACGTGTCTGCCCTGAGCGTCGGTGATTTTGCCTTCGTCGAGTATCTGGAGCAGTATGTTCATCACGTCCGGATGCGCTTTTTCTATTTCGTCAAACAGCACCACTGAGTAGGGCTTGCGCCTCACCTTTTCGGTCAGCTGACCCGCTTCATCATAGCCGACATATCCCGGGGGAGAGCCGATAATTCTTGAAACGGAATGCTTTTCCATAAACTCGCTCATATCGAGTCTTATAAGCGTTTCGGGTGTTTCAAACAGTTCTTTCGCGAGCAGTTTCACAAGTTCCGTTTTGCCTACGCCCGTGGGACCTACAAAGATAAATGACGCGGGTCTGCGGCGCGGATTAATCTGCACTCTGTTTCTTCTGATAGCGGCGCACACAAGGTCAACCGCTTCGTCCTGGCCTATCAGATGTGCCTTGAGGTTTGCTTCCATCTCTTTGAGACGTCTCAGGTCGCTCTCGATAACCTTGCTCGCGGGGATGCCCGTCCACAGCTGAATAACCTTCGCGAGGTCCTCCTCCGTCACATAGTTATCGTTTGCGAGTTCCTCAAGTTTTTTGACATCTTCTTCTTTCTGCAGGATTTCGGTCTTGAGTTTCGCAATCTCCTCGTAATCCGCCTCGCCCTCGGCCTCGCTGTCCATAAGGCGGGCTTCCTCCTGCCTGAGTTCCTCAAGTTCATTCTGCGCAATCTCAAACAGACTTATGTTTTTGTTTCTGAGGTTTGCGCAGGTGCACGCTTCGTCGAGCAGGTCAATTGCCTTGTCGGGCAGGAATCTGTCGTTTATATATCTTTCGCTGAGCTGTACCGCTTTGAGTATGAGTGAGTCGTTCACCCTTACCTTGTGGTAACTCTCATAGTAGCCCTTCACGCCCGCGAGCATTTCCGCGGTCTGCTCAATCGAGGGCTCCTCCACGGTAACGGGCTGAAGTCTGCGCTCAAGGGCGGCGTCTTTCTCGATATACTTTCTGTATTCGGTAAATGTGGTGGCGCCGATAATCTGGATTTCTCCTCTTGAGAGCGAGGGCTTGAGTATGTTGGCGGCGTTCATTGAGCCTTCGCTCTCGCCCGCGCCCACAAGCTGATGCACCTCGTCAATGAAAAGAATGATGTTGCCCTGAGCCTTGATCTCCTCAATCAGCCCCTTGATACGGCTTTCAAACTGCCCTCTGAACTGCGTGCCCGCAACAAGAGCGGCAATATCAAGCATCTGTATCTCTTTGTCGGCGATTTTGGCAGGCACATCTCCGCTCGCTATACGCAGGGCAAGGCCCTCCGCAATCGCGGTTTTGCCCACGCCCGGCTCGCCTATGAGGCAGGGATTGTTTTTACTGCGCCTGCACAGAATCTGTATGGAGCGGTAAATCTCGTTTTCTCTGCCTATAATTCTGTCAATTTTGCCCTCTCTCGCCTTTGCGGTGAGGTCGGTGCAGAACTGAGAAAGGTATTTTCTCTTTTTGTCGGAGTCTTCTTTTTCTTTCTTTGCGGTGCGGCGCTTCTTTTCTTTCTCGCCGCTCTCGGGTTGATTTTCATCACCCGCGCCGGACATTGCGCTGAAATTCTGCATAAAGGGCATGGTGCCCGCTCCGCCCGGTTCGAAACTTCCGTTTTCAAACATCTCGGTGAACTGTTCGCTCACTTCGTCAAATTCATCTTCCGATATACCCATAGACTGGATAATCTGCTTTATCGGACCTATGTTGAGGTCCATGGCGCATTTGAGGCAAAGCCCCTCCTGCGTGGCCTTTTCGCCCTCGACTTTTGTCATGAAAAACATCGCAGGGCGTTTTTTGCATTTTGAGCAAAGAACCTGTTTCATTGTGCATCCTCTTCTTCCGCTGCTTCCGCTTCGTCAAGTTTGCCGGCTTTTTTATCTCTGAGCTGCTGAGCAACGCCGGGAATATAACTGCAGAAAGCAACAAGGGTTAAAATCGCGCTGATTGCGATAAGTATAATCATAAGTACGCCGGGAATCATAAACACGTTTCTGAAAATTCCGATTTCCGGTCCGAAAGCGATTATGAGAATCATAATCACATAGAAGGCGAAGGTTGCCACCTTGCCGGGCATTTCGGCGGCGCCGGGTTTGAGGCCGATTGCAATCATTATCGCACCGCCTACCACCATCACTGCTTCCTTGATAAGGAATACGAGGAAAATCCAGCTGAAAGCCCTGACGAGTTTGTCTTCGGCTTTTGCGAATGTGATGTAAAGCACGATGGCGATTGTAATCTGTGTAAGTTTGTCGGCAATGGGGTCAAGGGTTTTGCCGAGAGCACTGACCTGGTTGAATCTTCTTGCGATTTTTCCGTCAAAGAAATCGCTCAGACCCGAAAGAGCAAGCACGAATATGCTCCAGGCGTATTCGCCTTTCATAAACAACACCGCGAAAATCGGCACCATGACTATTCTCAGAAATGAGAGCAGGTTGGGCACGGTAAGTGCTCCGGTAAAGTATTCTTTGAGTATTTTTTTCATTTTTGCATTTCTCCCTTCAGAAAAGGTTGATTATTTCCTGCGCAAGCAGGGATAATATTTTTGTTTTACTCACGGCAGAAGCAAACGCGCTTTCCGGCGCAAATGAAATCACAACTGACGTTGCCGCCGCAAGGACAATGCAGCGTATTCCTCCGAGAAGAATGCCTGCGACAAAGCCGAGAGTTTTATTGACCTGTTTGAGAATCGGCAGTTTTGCTATTGCGTCTGCCGGTTTGACGAGAATAACGCCGAGTATTTTCGCAATCAGATAAAAGCAGATATATATGCCTGCCGTGACCGCGGGGATTATTATTGCGGGCTGGGCGGCGGTTATAATGCTTTCTGATAACTGCGGAATTGCCTGCTCGCTTATCAGCGAATCGGGCGAATAGCCGGCGGATGAAATGAATTCCGACGCAAAGGAGGGGAGGGCCTGCGAAAGAGTGAGCGAGCCTTCCGAAAGTTTATCCGAAAGAAAGGACGAAAGCCTTTCCGATGCCGCATCGTGTATGAAGTTTTCGGTTATGTGCTGCGCCATAGGCCCGGCGTACAGCCTGGCGAGTATTACCATACCCACAACCAGTGCAAACGGAAGCACAAGGCCGGTAAAGCCTTTTATCAGGCCTTCAACCACCGCGAGCAGGGGAAGTATGATAATAAGGGCGTCAAGTATGTAAGGCAGATATTCCATAAGCATCAATTCCTGTATTTACAGACCGAGCCCGTCTCAAGCGTGAAGATGCCGTTGCCTCCTATCAGCACGGTGCTGACATTATTGGCGCATTCATATTCCTCTCTCACATTTCCCGAGAGCGTATATACTGTTACGCCCGAGCCGAGAGAAGCGGCGATTCTGCTGTTGCGGAAATCGAATGACGACGGTGTGTAGTCAATCTCAAATTCGTGAGTTCTCTTTCCCGAGGAGGGAATTGTGACAACCTTTATCTTTGAGCCGCCGAATTCCTTGTAGCAGAGCATTGTGTTGCCTTGAGTGTCGCTGTCAACGGCGAAAAGCGCATTATCCGCGTATGTGATTTCACTGACCGTTTTGCCTTTGGCGTTGAGTATCACCGTTTTGTTGTCGCCTATAGCGACAAATTTGTTTGCGGATGCGTATACGGTTTTAAGCACCGCCGTGCCGTCAATCTTAACCTCGAATTTCGGCTGAGTCTTTTTGACGTTGTATAGCGAAACAGTTGAATACAGTTTCGCGTTTTCGGCATTTACGGAAGAAATGAGCACCTTTTTGCCGTTTGGCGAAAGCGAAAGAGAGGAGACATAATCGCGGTCGCAGTTGAGCTGAAACTCAAGAGCCTGCCGTGTGTTGTATACTTTCAAAACGCTCTGAACGCTGTCGGTGGTTGAAGAACTCGCGACACTGCCGTTTTTCGCAAGGCAGGCGGTCACGATTGTGCCTTCCTCATTGAGCGTTGCGAGCACTTTTGTGCGGCTGATGAGATAGTATTTGCCGGAGGTGTTGCTGAACACAACCGCCCTGCCGTTATAAGACACCGCTTTGGTATCTGACCAGTCAAGGTGCAGGCTGAGCAGTTCATCCGCATCCTGCGAAAGCACTTTCACTCCCGTTTCCGTCACGGTCATCGGCTTGTCGCCCACAAGAAGCACCTTGCTCATTGAGAGGTCGCCCGAGTTATACGGATAGCCGCGGCTCTCGCCGAATGAGGCGGGGATCGCCCTGAAAGAGTCCGCAAGGTTTGACCTGCGTGTTTCGCCCGCGGCGGCAAGTGAAATGCAGATTATGAGAAGAACACAGAGAATCGCAATCGGTATTCTCAGTTTTCTGAGTATTTTCTTTGTAAGTGCCTTCTGTTTGGCTTTGTTGAAATCAACTGTAGGTTTGTTATCCGCAGGCACATTCTCACTCCTTTTCGTATTTTACATTGCTGAGAAACAGTCCGTGAGGTTTTGCGGTCACTCCCGCTCTGCCTCTGTCCCGGGATTCGATTATATCGGGAATGGTATCTGCGGGTATTTTGCCCGAGGCGATGCCCAGCAGAGTACCGGCCATTATTCTGACCATATTGTAAAGAAATCCGTTTGCCTCAACCCTGAAAGTGATAAGGTCGCCGTTTCTTGTTACTTCGGCGCTTGTCACATTTCTGACAGTATCGCTCACACTGCTGCCCGAGGCGCAGAATGCGCTGAAATCGTGCTCGCCGATAAACTGCTTTGCCTGCCTGTCGAGAAATTCCGCGTCAAGCGGGTAGGTTACCCTGAGCGAATATCTGTAATCAAAAGCATCCTTCACCGCGGAGTTTCTTATGCGGTAGATGTATTCCTTTGATGTGCAGTCATATCTCGCGTGGAAATCGGGGCTGACCTCTCTGCAGTCGAGCACGGCTATGTCATCCGGGAGCACCGCGTTGAGCGAATAAACCAGATCATCGCAGGCTTTGGTGCTTTCGGTGCGTATGTTACAGCAGTATCTGAGCGCGTGTACGCCCGAGTCGGTGCGCGAGCAGCCGGTTACATTGTCACGCGTGCCGTTAATCTTCTGCCAGGCGTCCTGCAGAGTCTGCTGAACGGTTATTCCGTTTTCCTGCACCTGCCAGCCGTGGTAGGCGGTGCCGTCAAAACTTATGGTGAGCAAAACGTTTCGCATTTCATTTCTTTCCGCCTTAAATCACAGGCTCGAAAAATATGTTGAGTACAATAACTCCCGCGCAGGCGATAAGGCACAGGGCGAGCAGTACAAAATCTCTCGCCGAGAGTTTCATCTGCTTCATCCTTGTGCGCCCCTCTCCGCCCGTATAGCAGCGGCAGGTCATTGCAAAGGCAAGTTCATACGCCCTTCTGAAGGAAGAGACCATCAGAGGCACGAATATCGGGATGAGCGCTTTCGCCCTCTGAATGAGGCTGCCCGTTTCAAGGTCAGCGCCTCTTGCTTTCTGCGCGTTCATTATTCTCTCCGTCTCCTCAATCAGAGTCGGGATGAATCTGAGCGCGAGTGTCATCATCATCGCAAGGGTATGCACCTTGATATGAATCAGATTGAGAGGGGAGAGCAGACGCTCAAGACCTGTTGTGAGGTCCGTCGGGGTGGTTGTGTATGTTAAAAGTGAACTGAGCACAACCAGGGTGATTATGCGTATCACGGTGAATACCGCGTTGTTTATACCTTTTTCGGTAACGGAGAATTTCCAGAATTCAAAATAGACCGTACCGCCTTTGGTATAAAAAATGTTGAGAAATGTGGTGAATATCAGTATCACAAGCACGGGCCTTATGCTCTTGAGTATCACCTTGAACGGCACGCCCGAAAATACTGTCGCGAGCACGGTGACAAAAACCATAACGGCGAGCGAAAAGAAATTCTTGCACACAAACAGGAAAACAATCATCAGAAATGTGAGCAGGAGTTTTATTCTCGGGTCCGCCTTGTGAAGCACGGATTTTGCGGGGTAATACTGACCGAAGGTGATGTCGCTAATCATTGAACATTACCTCCTTCCAGCATTGAAAGAATGGTTTTTTCGGCGTATTCCACCGAATAAACATCAAGAGGCACGTCAAAGCCGCGCTCTCTTATCTGAGCAAAGATTTTGGTAACTTCGGGCACGTCAAGCCCCATTCCGGCAAGTTCTTCACTGCGGGAAAAGACATCGTGAAGAGAGCCGTCCATTGCTATTGTGCCGCCGTTTATTACTATGAGCCTGTCTGCAAGGCGTGCGATATCTTCCATTGAGTGGGAGACAACTATCACCGTGCAGCCGGTTTTCTTATGGTAATCTTTTATGAGATTTATCAGCGCCTTGCGCCCCGAGGGGTCAAGTCCCGCCGCCGGCTCGTCAAACACAAGCACCTGCGGCTCCATTGCCATAACGCCCGCTATGGCAACTCTGCGCTTTTCGCCGCCCGAGAGGTCGAAGGGGGATTTTTCAAGCATCTCCTCAGGCACGCCCGTGTACTGAGCAGCTCTTAAAACTCTCTGCTTTATTTCGTCGTCGGAGAGTTTCATATTTTTAGGCCCGAAAGCAATATCCTTGAAAACGGTTTCCTCGAATAACTGATACTCTGGATACTGGAAGCAGAGCCCCACTTTGAACCGGGAAGAGCGCAGGGTCTCCTTGTCTTTGTGTATATCTTCGCCGTCAACAAGCACGGTGCCGCTGCTCGGCTTGAGCAGACCGTTGAAATGCGATATGAGCGTGCTCTTGCCGGAGCCCGTGTGTCCGATTATTCCGAGGATTTCGCCGTGCCCTATTCTGAGGTTTATATCCTTGAGCGCGGTCACCTGACTCGGAGTGCCGGGGGAGTAAAGATGGCTGAGATTTCTGATTTCAATCGCGCAGTTCATTTCGCACCTCCCAGCAGAGCACAGATTTTATCAACACATTCCTCTGTGCTTGTTACTCCTTCACCGAGACCGAGGTCGTGGCAGAGTTCTGTTGACTGAGGTACGTCGAGACCGTGGCTTCTGAGCAGGTCAACCTGCGAGAAGACCTCTTTCGGGGTTGCTTCGGTAATGATACTGCCCTTGTCCATCACAACAACCCTGTCCGCTTTTACAGCCTCGTCCATAAAGTGCGTTATGAGCACTATGGTTATGCCCATTTCTTTGTTGAGACGCTGAATTGCCTGCATCACTTCGCGGCGGCCCGAAGGGTCGAGCATGGCGGTAGGCTCGTCAAAAATGATGCACTCCGTCTGCATTGCGATAACTCCCGCTATCGCAACTCTCTGCTTCTGCCCGCCGGAAAGTTTGTGCGGCTCTCTTTCGCGAAGGTCATACATATTCACGCTCTTGAGCGCTTCGTCAACTCTGCGGCGGATTTCCTTCGGCTCAACGCCGAGATTTTCGGGGCCGAAAGCGACATCGTCTTCCACAATCGTTGCGACAATCTGATTGTCGGGATTCTGAAAAACCATACCGACTATACGCCTGATTCTGTCGCCGTCCTCTTCGGTGCCCGAGGGGATGCCTTTTACGGTTACACTGCCTTCGGTAGGCTCGTAAATGGCGTTGCAGAGTTTCGCGAGCGTGCTCTTGCCGCATCCGTTGTGGCCGAGCACCGCGACGAATTCGCCCTTGTATATGTCAAGATTAATGTCTCTGAGCGCGGTCACCGGTTTTGTTTCCGGGTCGTCGGACTCATAGACATAAGTCAGATTTTTTACTTCAATCAGTTTTTCCTGCATCTGATTATCCTTTGTTTCTCCATATTGCACTTGCTCCGCAAGGAAGCACCCTGCCGGGTTTTGATGAAACGGGCAGGCCTATTTCATCGCTCTCGGTTGTTCCGCCGAATTTCTTCTGCACGGTTTCGCCGAGAATATACTCCATAACGGAAGGGGAGAGCCCCGTTGTGTAGGAGTTTATGAGCATCATTATCGGATTATCCGAAAGGATTGAAACGCATTCGCTCACGAAAGAGTGAATTTCGTTTTCGAGTTTCCACACTTCTCCGCCCGGCCCTCTGCCGTATGACGGCGGGTCCATAATGATGATGTCGTATTTATTGCCTCTGCGCTGCTCCCTGAGCACGAATTTAAGGCAGTCGTCAACCAGCCAGCGCACCGGTCTGTCAGCCACACCGCTTGACGCGGCGTTTTCTTTTGCCCACTGCGTCATACCTTTTGACGCGTCAACATGAGTAACGCTCGCGCCCGCTTTGAGAGCGGCAACGCTCGCAGCGCCCGTGTATGCAAACAGGTTGAGCACGCTTACCGGTCTTCCGGCGTTCCTGATTATATCTGCGGTCATATCCCAGTTAACCGCCTGCTCGGGGAAAAGCCCCGTATGCTTGAAGCCCATCGCCTTTATGTTGAACATAAGTTCACCGTAGCCGACCTTCCATACATCGGGCATTTTTTTACATATTTCCCAGCTGCCGCCGCCCGAATTTGAGCGGTGATAAACCGCGTGCGGATTATTCCACAGAGGATGCTCTTTCGGAGTTTTCCATATAACCTGAGGGTCGGGGCGGATAAGTATAATATCGTTCCAGCGCTCAAGCCTGCTTCCGTCGGAGCAGTCAATAAGTTCATAGTCTTTCCAAAGACCTGCAGTTCTCATACGGTTAAACCTCTTGAATCATACATCCATCTTCTGCTGACCGGGCATAGGTATGCCCAGGTGAGCGTAGCCGGCGGGGGTGACGCATCTGCCCCTCGGAGTTCTTGAAATGAAACCCGCCTGAAGAAGGAAGGGCTCGTATACATCTTCTATCGTGATTGATTCTTCGCCTATTGCGGCGGCAATCGTTTCAAGACCTACGGGACCGCCATTGTAGTTCTTTATCATTGTGGTGAGTATGAGGCGGTCAATCGCGTCAAGACCGATTTTGTCAACTTCCATTTTTGCAAGAGCAATGTCGGCGATTTCTTTCGTTATCTTGCCGTCGCCCACAATCTGTGCGAAGTCTCTCGTCCTTTTGAGAAATCTGTTTGCAATTCTCGGAGTGCCTCTTGAGCGTGAGGCGATTTCCATTGCGCCTTCGGGGTCGATGTCCATTTCGAGTATGCCTGCTGATCTGTTCACTATCCTTGACAGTTCTTCGGGTGTGTACATATCAAGGCGGAATATCATACCGAATCTGTCACGCAGCGGGGCTGAAAGCTGACCCGCTCTGGTGGTTGCGCCCACGAGCGTGAACTTCTGCAGTTCAAGCCTTATTGAACGGGCGGAAGGGCCTTTGCCTATGATAATATCAAGTTCATTGTCTTCCATAGCGGGGTAAAGCACTTCTTCAACTGCTCTTGAAAGACGGTGAATTTCGTCAATGAAGAGCACATCGCCCTCGCTGAGATTTGTCAGCAGAGCCGCAAGGTCGCCGGGTTTCTCAATGGCGGGGCCGCTCGTCACTCTGAAATTAACGCCCATTTCATTTGCGATAATGCCCGCGAGCGTGGTTTTGCCCAGACCCGGAGGGCCGTAAAGCAAAACGTGGTCAAGCGGCTCGTTTCTCTGCTTTGCCGCCTGTATGTAAACCGAAAGGTTTTCTTTTACCTTCTCCTGCCCGATGTATTCGTCAAGCACTTTCGGGCGAAGGGAAAGTTCTATATCGTTATCGTCGGCGGCGGAGTACTGCGCGTCCACAAACCGGTTTTCAAAATCCATATCCATACTTCTTCTCCTTACATTTTACCGGCGAGCATAGTGAGCGCGCGCTTAATCATTTCTTCCGTTGAAAGATTGCCGTCGAGTTTGCCTACCGCAACACCCGCTTCGGTGCGCGAAAAGCCGAGCGAAACAAGGGCGTTGACCGCCTCTTCACCCGCGTAAGTTATGCCGGACTTCTTGATGTCCGCCACTTTGCCTGTAGTGTCACCCGAAAGCGGGAGCGTGTCAATCTTGCCTTTGAGTTCAAGCACTATCCTGCCCGCAATCTTGCCGCCTATACCCTGGGCGGCTGTTATCGCCTTTGCGTCTTCGCTCGCAACAGCGAGTGCGAGAGCATCGGGTGTTAGAGCGGAGAGAATTGCTATCGCCGCCTTGGGGCCTACTCCGGTGATGCCTATGAGCATCTTGAAGCAGTCAAGTTCGCTCTTGTCGGCAAAGCCGAAAAGATCAAGGGCGTCTTCCCTTACGCTGAGATAGGTGTAAAGGGTCTGCACCGAACCTGTTTCTCCGCACTTTCTGAGTGTGTTGGCGCTTGCGGTGAGGCTGAATGCAACGCCGGAGCATTCAACGGCGATTGTTGATTCGTCCGTATATACTACTTTTCCTGTCAGACTGTAAAACATACTGTTCCCTTTCCGTGAAATGTTTTATCCGTTAAGTTTGCCTAAGATTGAGCCTGCGCTGTGGCAGTGGCAGATTGCCAGAGCGAGAGCGTCTGCGGCATCATCGGGCTTGGGTATCTTATCGAGGCCGAGCAGGACCTTTGTCATTTCCTGCACCTGCTTCTTTTCCGCCCTGCCGTAGCCCACAACACTCATCTTTACCTGCAGGGGAGTGTATTCGTAAATCGGCACTCTGTTTTTCTGCGCCGCGAGTATCAGCGCGCCCCTTGCCTGCGCCACATCGATTGCCGTCTTCTGGTTTGTGTTGAAATACAGTTTCTCCATAGCGACTGCATCGGGCTTATATGTTTTTATAAGCGCGTCGGCTTCGTCGAATATTTTCTCTATTCTCAAGTTAAAGGGCGTATGCGCCTCGGTGAGTATCGCGCCGTAATACAGCATTTTGAATTTGTTGTTTACCTGCTGCACCACGCCCGTGCCTACTATCGCGTAGCCGGGGTCAATGCCGAGAACAATCATTTCTTCTTTGTCTCTCTTTCTCTTATTACCATCCTTGTGGGCGTGCCCTCAAGGCCGAATACTTCTCTTATGCGGTTGTCAATATATCTCTGATAACTGTAGTGGAAAAGTTCCGCGCTGTTTACGAAGCAGACAAATGTCGGGGGTCTCGTGGATGCCTGCGTCATATAGTAGATTTTCAGCCTGCGTCCCTTATCCGAGGGCGGCTGTACTCTCGCGGTGGCGTCCGCGAGCACATCGTTGAGTTTGCCGGTGGAAATTCTCATCGCATTCTGAGTGTCCACAAATTTGATAAGTTCAAACAGACGGTCGAGCCTGAGCCCCTCTTTTGCAGAGATGAATATAATCGGGGCGTAGGACATAAAGGAGAAATCCTCCATAAGTTTCTTTCTCTCTCTGTCCATAGTCTTTCCGTCTTTTTCAACGGCGTCCCATTTGTTTACGGCGATTATACAGCCCTTGCCCATTTCGTGAGCAATGCCCGCCACCTTTGAATCCTGCTCGGTGAAGCCCTCGGTGGCGTCAATCATAATCACGCACACCTGCGCTCTTTCAACCGCCATCTTGGCTCTGATGACAGAGTATTTCTCAATCTGGTCATACACCTTGCTCTTGCGCCTGAGGCCTGCCGTATCGATGAATACGAATTTGCCGTGCTCGTTTTCAAGCACAGAGTCCGTGGCGTCTCTCGTGGTGCCCGCAATATCGGATACTATCATTCTGTTTTCGCCGAGCACAGCGTTTACGAGCGAGGACTTGCCGACATTCGGCTTGCCTATCACAGCTACCTTGATGTATTCATCCTCGTCTTCGCCGTCTTCCGCTTCTTCGGGCAGATACTTGATTATTTCATCGAGCATATCTCCCGTGCCGTGGCCGTGAACTGATGATATCGCAAACGGTTCGCCGAGCCCGAGATTGTAAAACTCGTAAAAATCGGGCGGTAATTCGCCTATGGAATCGCATTTGTTCACCGCGAGTATCACGGGTTTTCCGCTCTTTCGCAGCATTGAGGCAACTTCCATATCCGTTGCCACCACGCCGGAGCGTATATCTGTAACAAGCACGGTTACATCCGCCGAGTCTATGGCAAGCTGTGCCTGCCGCTTCATCTGCTTGAGTATTATATCTTCGCTCTCCGGCTCTATACCGCCGGTGTCAATCAGGGCAAATCTGTGCCCGAGCCACTCGCAGTCGCCGTATATTCTGTCTCTTGTAACGCCGGGCGTATCGTCAACTATTGCTTTCCTCACTCCGGTGAGTTTGTTAAACAATGTTGATTTGCCTACATTCGGCCTGCCTACTATGGCAACAACACCTGCCATACTTTCCTCCTAATTTTCTCCTGTAAGAGCGTCGAGCAGGTCTGCTCCGCTGCTCTTGTTCTGCTTTATCCTTACTTTGAGCAAATCGCTCAGTTCTTCCGTTGTCATACTGTCTATGAACATATCTCCCTCACTTCTGAGGCAGTTGGGAGGTATTATCAGTTCTTCGCCCAGGTCCATATCTTTGACCGTTTCGTAAATGTCCTTGCCCGAAATAAGACCGGATACCGTAACGCTTTCGCCGAAAAGGTGATTTTTGATTTCAACCACATTTACTTCGAGCCCGTCAAATTTTTCCTCCGCAAGCGGGCACAGTTCCTTCATCAGCGGATATGCCGCCGCGCCTGTAACAAGCGTCACCTTTCTGCTTATTGCACGGGGCGGGTGATTCTCAAGTGCTTCTTCAAATTCCGATTTGAGCAGAGCCCACATTCCCACGCCGTTGTCAAGCTGCGGAAAATCGTCGTAGTATTCCGCCGGGGGAATATCCCTGCCTGCTATGATGTAAAACTCATCGGAGGCGAAGGCGATTTTAACGCCGTGCTTCTTTTTGAATTTTCTGTTTTCCTCGTCAATGGTATCTATTACCTCGCCCGCGGTCTTTGCGTCATATCCTTTGAGCGGACACAGGCCGTCCCTGTGCTTTGTGAGCCCTACGGGCACGCAGGCTATGCTGCCCATTGAGGGGTAGTATTCAAACAGTTTTTCGAGCGAGTACACAAGTTCTTTGCCGTCGTTTATTCCGGGGCAGAGCACGAGCTGCGCGTTGATTGTAAGCCCTGCGTCCGCAAAGTCCTTAATGTATCTGAGGCATTCGCCCGAATGGGGGTTGTGCATCATCTTTACTCTCAGAGCGGGATTCATTGTATGCACCGAAATGTTTATCGGGCTGATTTTCATTTTTATCAGCCTTGCCACTTCCTCTTCGTCGAGGTTTGTCAGTGTGACATAGTTGCCGAAAAGAAATGAAAGCCTGTCATCGTCATCCTTGAAGTAGAGGCTGTCTCTCATGCCCTCGGGCAATTGGTCCACAAAGCAGAAGATGCATTTGTTTTTGCAGGCACGCTGTCTGTCCATAAGATAGGTTTCGAAATCGAGCCCTATATCGTCCATCTGATCCTTGCGGATTGTTACGGACTTTCTGCCGCCGTCCTGCTTCTGAAACTCCGCTTTCACTTTTCTTTCCGTAATGTAAAAACGGTAATCGAGAATATCTTTTATTTCGTTGCCGTTAATCGTAAGAAGCATATCGCCGGGGCGTATGCCCTTTTTATAACATTTACTTTCCTGCGAAACAGAGGCTATTTTTACGGACATACACTTTCACCTGCCTATACTTCCCCATACTACATTTAGAATAAAGTATATCATAGAACAGGATGAATTTAAACACTTTTTTTAAATAATTTGTTAATTTTTATATTTAATAAAAGCAGGTATGTATTTCTTATTAATTATTGCGGTTGACTGTATAGCCTGCCCGTGTTAAAATGTTTCACAAGGAGAGTGAATACTATGAAGAAACTTTGCGCAGTTATTCTTACCCTCGCGCTTGCTTTCGGCGGAGTGCTGAGCGTTGCCGCTTATGCCGTCGAATACAGTGCCGACTGCCCCTATATTTTCGTTCACGGGTTTATGGGCTCCGATATTTATGTTGACCCCTCCGATCCCGATTCAGAGCTTGCCTGGCCCCCTTCGGGAGACAGAATAAAAGAGGCAGTTAAAGAGAGTCTGCCGATTATCGGCAAATTCCTTTTCACTCACAACTGGCAGAAATTCGCCGATGAACTTATCCCGGTAGTCACCGATATGTTCAGCCCCATTTTCCTGAGTGAAAACGGCGAACTTGACAATACATCGGGCGTCAGATGGGAGTACCCCGCACCGGAGGATATCAAAAAAGATTCCGAACTTTCGTTTGTTTATGACTGGCGCTTAAATCCCATTGACACCGCCGCCGACCTCAATGATTTCATCAACTATGTGCTTGAGTGCTCCGGCTGCAGGCAGGTTGTCCTCGAGTGCCACAGTTACGGCGGCGTGGTATGCACCACCTACGCGAGGCTTTACGGCACAAGCAAAGTCAGAAGCTGGGCGTTCAACTCAACCGCCGTTTTCGGCGAAACCTACAATGGCGAACTGATGACCGGTCAGATGCGTTTTGACCCGGAAGCGCTCACCGAATACCTCAAAGCGGCTTTCGATTATAACGATAAAGAAAAACTGCTCAACACCCTCATGCAGGTGCTGCTCAAAACCGGTATCACCGGAGCCGCCTGTGACCTTGTCAACTATATGATTGACAATATCGGTATGAACAAACTCGCTACCGGCATTCTTCCTCTCTTCGGCAGATGGTACAGCATTTGGGCAATGATTCCCGATGATAAAATCGACGAAGCGTACAACTATGTTTTCAACGAAGTTTATAAGGATGACGGAGTTGACAGAAGCAACCTGAGAGCGGGCATCGATGATTACAACACCCGCATCCGCCCGTATAAAGCGGAGACAATCGAGCAGATTAACAGCACTTCAAACTTCTATGTCATAGCGCGTTACGGCTACTGCTCTCTTTTCCTCACTCCCTCGTGGAAAAACGCGGGCGACAACACCGTAGACCTTAAATATGCCTCTATGGGAGCAACCGCCGCGCAGTACGGCGAAACCCTGAGTGATGAATATATCGCGGGCGTTTCACCCGAGTTCATTTCACCCGATAAAACGGTTGACGCCTCCACCTGCGCCTATCAGGAGCAGACCTGGTTTGTGAGAAATTATCTTCACGCAAATCTCGGCAGCAGCCTTGATCACTTCATCAAAGTGCTTCTTTACTATGACGGCCAGGCGACCGTTGACACCTTTGAGGAATATCCGAGATTCCTTTATTATGATGAGAGCACCGGCGAAATAGTCCCCGACACAAATCAGCACGAATAAAAACGCAGCAAAAAAAACGGGCTCTGCCGAAAGGCGGAGCCCGTTAATTATTATTTGATTTTATCTGCAGATGCAGAATCTGAATATTCCCACAAACTGAAGCACACTGCCCGCGACTATGAACAGGTGGAAAATGCTGTGGCAGTATTCGTGTTTCTTGGGGTTCTTTGCGCTCAGGCCGAAGAATATCATGCCGAGTGTGTAGATTATGCCGCCGAGCACAAGCCAGAATACAAATTCGTTGCCGAATGCCTTATATACCTCGCGTATTGAGAAAAGCATACTCCAGCCGATTACAAAGTAACTCGCGTAGGAGATTACAACATATTTGTGAAAATCAATCGCGGTAAAGACAACTCCGATTATCGTGCCTGCCGTTACGAGCATAGTGATTATAAGAGTGAGTCTCGGGTTATATTCTCTCATACCGGTGCTCAGCACAGGCGCGTATGTGCCTACTATCAGGGCAAAAATGGAGCAGTGGTCAACCACCTGCAGGATTTTCTTCATCCTGCCTCTTTTTACGCCGTGATAAACGCTTGAAACGGTATAGAGAAACACCATCATCAGGCCGTAGAATATGCCGCTGAAAAGCCCCCACCAGTTTTTGTGAAGGGCGGAAAAAACGGTGCACAGAATCAGCACCACAAGCCCGAATCCGCTGCCGACAATATGGCTTACGGAGTTAAAGATTTCTTCGCCTTTTGTGTAGCGGGGCAGTTTTCTGTCATCAATCTTTGTTCTGCTCAAAATCACACCATCCTTTAATTTTTGTGAGCAATTATCCGCGCAGCGGTTATCCGGACCGCATCGCTTTACTGACTATAAGTGTGAGCAAAATAGAAAAATGTTGCAGTAACTTATAAAATTTTGAGAATTATACCATATATTGTGCTTTTTTGCAAGTTATTTTTAATAACTATACATTTTTCACATAGCCGCACAGCTGAAAATGAGGGAGGATTTTCGGACAGAATACCTGAGATAATATAAAAGAAAAAAGAAATCCCGTATGCGCGGAGGAGGCGTTTATATGGAGTTTTTACCTTATTATCTCATAATCGGTTTCATCATCTTTATTGTGCTCGGAGTGATATCATACGGCGAGTGGCGCACCGCCTGCTGGCTTGCGCTTATCTGGCCGCTCTGGGTAGGGTATCTGCTTATTTCCCTTTTCTGGGGCATCGGCAAAGACCTGTAACAGCGGACAGAGATTTCCTCTCTGCCCGCTGTCTGATAAAGCGATTATTTGCTTTTTACTGCTTGTCCGCGTCCGTATGAGCGAGTTCCGAGAACCTTTTAAGCCCCGCCTCAAATACTTCCACCGGTAGCAGCGCTATGCCCACTTCGTCTGAGGCGACAATAAGGCGCGTGCCGCCGCTGATGCCGAATTTATCACGGGCATCTTTCGGTATTACTATCTGCCCTCTGTCGCTCACCGTAACTGTTCCCCATATGCTTTTGCCGACAGGGGCAGGGGGAAGCGTGCCGATACCTTCAACTTTGGTTTCCTTTATCAGGCTGTCAAGTGTCACGCCGTAAACACCGGCGAGCAGACTGCATTTTTCAATATCCGGTACGGTGACTCCGCTTTCCCATTTGGCGTAGGCCTGCCTTGAAATACCTATTTTTTCCGCAATCTGTTCCTGCGAAAATCCGTGAACATTTCGAAGGACCGCAAGATTATCTTTAAGCACCTCAAAGTCCCTCCCTTAAAGGTCAATTAATTCAAACCTTCTGCACGAAGATTTGTATGAAAGAAGAGTCATAATCGTATATATTGCGGCGCCCGCAAGCAGCAGAGCAACCTGAAGGCCGCTGTGCTCAAAGCCGAAAGCGTTTACCGCTTCAAGGCCCGGAATGTGATGCACAGCCTCAAATACCGTAATTGCGAGAAACGCAACAATAATGTAAATCACAAACGGTTTGCCCTGCTTGTATGCCGTTTTGAAAAATCCGTTGAGAAATATTGTGTTGAAAAGACCGAACACAACCAGAGCCGCTCCGAGCGCGAAAAGATTTGCGTTCATCAGCGCGTTTTTGGTGTATACGGCGGCGTCCGAAAGGGCTGTCATACGCACAAGCGTGCAGATTGTCATAACCGCAAAACTGCAAAGTTCAATAAAGCAGACGAAAAGATATTTGCCTTTTACCGTATCTTTTTTGCTTACAGGCAGAAGAACGGAAAACTCTATGTCATTTGCCTCGCGCGCATACTGGAAGCCCTGAAAAATACCGAGCGTTGTGAAAAAAGCGCCGCAGAGCACGGGATAACCGGGTATTAAAAACATAAACCCGAAAAGAATAAACAGATATGAAATCGGCGACGCGCTGAGTTTCATTTCTTTAAGCATAATGTTACGCATTCTTCGCACTCCTTTCCATACGCAGTATCGTATCTTCAAGGCTTTCGCCCTGCTGAGAATACTCATTGACAAACTCGTCTTTCGGCATTGCGCAGACAATCCGGCCGTGAGAAATATAGATTATGTTGTCGGCGCATTTTTCAAGATCCGATGTAATATGCGTCGAGAAGAATACCGCCACACCCTGCTCTTTAAGCTGAGTAAAAATGCCGAGCAGTTCATCTCTCGAAAACGGATCAAGACCGCTTGTCGGCTCATCGAGAATAAGAATCTGAGCGCCGTGCGAAAGCGCAAGCAGAAGGTTGAATTTAACCTTCATACCCTCCGAAAGTTCCTTCGGCGTTTTGTTTTCGTCAAGTTCAAACAGCGCGAGATATTTGCGGTAAGCCGCCTCGTCCCACGTTTCGTAAAACTTTTTCACAACGGCGACGATGTCTTTGATTTTCTTTCTCGGATACCAGCTGACAGTCCCCGTTGAGTAGCCGATGCGTTTCTTTATTTCCGATTCGCTGCCCGCGAGCGGAAGACCGAAATAACTGATTTCGCCGCCGTCGGGGTGCACGAAGTTGAGAATGGATTTTATGGTTGTGGTTTTGCCCGCGCCGTTTCGCCCGATGAAACCCGTGATTTTACCCTCTTCAATCGAAAAAGACACATCATCCAGTTTAAAGCCGGGATACTCTTTCGTGAGATTTTTAATTTCGGCGATGCTCATATAATTCCTCCGTTTCCGATTTGTATGATTTATACGATTATTGTAAAGTATAGTTGCGCATTTTTCAACCAATTAAAGATAACATTTTCTAAAAATTTTCGTTATCTCCGGTTGCGTCTGACATTCTCATATCACCGGAGGGTTCGATAATTGCAGAAATCAAAAACAAAGACAGCACGCAAAAGCGTGCTGTCTTTGTTTGGTGGACCCGAAGGGATTCGAACCCTCGACCTCTCGGATGCGAACCGAACGCTCTCCCAACTGAGCTACGGGCCCGGATGCCTGCCTATTATAACGCCTATGTATTTTTTTGTCAATACTATATACCTTATTGATAAGAATATGCCTGTGCAAAGCGGCGTTTGTTCATATTCTGTATCTTGAAATGACGGCGCTTTGGCTTTATTATTAATTTGAAGGCCGTGAGGTTTTTGCATAACTTTCGTATAACAAGTGAAAGGGCATTCCATGTTCCGCTCTTTCGGAAAGGAGAAGGTCTATGGATAACGGTGCAAGTAGCTACCGCCGTTTCCTTGCCGGTGATGATAAAGCATTCGCCGAAATTATAAGAGAATACCGTGACGGACTCATCCTCTACATCAATTCTTTTGTCTGCAATATCACCGAGGCGGAAGACCTTGCGGAGGATACCTTCATAAAACTTGTTACCAAGCGCCCGAGGTATAACGGCAAGGCGTCTTTCAAGACCTGGCTCTATACCATCGGCGGCAATACGGCAAAGGATTACCTGCGCAGGGCGGCGAAAAAAGGCACTCTGCCGCTCGAAGAATACGAAATGCTCGAGGACGAAACAGAACTTGAAGCAATCGTAATCAAAAACGAACGCAGGATAGCCCTTCACCGCTCAATGAACAAACTCAAAGCGGAATACAGGCAGATTTTATGGCTCGTTTATTTTGAAGGCATGAGTATTAAAGACGCGTCGGCCGTTATCGGCAAAAAGATACACGCCACGGAAAATCTCGTATATAAGGCGAGGCAGGCTCTCAAAGCACAACTGGAAAAGGATGGTTTTGATTATGAAAACTTATGAAGAAACCTTTGAGCGCGTAATGGCCGAGCGTGACAGTTATATGCGCAGAAAAAAGGAAAGAACAAAATATATAACAACCGGGTCGGTTGCCCTGGCGGGCGTTGCGCTTGCCGTTATATCCGCTTTCGGACTTCGCGACAGGCTTCAGCCCTCTGCCTACGACGCACAGAGCGAAGCCGCTGTTGAATCAGGTTATGAATACACCGCTCCCGACCTGCTGACGCAGGAGATTGCGACCATTTACACACCTGAAGGCTATACCGCCGTGTCTGAAGAAACTGCGGAGGCAGGCGAAACAAAATCAGCGCAGGCGGCACAGATTACCGCAGAATCGGGTACAACCAAGGCTGAAACAGCAACGGCAAACGCCGATAAAAAAGAAACCGTAAAAGGGGCCGCAACCCCCGAGGCATCAACATCGCATCCTGTCATGAAAGAGACCGTAACAAAGCTGTCAACCACCGCGGCAGCTTTGGAAACAGCGGTATATATGAACTACACATACTGTATAAACAGCGGTAAATATAAGGATTACTGTCCGGGCAAGGTTATTGAAAAAGAAAAGGTCGGTGAAAAAATCGGGTCGGTAACTGTCACGGGTTACTGGGAAGGCTTCGGTGCCGTCAGCGAGAATAAAACACAGAAAGAAACTCTTTCTGCCGATGTTTATTCCATCAAAGGTGTTTCCGATGATGTGGCTGTCTGTCTTAAATTCAACGATAAGGGCGACGCGCTGACAATGAATCATTACTATGTTGTAATAAATCCGAAAGCCGATTATTCTCCGGTAAGAGAATATGTTATCGGAGGCAGTGTTCCGGTAACTGCACAAACTCCGGCAAACGGCGAATATGTCACCGCAGTTACAAGCAAAGCATACATTCCCGAATAAAGGGTGAGTGAAATGAAGAAAAAAGCAATAATCATCTGCGCGGCTGTGCTTGTTATCTGCGCGTTTATTCCCGTGCCGAAGACTTACGCCGACGGCACAAAGAGTTACAGCGCGCTCGCCTATAAGGTGGTAAAATGGAACAGACCGTTTTACAAAAACCTGATGTTCACGCAGAAGGAAGTTTATAAATTCCCTCACAGCCTCAAATCCGTTGACGAACTTTGGGAAGGAATGGAAATCGACCCCGCCGTCAGCGAAGTCAGAGGAGTGGTCATCGACACGGCCGGGAGCGGTGCTTCGGTTGAAATCACTGAAGGCGATGACCTGATTCTTCCGGGCGAAATCATTGAAATCCCGGCGGACGGAAACATTGAAAAGAACGATACCGTTAATATAGAGTATGTTCCCGAATTGCAAAATCCGGATAAAAAGATAAACACAATTGTCGATGTTCAGAAAGAAAACAAAGAAGAGAGCACGGTTAAAGAAAGCACAACAAAAGCCAAAAATGCCGAACCGGTTTATATTAAGAGCACACGCGAATGTGAATATCCCATAACGGGCGGCAAAGCAAAACTCAGTGCAAAAGATGCCGATGCGCTCGTTAAAGTATTCGGCGAGTACGAATTCAAAGTTGATCCCTATGACAATCTGCCCGATTATGAAATTATAATCGGCACACACCGTTATCTTTACGAATTCTCTTCGGGTATAGTTACCGATACGGTTATCAGGAAAGTCAATGAGGAAAAGAGCATTGTGCTCGGCAAAGCGGACAGAGACTTGATAAATAAGATTATCCGCAGCTATGCCGATTCCTCCGGCTCAACAGTTGAAAAGGTTACCGCCGTGGATTATACTCAGCATGACATAAAGCCCGCGGAATATGCCGATGACTCAATTCATTATATCAGACTTTCGTGGAATTCATCCGCGGATTATCCGCAGGTTGTCTTCATCAGAAACAAGGCGCAGTATGAATCTCTTTTTGTGGGGAATCAATCCGACCAAAACAACGGGTTTGTATTTAACCCAAAATATAATGATGAATTCTTCAGGGATCACGCGCTTGTAGTCATATTTACAAGTGAGAGCAGCGGCTCAAACTATTACACGGGAGTCAAAATCAATTCAGACAAAAACGAGATTTACATCAACAGATATATTCCCGAAGTGGGCACCTGTGATATGGCAAGCTGGGCGATAGTATGCGAGGTTTCCGCCGACGACCCGATTCTGACAAAGGACAACACCAAAACACAGGTAATTAAAACGGAGTGACAGTATGAAAAAACTCTTGATACTGCTTTTGGCAGTCTTACTGCTTTTCTCTTTTGCATCCTGCGTTAAAGACGAAAGCACTGCTCCAAGCGAAACGGAAACTCCTGACGAAAACGCAATTCTCTTTGATACGCCCGCAGAGGCAGTTATTGACAGCATATCGGTAAAAGATTATCCCTCATATGAATACGAATTCAGCGCATCCGCTTATAAAGAACTCGGCAGGGAGGAGACGGACACCGCCCTCACCGTTTATGGCGTAGGGCTCACCGAGAATTACAGATTT
>JAEEHB010000043.1 GCA_016280595.1 Clostridiaceae bacterium | reverse complement strand
CGATACAGTTCTGACAGGCAGAAGGAAGCGAGTATTGAACAGCAAACCCGCGAATGTATGGAATACATCAACCGCAAAGGTTATGAGCTGATTAAGATTTATTCCGATAGTGCCAAATCTGCATCCAAGGATGTTGAAAAACGCAGCGACTTCCTTAAACTGATTGAAGATTCTGCGAATGATGAATTTGATGTTGTTGTTTCCTATGCACTAGATAGAATCAGCCGTGAAGAGCATGGCGGCTTTTACGGATATGAAAATACATTAAATAAAAATGGTGTCCGAATTGAGTATGCCACACAGGTTTTTGATGACGGATACGGTGGTGAGATTTCAAAAGCTGTTCAAGTAACTATGGCTGCTGAATATGTTGCTCAACTTCGGAAGAATGTTGTCAGAGGTATGCGTGACAATGCTATGAATGGGTATTTCAATGGGGGAAGATCGCTTCCGGTCGGCTTCAGGCTAGTTGGAGAAGAAAGAAAGAGTAAACGCTATGAACCGGTTGAAGAAACAAAAGAATATATCGCAAAAGCATTTGAGATGTATGCTTCCGGAGATACAACCGGCGATTTAATGAAATACCTTAACGAGCATGGTATCAGGAATTCTCAGGGGGAAACACTTACCAGAGATACCATAAACAGAATGCTTGCAAATCCTATTTATAAAGGTACAAAAGTTACGGTTTTTGATAACAAAGTTGAGCATAAAATGTATATTGCTGATGATGCCTGCGAAGCGATTATATCGGAAGAGCTTTGGGATAGAGTTCAGCAACAGCGAAAAAAGCGTGCTCGCACGGGTGCATCAGAAAGAACCAGAGGAGTATATGAGCTTAGAGGAAAACTCTTCTGTGGAGTTTGCGGTGAAGAAATGATTGCAGACTGTGTTATAAATAAGCAAGGCAAGAAACGAAGTTATTACTCCTGTAAAAATAAAAAAAGCAAAAGAACTACCGATAAAACCAGGTGTACAAAGAAAAATGTTCCAAAAGAATCCATCGAAGCTGCAGTGATGCAAATCGTTTCGGATTTTATTTGGGATGAGGAAATGATTCAACAATACATTTCTGTGGCTGAAAGCATGGATTCTAAAGTAACTGTTAATCCAAGGGTCGCGGAACTTGAAAAAGCAATCCGTAATCACAAGGAACGTGTGTGCAGAGCAGATGATGCATATATGGATACCGGTGATAAGAAATGGATTGAACTGAGTAAACAGGAATCTGAAATAATTAAGGAATATGAATCTGAACTCAAAGAAATAGACAGCATCACCAAACACAGTAAAAGTGCAAAAGACTTTATTGAAGAAATCAAGACACTTCGTGATTTGTGGATTGAAATGCAAACCACCGCCGAGGGTCGATCAAACATTATTAAGAGCTATGTTTCAAGAATTGATGTTTTTGACCCTGAACCTAACGATCCTGACAAGTATAAACTAAGGATATCAATCAAAACAGATACTGATTCAGAGTTTTTTACAGAGATTGAAGCCAAAGCAAATATGCTTAGTCGAAATCAAAACACTAACGTTCACCAGAAAAATGACTCGCCCAATGGGGCGGGTCATTTTGCTTTGCAGAATGCAAAGGCGGGAATCGAAAAGGGCGCGAGCGAAACTTATCCGGGATATTTTTATTAAATAGTTTAACAAGCGGCAATCTTATGGTATATTACTGTTAAAGAGGTGATTTTATGAACTTGAGAGATATTGAAATATTTGCGTTCGGTTTTAAAGATGCGGACGTATCCGGAATTGATGAGAAATACGAGCGGGAGTACAGGATTGCCTGCGGTTTCAGGGAACTTGTCTCCAAAACCGAAATCACCATAAACCCCGATGACTGGTTCGTCGGGCCCGGCTGCACATATCCCGAAATAGGAATCCGGTATTCGAGAGCCGGCGGACTTGAAGCGGACGAACGTTACCTCCGCGAGAAAAAGGAGAAATATCCCGAACTTGCCGCCGAACTCGACGCCTTGTATGCGGAATTCAGACCTCTGACAAATCAATACAACGCTGATTTAACCCGCAGCGAGGTTCAGTTTAAACTTGCCGAAAACAACTGCTGCTGGGGTACCGGAGGCGGCCACGCCAATCCCGATTATGAAATGCTGCTGAGAATCGGCACCGAAGGAATCCGCGAAAAGATTGAAAAGTTCAAAAAGATACACACCGACCGCGCTGATTTCTACAAATGCCTTGAAATTTCGATTTCGGCACTGGAAATTCTTGCCGGGAGATATAAAGAACTCGCATTGAAAATGCTGCCTGATGCATCCGGTAAAGACGCGGAAATCCTGGAGCGTATTATCAAGGCCTTTGAGGTTGTACCGTACAGACAGCCGCGCGACTTCTTTGAAGCCTGCCAGTTTTTCTGGCTCGCCTACAGTTTTATTGATAACGATTCCCCGGGACTTTTTGATTTTGCTCTGGGCAAATACTATGACATAAGCGACCGCGATGACAGATATGAGTGCCTGAAAAAACTGTGGGAACTCTTTCACCGCGTGCGTGCGTGGAATCTCTGCATCGGCAGAAGCGATGAATTCGGAAACGACTACTCCTGCGATCTGACGTATGACGTTCTCCGCGTTGCGAGGGAACTGCACTACAACACGCCGAATATCACGATGCGCCTTCATAAAAACAGCCCCGAAAGAAACTGGCGCGAAGCCGCCGAAACGATTGCAACGGGAATCGGAATGCCCGCGATATATAACGACGATGTTGTCTGCCCCGCGCTTGAATCACTGGGCATACCCGCGTCCGATTCGCACCTTTACTGCATGAACGGATGCAACCAGATAGATATTTTCGGCAAATCGCATATGGGGCTCGAAGACGGCGAAATAAGCATAATCAAAGCGCTTGAGTTCGCTCTCTTTGACGGCGTCTGTCAGAAATCCGGGCTGAAACTCGGGCTTTCAACGGGGGACGCAAGAAATTTCGGCACGTTTGATGAACTGCTGAACGCATATTACAGACAGGTCGAATATCTTGCGGACAACGTGATTGAAATATCAAACAACTGCCAGAAGATTTTTGCCGGGACCAGCCCCAACCCCTGGCATTCCGTTGTGATTCAGGGCTGCATTGAAAAGGGAATTGACTATAAAAACGGCGGCCCTTATTACGGCGACGGTCAGATTCTTACGGAGGGACTGCCCGACACGGCTGATTCCCTTGCCGCGGTGAAGCACTATGTCTATGATACGGGCAAATACACGATGGCGCAGCTTCTCGACGCGCTCGAAAACGATTTTGAAGGGTATGAAGATCTTTATTATGATTTTTCAACCTGGCATAAATTCGGAAACGACGAAGAGGATGTTGATAAAATCTACGCCGATATAACCGATCATATCTACCGCTATGTGCGTAATTTCAGAACTTTCAGGGGCGGGATATTCGGAATGGGCTGCAGCACCTTTGAAAGAGCCGCGAGATACGGCAGAAGTGTAGGCGCGCTACCCAACGGAAAGCACAGAGATGAATCCCTGCTTGCGGACAGCATAGGGCCCGTGCCCGGCTGTGACCGTAACGGACCTACCGCGGTGCTCAATTCCGTATTGAAAGCAAACCAGTATCTTGCTGTCAGCGGAAACGTTTTGCAGCTCAAATTCAGCAAGGCGCAGTTTAATACAGAGGCGGGGCTCGGCGCGTTCATTGCCCTTGCGAAAACCTATTTCCGCCTCGGCGGGCAGACACTGCAGGTAAACGTGCTGAACGCGGATGAACTTATCGAAGCGCAGAAGCACCCCGAAAAATACAAAAACCTGATAGTGAGAGTCGGCGGCTTCAGCGCCTATTTCACACAGCTTGAAAAAGGACTTCAGGATAATATCATCACCAGAACGGAAAACGGATTTTGATATGGACGGAATAATATTTGACATACAGCGTTTCTGCATACACGACGGCCCGGGCATCAGAACAACGGTGTTTCTGAAGGGCTGTCCGCTGCGCTGCCTCTGGTGCCATAACCCCGAATCGCAGAAAAAAACGCCACAGCTGATGTTTTTTGAAGATAAATGCACCGGGTGCGGAAAGTGCAGGGAAGTCTGCGGCAAGGCTTTCACGGATGCCTGCGCAGAGTGCGAAAACATTATCTGCGCCGAAGTCTGCAGAAGCGGAGCAAGAGAAAAAGCAGGTAAAACAGTTTCCTCGCGCGAGGTTGTGGAAGCGGTGCACAGGGATAAGGAATACTACAAGACATCCGGCGGGGGAATGACAGTTTCGGGCGGCGAGCCTATGCTCGGCGGAGAATTTCTGAGAGAAATCCTCTTGGGCTGCAAAGAAGAGGGAATTCACACCGCGGTTGAAACATCGGGCGCCGTCAGTTGGGACTGCTTTGACGCTGTCCTTAGTCTTGTTGATTTGTTTCTCTATGACATAAAAGGCATCGACCCTGAAAAGCACAAGCGCAACACGGGAGTATCAAACGAACAGATACTCGCCAACGCCGCGCGGCTGATGGATTCGGGCAAAGAAATACTCTTCCGCATGCCGGTTATTCCCGGGTATAACGATGACGAAGTGAAAGCGGTTTCGGAATTCACACGCGGCGTGCCCCTTGAATTGCTCGCCTTTCACACCGCAGGCAACGGCAAATACAAAGCGCTGTTCAGAAAGGACGAAATCATACCCGCAAAACCCTTCCCGCCGGAAAAAATGAAACAAATCGCCGAAACCTCCGGCGCAATCTACACCCCGACGGGGGTATAGTTTATAACACACAACATCGGCAAGCAAAAAAGCAAACACCCCCGATCGGGTTTTATCCCGGTCGGGGGTGCATTTTTTATTCTGTTATTATTATTTATTCCTTAAGCCTTATTCGAAGTCTTACTCATCCTGTCACATGCCGCGGGTGAGAAGCAGGCCTGTGAGCAGGCCGCCGGCGAAGCCGGAAAGGTGCTCGCAAAGGGTGGTTTTGCCGCCGAAAAGACCGATGGCTGTATAGACGGCGAGGATAATGAGCGCATAGACGGGCACTGCGGAAAACAGCACCGTGCCGTTTTTTACGGCGAGTATAACAAACACGGCTATGAGGCCGAATATCCCGGGCGAAGCGCCCTCGCCCTCGTGCAGTTTATATACAAACGCCATAAACAGGCCCGATATCAGCGATGCGCCCGCGAAGCAGATCAGGGTTTTCACGGAGCCGATTACGGATTCAACCGCCCACCCGGCAATCAGCATCGCGATTGTATTTGTGATGATGTGCGGCGTACCCACATGGAGAAGTTCGGACGACACCAGCCGCCAGACTTCGCCCTTTTTGATTTTCTTATCCGAAAGATGCAGAGCGCGGTTTATATAACCCTTGTTGTGCCCCGTAAAAAGTTTTTCTTTGAGCGTGACATCTGCCGTCTCCGGAATCAGGAAAACGGTATCGAGAATGTATATGATAATTATTACCGCGCAAAATGATAACGTGAACACAGGCATATTATTCACCTTGTGTTTCCTCTGCCGTTTCTTCCGCGGGGGCAGGGGAGCCGGGTGTTTCGTCCGCCGAGGCGTTGAGTTTTGCGGCGCGCCTTTCGAGCGCGGGCAGGATGGTTTCATTGTAAATTATCACAAACATTGACGCGAAGGGGATGGCGAGGATGATGCCGAGCATACCGGCGATTTTGCCGCCGAGCACTATGAGTACCAGAGTCCATACGGCGGGAATGCCGAGCGAGTCGCTGAAAAGTTTGGGCTTGATGACCATACCGTCAATCAACTGAAGAATGCAGGAAAAGATGAAATACCACAGGGCTTTCATCGGGTCGTCGAGTATCAGGAAGAAGATGGCGATTGCCGAGCCAATCATCGGGCCGAAGGTCGGTATGATATTTGTCACCGCCACCACCACGGCAATCAGCGGAGCGTAAGGCATACGCATAATCAGCATAAACAGCAGGGTAACCACGCCTACTATGAGAGCATCGAGCAGGGTGCAGCCGATGTATCGCACGAAGATTTTGTGGCAGCTGCCGAAAAGAGCGTTGTTTCTTTCAATTCTCTCCTGAGGGTGAATGGCGCTGCGGATTCTGTTGAGAAATGAGAGCAGGGTTTGTTTCGCCCCGAGGAAGCAGAAGCCGAATACCACGCCGATGGCAAAATTCGAAACGCCGCTGCCGATTTCTCCGACCTTCGCGAGGATGGTCTTCGAATTGCTCTTGACGGTATCCATAATCTTTTCCGCGGCGTTGTCTAGGTAGGCTTCAGCCACACTCACATCAATGTTAATCTTGTGCGCGGAGGCAAACGACGCTGCCTTGCGGATGAGAAAATGAAGTTTTTGATTATAAATATCCCAGTTTGAAACGAGTTTTGTTATGCTCTGCGCGACCGAGGGGATGAGGGCGACGAGCAGCAGGGCGATAATCAGGATGATGCACACAATCGTGAGTATAATACCCGTTGTGTGGCGCGCGCTCTCGTTTTTCATATTTTTGAGCACTTTTTTCTCAAAGAAATCATCCGCGACCGGGTCAAAGAGGTAGGCGATCGCGAAGCCTATGAGGATAGGCGAGATAAAAGTTTTCACGCCGTTCAGGAAAGGCCTGAGGTCGGCAAAATGCTCAAGGAATTCGTAAAGCAGCACGCCGATGCACACGGTAATCAGCCACCCCATCTGCCGCTTTGTGAAAACAGATCTGAATTTAGACATAATACCCTCTCCGCAATTAAAAGTTTTACGAACATTTATTTTACCGCACGGGAAAGATTTTTGCAACTGCCGGATGGGGTTTTATTTTGCAGAGCATCCCCGCACTTGATAATGAATTAAATATATGATATATTTATTTAATAGCGAATTTATGTTACCGGGCGGCTTTGCCCGGAATACTCTGAGAGCGCAGGACAGTTTATGTACCCTGAGAAACTCGAAAAATTTTTAATGAAAGTTCAGAAGCCGGGGCGGTACACCGGCGGAGAACTCAACAGCATTGTCAAAGATAAAGGCAGTGTCGGTATCTCATACGCATTTTGCTTCCCGGATACATACGAAATCGGCATGTCGCACCTCGGCATGAAAATAATCTACGGTCTTGTCAATTCAAGGGAAGACGCGAGGTGTGAGAGAGTTTTTGCGCCGGATGTGGATATGGAAGAGATAATGCGCGAAAACGGCATTGAACTCTACGCGCTCGAAAGCGGGGAGCCGGTGAAAGATTTTGATATTATCGGCTTCACGATGCAGTATGAACTCAGTTACACCAATCTGCTCAATATGCTTGACCTTGCGGGCCTGCCGGTAAGGAGTGCGGACAGACACGCCCTCACCCCGATAGTTGTGGCGGGCGGCACCTGCGTTTGCAACTTTGAGCCGATGGCAGATTTCGTTGACCTCACCCTGCTCGGAGACGGCGAAGAGGTCACGATGGAACTGATTGACCTGCTCAAGGAATACAAGGCGAAGGGCGCGGGCAAAGAGGAATTCCTCAGAGCCGCGTCGCGGATTCCCGGCGTGTATGTGCCCTCGCTCTATGATGTGTCATATAACGGAGACGGCACCGTGAAGGCGATTGAGCCGAAAGACGGCGCGCCCGAAAAGGTCGTGAAAAGAAATGTTGCCGACCTTGATAAGATGTATTCTCCCGAATCGTTTGTCGTGCCGTTTCTCGAAACGGTGTTTGACAGGACCACGGTTGAGATATTCAGGGGCTGTATCAGAGGCTGCCGCTTCTGCCAGGCGGGCTTTATAAACAGACCGCTCAGGGAAAAATCGCCCGCCGAGGTTGAAAGGCAGTGCAGGGCAATCTGCAACGCCACCGGTTATGACGAGATTTCGCTCTGTTCACTGAGCACGAGCGACTACCGCGGGCTCGAAGAACTGCTTACCTCAATGCTCCCGTGGGCAAATGAAAATCAGATAAACGTTGCGCTTCCCTCACTTCGCGCCGATAACTTCCCCAAAGAACTTATGGAGCAGCTGAACACCGTGAGAAGGAGCGGCCTAACCTTTGCGCCCGAGGCGGGCACGCAGAGGCTCAGGGATGTAATCAACAAGAATATCACCGAAAAGGAAGTGCTCTCAACCTGCGCTCAGGCTTTTGAGGGCGGCTGGACCGCGGTGAAACTCTATTTTATGATAGGCCTGCCCACCGAAACGCCCGAGGATATCGCCGGCATCGCCGCGCTCGCGCAGGCGGTGGTGGAGGAATACTATCACTGCGATAATAAACCCAAAGGCAAAGGGGTAAATGTGAGCATAAGCCTCGCGTCCTTTGTGCCGAAACCCTTCACGCCCTTCCAGTGGGAGGCGCAGGACAGACCCGAAACGCTGATTGAAAAGCAGGCGTTTCTT
This sequence comes from Clostridiaceae bacterium, assembly GCA_016280595.1. Classification (GTDB taxonomy): domain Bacteria; phylum Bacillota; class Clostridia; order Oscillospirales; family Acutalibacteraceae; genus CAG-177. Next base: position 40,848 of record JAEEHB010000043.1, on the reverse strand, counting down.
ATGGAAAACGTGAAATCACGCAAAATCACCGTGTCAAGGCACGTGCCGAGAACGAGTTTCCTCGAAGGCGTTTTCGCCCGAGGCGACAGGCGGCTTTGCGATGTGATTGAAACCGCGTGGCGAAACGGCTGCAAGTTTGACAGCTGGGAAGAGCATCTTAAGTTTGACACCTGGATGCAGAGTTTCGAAAAGTGCGGAATTGACCCGTATTTCTACACCGCGCGAAAGAGAGATTTTGACGAAATTCTGCCCTATGACCATATGGATTTCGGCGTTACAAAAGAATTTCTCAAACGCGAAAACAAAAGGGCGCACGACGGGCTCACAACGCCCTCATGCCGTGAAAAATGCTCCGGCTGCGGCGCCGCGAAACTGAACGGAGGTGTGTGTAATGAACTTCGTCAGGCTATGGTATAAAAAGAGCGGCCTCGCGGTTTACACCTCTCACCTTGATATGAACCGCTGTTTCACAAGGGCGGTAAGACGCGCGGGCATACCTCTGTGGTACACCGAGGGCTTCAACCCTCACCCTTACCTCACATTTCTGCTTCCGCTCCCGCTCGGCACGGCCGGCGAGAGAGAGCCCGTTGACATAAGGACTCTTGAAGATATTTCACCCGAAGAGATAAAAGCAAGGCTCAACGCCGTGCTGCCCGGAGGGGTGGAAATAGTCGATGTGACCGAGGCGAAGGATAAGGCAAACGCCGTGGAATCCGCCCTCTATGAGATAAAAGCGGAGTTTAATTCAAGCGAAGATGCGGCTGAGTTTGCGCTTAAGGCGGAAAGCATTGTAAAAACCGGTGTGCTCGAAGCGGAAAAACGCTCAAAGAAGGGTATCAAAACGGTAAACCTCTGCGAGTTTATCCTTGATTTCGATGCACGGGCAGATGAAAACACCGCCGTGCTCACCGCCGTGCTCGCTACGGGCACGCAGAATAACCTTGCGGCAAATCTGCTCGAGGAAACGCTTGAAAAAGCGGCGGGCGTTGAGCCCGAAAAATGCTCGCTCACACGCAAAACAATATATAAGGCGGACAGAGCCGTATTTGAATGAGGCATAAGATATGAACGCAAAACGGATTATCGCCGCCGTCCTGGTGCTGATAATGATATCGGCTTTTGCATCCTGCAAACAGGGCGCGGATAAAGACACACAAACAGAATATACGAGCGAAGAAGTTGTAAGCCAAAGCGAAACCGCCGAAGAAATTTCGCAGGAGCCCGAAGAAAGCGGCACTTCCGCCGAAACGGAAACTCAGGCGGATGAAACAACGGCACAGCCGGATACACAGCCCGCGTCATCGCAGAGTGCGCCGGATAAAAGCACCGTAACTTCGCCGAAAAAGACAACGGCAAAGCAGACAACAGCGGCAAAGAGCGAAACCTCTTCGGCGAAGGCTCAGACGAGCACAAAGAAAAGCGAAAAGACTTCGTCAGCAAAGACCACCACGGGAGCGGCGGAGCGCACACACAGGTTTACGACAAGCGCATCTCAGACGCAGACGCAGGCGACAACTACACGGAAACAGTACACCACTCCGGTTGTCACCGTAACGGAAACGGCGCCGACAACTGCAAAGCCGTCACCCTCATCCACGCAGGCAACATCTGCGACCAAAACCACCGCGACACAGCCCAAAGCGAAGACCGTAAAGGTTACCATTGACTTCACAAACGCCGTAAACTACGGAAAGCAGGGACTCCCGTCAAACACAACTGTTGAGGTTGAGTATGAAGAGGGCGACACCGGAAGAAGCGTGCTCGAAAAGGCGGCTGCAAAAAGCGACCTCGAGGTCACGGGCCGTTCGGATTATGTAACGGGTATAGGCGGGCTCAAGGAGAAAAAGTGCGGGCCCGAGAGCGGCTGGCTCTACAGCGTAAACGGAGTATATCCCAACAAGGGCGCAAACAGTTACAAAGTTCAGCCGGGCGATGAAGTGGTCTGGATTTACACAGTTAAAATGGGCGATACCGGATATACCGGATAAAACAAAAGACCTGCGGGGAAAGCCCGCAGGTCTTTTAATTTGGTTATGCTTTATCAGACGTTTTCTCTGGCGATGCTGTATTTGTTTACGAATGCCACGGTAGCCGAGCCGTTACTCTTGGCATCACACGAAGCAAAGTCGCCGTCTGCCGAGTAGGTCGAGCCGCAGGTGTAAAGAGTATCCACACCGTTGGTACATACCGACATCGCTCTGTCGGAGGCGGAGCCGCCGAATGATCTTATCAGGGTAACCGTGCCGCCGTTTGAAACCACGCCCGCGAAGGAGTCATATTCGCCCTTGTTGGTAAACGGGAAGTCTCTGTTGGTGGAGGTGGTGTATCCTGTGAAGGCGTAGCCCTCTTTGAGAGTTGCTATGCCGGTGATGTAGTCGCTCTGGAAGCCGATGAGAGGCTGTCTCCACTTAATGGTGCTTGAGGGCTCAAGGCATACGATTATGCCGTCAAACGTGCCGGTGGGGCCGCCGTTGTGAAGGTCGGCAAATGTGCCTACGGGGCCGTCTTTGCTGAAGGAATAGGAGCCTGCCGCAACACAGCCGCCGCCGTTGGCAGCAGTGATTGAAACAAGGTTAACCTGACCGGACTCGAAGAAGTCCTTGAGCCACTGCTTGTTACCGGAGTAATCGTATTTTGCTATTACGGAGTATTTCTTGTTGCGCTCGGCGGCTTTGAGTGAAGCAAAAGAGCCGTCCTTGGCAAGAGTTTCTATAAGAACATAAATACCGTCTTTGGCTGCCGTAATATCTTTTACCGCGCTGTGCATCGTGGAGGTGAGTGCGGAAACCCATTCGCGCTTGCCGCTTGCGTCGTATTTTGCTACAAACGCCTTGATTCTTTCGCCGCTTACTCCTTTGAGGTCATAGTCGGTTGAATCGGTTTTGCCGCCGATAACGAAACCGCCGTCCGAAGTGGGAGCAACCGCGTAAGCCATATCGCCGCCGCTTCCGCCGAAGAGCTTTATCCACTGCCTCTTGCCGTCTTCGCTGTATTTGGCGATAACGCCTTCAACAGTGCCCTTGCATCTGTATTCGGCATCGGAAACAAGGTTTTCCGAGAGAGTGCTGCCTACGGCGATTATGCTTCCGTCTGCAAGCACCGCAACATCTTCATAGTCGGTCATATCGTCGGACTTGGTCATATCGCTCCAGACCTTTTTGCCCGATGAATTGAACTTTGCTATAAGCGCGTCCGAACTTGCCGTTTCGGAGGAGTTTGTAAACGCGTTGCCTACCGCTATTGTGCCGTCATTTACGGCAGCGGAGGAAACGAAGATGCTGTTGCCGCCCGCGCTGTAGGTGTTAACGGCGGATGAATCCATACCGGTGAGTTTGTAACTCGTGGTAATGGGAGTTGTACGATTGGTGGGAGCAAGTTCGCCGCCGCCCGAATATGTGGTGGGCTTAACGTTGCTCTTTGTGGTGGTAACGGGAGCGGGAGTTGCGGCCTCTGTGGCTGCGGTGGTATTGCTGTCACCCTTTGAGGTGGAATTCTCTTTGGTGGTGCCGCTGCCCTTTGTGGTCTTGGGAGCCGCAGTAGTGGATTCCTTGGTGGTTTCTATAATCTTTACATTACCTTTTGAATCCGTCACGGCGGTGGCGCCTTTGTCATCGGCCGCCTTTGAGACCTTTTCAAACTGCTCTCTTGAAAGACGGGTGGTGTTTTCAACCCCTGCTTTGGAGAGAATTTCGCTTGTCTTTTCGCTTGAGGCTTCGCTTACCTTTATATTGCTGTCTTTCTGAATAACGGTGTCGCCGTTTTCATCGGTGCCTACAATATAGCCTTCTTTTTCGGCAACTGCCTTTACCTTCTCAATCTGTTCTTTGGAAAGAGAATTGATGTCGCCGTTGAAGTCCTTCGCCTCTTCGCCCAGAGCCTCCGACACTATGGCCGCGAGTTCTACGCTTTCGAGCTCAACGGGCTGATAGGGTTCATCGGTGCCGGGGTGCCAGCTGTCATCCGGCGAAAGAGTGGTTGACTCCTCGCTGCTTTCTTTATTGAAAGAGCAGGCCGTGAAAACCGATGCCGCAAGAAGGATGCTCATAGCGATTGCCGTTATGACCGTGAGTTTGTTTTTCATTGCCTTACCTCCGTTTCTGTGTAATAATACATTATAAAAATATCACAAACGCAAATTAAAATCAATAAAATTGCCCGCGGGCAAAAAAAATTTACATATTACTTCAAATCTGTTTGCAAATATTGTATAATCATAACGAAAAAAATTCTCCGGAGAGTGCATAATGAATAAAAAAGAAAAGGCGATTTTCGCCGTTAACGCGCTTAAAGAAAAATATCCGGACGCTCTCTGCAGCCTGGATTACGAAAATCCGCTTGAATTGCTGATTGCCACACGCCTCTCGGCGCAGTGTACGGACGCGAGGGTAAACCTCGTAACTCCCGCCCTTTTTGCAAAATATAAATCGGCGGATGATTTCGCCGAGGCGGACATTGCGGATGTTGAAAACCTGATTCACTCCTGCGGCTTTTTCAGGGCCAAGGCGAGAGATATAGTCGGAATGTGCAGAATAATCAGGGATGAATACGGCGGCAAAGTGCCCGACACTATGGAAAAACTTACCGCCCTGCCCGGAGTCGGCAGAAAAACAGCCAACCTGATTATGGGCGATGTCTACCACGCTCCCGCTGTTGTGACGGACACTCACGTAATCAGAATCACCAATCTGCTCGGCCTCGTTTCAACGAAAGACCCCGCGAAAGTCGAGGCTCAGTTAAGGGCTCTTTTACCCCCGGAAGAGAGCAATGATTTCTGCCACAGATGTGTTCTTCACGGCAGGGAAACCTGCGTTGCGGGGCGCCCGAAATGCGAGCTTTGCGTGCTGAAAAAAGGTTGTTCACATTGGGTGAAAAACAGCAAAAACGCGTGAAAAAAAGTGAATAACTATGTGAATAAAGTGAACAAATACGCCGAAAAGCCTTGATTTTTACGGATTTCGGGCGTGAGAAACGAAAGTTATTCACAAATTGAGGCAAAATTATGAACGAAAAAAAATTCTATGTATTGCACAAAAATGCCCTGAATATTTCTCTTTCTTTTGACTGCGGCCAGGCTTTCCGCTGGGAAAAACGGGAGGACGGCACCATCCACGGAGTCGCCTTCGGAAGGGCTCTCACCGTGAGCGAAAATGACACCGAAGCGGTGTTTTACGATACGGACGAAAAAGAGTTTAATGAGATATGGAGACCCTACCTTGACCTTGACCGCGACTATGCCGCTCTTTACAAAAAGTTTGCCGCCGACAAATATCTTAAAAAGGCGGTTGAGGCATATCCGGGCATCAGAATTCTGCGTCAGGAGCCGTGGGAAACTCTCTGCTCTTTTATCATTTCGCAGAATAACAATATTCCGAGAATAAAGGGCATAATAAACCGCCTGTGCGAAAATCTCGGCGACGACCTGGGAAACGGCGATTTCACCTTTCCTTCGCCCGGAAAGGTGCTTGAGGCGGGCGCGGAAGGTCTTGCGCCTTTGCGTGCGGGTTTCAGGGTAAAATATATCCTCGACGCTGCGCAGAGCGTTGTGAGCGGCAGGGTGGACTTTGACAGAATCCTTGCGTCCGACCTCGAAACGGGAGCGGAAGAACTCAAGAAAATCAAGGGCGTGGGCGATAAGGTAGCCGCCTGCACTCTGCTCTACGGCTTCGGAAAGGTTGACGCTCTTCCGATTGACACGTGGGTCAGAAAAATCCTTGAGGAAACCTATCCCGGCGGTATGCCCGAATGCACAAAGGGCGTGAGAGGTATTGCCCAGCAGTATCTTTTTCACTACCGCAGAAACACGGATGCGGAGAAATAAAAACAGCATTAAAGCCTCTTCAGAGACTGCGGATAACACCCGCAGTCTTTTTTTGCGTTTTCCGGGGAGAAAAAACGGCTCAAAAAATGCGTAAATCTTTCCGATTATGTTTGACAAAGCAGGGCATAAAATATTATAATATTATGAAAAAATATGCGCGAGAGGATTTTGATATATTATGTCCGTTGTTAAACCTTTCAGAGCCGTGAGACCCGCCGCGGAATACGCCGACAGGGTCGCATCGCTGCCCTATGACGTTATGAGCAGCGAAGAGGCATATGATTTTGTGAAAGACAAGCCCTATACCTTTATGCGTATAGACAGGGCTGAAGTTAATTTCCCCAAGGGCACCGATCAGTATTCGGAGCAGGTTTACCTCAAGGCGAGGGAAATACTCGACTCCCTTGAAGATAAGGGGATATTCGCCCAGGACGAAAAGCCCATGTTTTACATCTACCGTCAGGTAATGAACGGCAGAGTGCAGACAGGGCTTGTGGGCTGCACTTCCATTGACGAATATATTGAGAATAAAATCAAAAAGCACGAACTCACCAGAGCGGACAAGGAAACCGACAGAATAAACCATGTCAACTACTGCGACGCGAATACGGGCCCGATTTTCCTCGTTTACAGACCCAAAGAGGCGCTCAGACAGGTTATCTCCGGCTGGGCGGCATCGCACACACCCGTCTATGATTTCGTAACTCCCGACGGCATCGGGAGCACCGTATGGGCGGTGGACGAAGAAGAAACCGTTAACAGAATATCGGAACTTTTCAAAGAGGTTGAGGCGCTCTATATTGCCGACGGACATCACAGGGCGAATTCCGCAGTTAAAGTAGGGCTTATGCGCAGGCAGGATAATCCCGGCTATGACGGTACGGAAGAATTCAATTATTTCCTCGCCGTGCTGTTTTCGAGCGACGAACTTGAAATAATGCCCTATAACCGCGTGGCAAATACGCCGAGAAACACCCCGAGAGAAGAACTTTTAAGAAGAATTTCCGAAAAGTTTGAGATTACCGAAATCGGCAGAGAGCCTTACGCACCCGAAAGCAGGCATTCTTTCGGCATGCTGCTCGGCAACGTCTGGTACCGCCTTACGGCGAAAGAGGGCACGTTTGACCCCGATAACGTGATTGACTCGCTCGATGTTTCAATCCTGCAGAAAAACCTGATTGCTCCCGTGCTCGGAATAGACGACCCGAGAATGAGCAAAAAGATAGATTTCGTGGGCGGCATAAGAGGGCTCGGCGAACTTGTGAAAAGAGCCAACACCGATATGGAAATAGCCTTTTCGATGTATCCGACATCGCTTGACGAACTTATGAATATAGCGGACGCGGGCGAGATAATGCCTCCCAAGTCCACCTGGTTTGAGCCCAAACTTCTCAGCGGACTGTTTATTCACAAACTGAAATGAGGTAATTTCATTGACAAGAGGAGAAAAAGCGAAAGAACTCTTTGAGCAGGGTTACAACTGCTCGCAGGCTGTTTTTCTGGCGTTTGAAGATAAAACGGGCTTTGACCGCGAAACCGGCGCAAGGCTTGCGGCGGGATTCGGCGGAGGTTTCGGCAGGATGCGTGAAATCTGCGGAGCCGTGAGCGGTATGACAGCCGTGCTTTCGTTTCTCAGCGCTTCCGCGGACCCGAACGACAGGCAGGCAAAGGCTGACCTTTACGCGCTTATTCAGAAAGCGATAGGCGAATTCAAAGCGGAAAACGGCAGTTATATCTGCCGCGAACTTCTTGCGGGAGTGTCTTCGGGCGGTCCCGTGCCCGAGGAGCGATCGGCCGCGTTTTATAAAAAACGCCCGTGCTCCGAACTTTGCAGATGCGCGGCCGATATAGCAGAAAAATATTTAAGCGGTGATAACAATGAGTAAATTTCTTGAAGAATGCGCAAAAATGCTTAAGGAAAAGGGTGACAATGTGCTCCGCCTTTCCGAGCAGTTACCCGGCGGCGAAATCGAAACGCTTGAACTCGTGCCCTCAAACCGCTGTCAGGATATCTATTCGGGCGCGAAGGCATTCACAATGACCGCAATCGGCATCCTGTGTGACGACGGGGTGCTTTCGGTTGACGACAAAATAACCGATATCTTTGCGGATAAACTGCCCGATAATATCGACCCGCGCTGGGAAAAGGCGACGGTTGAGCACGCAATTCTCCACACTGTCGGTTTCCCGTCAAGTTTTATGGATATAGACACCGATTCCACTCTGGAATTCGGGCGCGACCATTTCAGGAATATGTTTTCCGTGCCTCTCGCCTATGTGCCCGGCGAGGGCAGGATTTATACCGACGCCTCTCATTATCTGCTTTCGAGAGTGGTTACAGAAAAAACGGGAATGCGACTTGACGATTTCCTGTGGGACAGGCTCTTTGCAGGTCTCGGCTTTCTTGAGGCGGCGTGGAGCAGATGCCCTATGGGCTACCCCGTAGGCGGCACAGGGCTTTATATTCACTCGTCCGATATGATAAAACTCCCGATTCTTTACAGAGACGGCGGCGTTTACGGCGGAAAGAGATATCTTTCTGAAGACTGGGTAAACACCGTGCTCAGAAAGGAATACTGCTTCGAGTGGGATAAAACCGGAAAGGTGTTTTTCAAAGGCGGAATGAACGGGCAGAAAATGCTCTTTAACAAGATAAACGGCAGAGCTGTTTCAATGCAGAGTTACGGAGCAAACAGCGACCACCTTGCAGTGTTTGCCGCCGAATATACTGATTGAGAAAAGAGGATAAAAATGTTTGACGATGTTCTGTATTCAAAATTCAGAAGCACAGACTTTCACAGAAGATATGTTATCTACTGCGTAATAGGCGCATCGGCATTTTTTGTAATCGGCGTGATAATTACGGTGATTGCCGCACTTGGCTGTGCCGAAAAGAGCAACCCGCTCGCGCCTCTGGCGTTTATCCCCGCGGCTCTCTGCTTTGCGGTGCCGCTCGGCTTTATTGTGTCGGCACGCAAAAAGCCGTATATCTGCGCCAAAGGAACAATCGTTTCAATCAAGGGCAATAAAGCGATTGTAAAAGCAGGCGACATCACCGTTAAAAACGCGGTCTCGTTTGAAAAGTTTCTCGACAACGCTCCGCTTAAAAACTACTCGGCGGGGGACGAGGTAGTGCTCGTTTCCTTCACCAAAAGAAGCGCGAGGCCGATGTTTTACAGAGAAGAAAACTGACACTTAATCAAGTTTACTTAAAGGAGGCGAAGCACCGTGGCAAAAACACTTGTATTAACCGAAAAACCGTCCGTAGCCAAGGATATTGCGCGTGTGCTTGGCTGTAAAAAGAACGGAAACGGCTGTATAATCGGCGATAAATACGTTGTCACCTGGGCGCTCGGCCACCTTGTTACTCTTGCCGACCCCGAGGCATACAGCGATAAATATAAAAACTGGCGTATGGAAGACCTGCCCATGCTTCCCGAAAAATTCAGGCTGGTTGTAATCGGGCAGACATCAAAGCAGTTCAAGGCAGTGAGCACGCTGCTGGGCAGCAGCGAATTCGGCAAGGTCGTAATAGCAACCGACGCCGGGCGCGAGGGCGAACTTGTGGCGAGGTGGATAATCGCAAAGGCGGGCTGCAAAAAGCCGATGGAGCGCCTGTGGATTTCGTCGCAGACGGATAAGGCGATAAAGGAGGGCTTTGCCTCCCTTAAACCCGCTTCGCAGTATGACAATCTTTTCAGAAGCGCGCAGAGCAGGGCGCAGGCGGACTGGCTTGTGGGCCTCAATGTAACGCGCGCTCTCACCTGCAAGCATAACGCGCAGCTCTCCGCCGGCAGGGTGCAGACGCCCACGCTCGCAATGATAATCAGGAGAGAGGAAGAAATACTTAAATTCAGGCCTGCGGATTATTTTACCGTCAGGGCCGATTTCGGCGCTTTCACCGCTCTTTACAAGGATAAGCACAATCAGGCGAGAATGTTTGACGCAGCGAAGGCGCAGGCTGTGGCGCAGAATGTGAGAGGCACTCAGGGTGTCATTTCACAGGTGAACAAGACCTACAAATTCAAAGCGCCTCCCGCCGCCTATGACCTTACGGAACTGCAGAGAGACGCAAACAAAAAATACGGCTACTCGGCAAAGCAGACTCTCTCGATTATGCAGAGCCTTTATGAAACGCACAAACTGCTCACCTATCCGAGGACGGATTCGAGATACATCACAAAGGATGTTGTGCCCACTCTGCCCGAAAGGCTCAAAGCGATTTCAATCGGGCCTTACAGGGAGTTTGCGGGCGCGCTTTTGAGGCAGAAAACAATTCAGACCAAATATATAGTCAACGACGCGAAGGTGACTGACCACCACGCGATTATACCCACCGAGCAGTATGTTGACCTTAACCGCCTGTCAAATGACGAGAGGCATATTTACGACCTTGTTGTGCGCAGATTTCTCGCGGTGCTCTCAGCGCCCTATGAATACAACGAGGTGCAGGTTAAAATCACATCCGGAAGTTATGACTTTTACGCGAAAGGGCAGACTGTCATTTCAGCCGGCTGGAAGGCGCTCTACGGCTCGTCGTCCTTTGACGAAAACGATGACGAGGATATGAGAGACCAGAGCCTGCCGAGTCTCGTGCAGGGCACGAAAACCGGTTTCAAAGAGGTGCGCATCGTAAACGGCAAAACTAAGCCGCCCGCCCGCTATACCGAGGCGACTCTGCTCACCGCTATGGAAAATCCGTCTTCCCAGGTGGAGGACGGCGCTCTCAAGACCGCGCTCAAAAACGCGGGAGGCATAGGCACGCCCGCCACGAGAGCGGATATAATCGAAAAACTGTTTGACTGTTTTTATATCGAGCGCAGGGGCAAGGAAATTCACCCGACTTCAAAGGGAAGGCAGCTCGTTTCCATCGTGCCCGAAGACCTGCGCTCCGCCGAACTTACCGCGCGCTGGGAGCAGAAACTCTCTCTCATCGCCGACGGCAAGGTAAGGGACAGGGACTTTATAAACGAAATGCGCACATACGCCTCGTCCCTCGTTTCGGATGTCAAAAAGAGCCGGGCGCAGTACAGGCACGACAATATCACCCGCGAAGTCTGCCCCGAATGCGGAAAGTATCTGCTTGAAGTAAACGGCAAAAAGGGCAAGATGCTCGTGTGTCAGGACAGGGAGTGCGGCTACCGCAAGAGTCTGTCCGTAATCACCAACGCCAGATGTCCGCGCTGCCATAAAAAACTTGAAATGCGCGGCGAAGGCGAAAAGAAGATGTTTTACTGCGTCTGCGGCTACCGTGAGAAACTCAGCGATTTTGAAAAACGCAGGAGCACGGACGGTGCAGGAAAACGCGATGTAGAAAAATATTTGAGGGAGCAGAGCAGGCAGCCGAAGCCCGGAAACACGGCTCTTGCCGACCAGCTTGCCGCTTTACTGGAGGGTGAGGAATGAAAAGAATAATATGCGCCCTTACGGCGGCACTGATGATTCTGAGCATTACCGCCTGCACGGAAAAGAGCGGGCAGGGCAAATCGCTCAGTTATCCCCTTGAGGCGTCACCGTCAACCCTTGACCCGCAATATGCGGACGAAACAGGGGCTAAACTTATAATCAACAATGTGTTTGAAGGTCTTGTAAGGCTCGACGGCGAAGGCGGGATTATACCCGGACTTGCCGAAACCTGGGAAGTATCCGACGACGGTCTTATCTATACTTTCCATCTGCAGGAGGGCACCGAATGGTACTGCCCCGCCACGCTTAAAAAAGAATACGGCGACGAATTCTACGATAAGTTTTCAAGCGCGAAAGTTACCGCCGCCGATTTTGTGTTTGCCTGCCGCAGAGCGGTTGACCCCGCAACGGCGTCGCCCCTTGCTCACAGGCTCGGCGTAATCGAAAACGCCTCTCAGATAGGCGCGGGCGAAAAAGATGTGACCTCGCTCGGCGTTACCGCGCAGGATGACACCACACTCATATTCCGCCTTGCGATGCAGTGCCCCGATTTTCTTACGAGGCTCACCGAAAGCGAGTTTATGCCCTGCAACGAAGAATTCTTCAATGAAATGGGCGGCAGATACGGCCTTACCGTAAGGCATATTATGTGTAACGGACCTTTCTTTATCAGTTACTGGGACCCCGAGGCGTCAATGACGGTGAAGGCAAACAGATACTACGCGGGCACCCGCACGGTGCTGCCCGTATCGGTAAGTTTCGTTTTCGGTAACGACAGTGAAACCGTGAACAAAAAACTTGCCTCGTCTTCGTTTTCAGCCGCTTTTCTCAGCCCCGACGAGCCCCTTCCATCAAATGTGAAAGTTGAGAAAAATGTTGTCAACACCGTTTACGGCTTTATATTCAACTGCTCCGACGAAGTGCTTAAAAAAGGCGACATAAGAAAAGGGCTTTGCGGCTCAATCGACAGAAGCCTTTTTGAAACCGAGGCGGACAATGTATATCCGCAGAGCGGCGTAATCCCCGAAAGCTGTGTCGCGGGCGCGTATTCCTACCGCAGTCTGGTAGGCGAGCAGACACCCGTGATTGAGCATAATGAAACCGAAGCAGTCAAGAGGTGGAATAAAGGTCTCGCCTCGCTTGAAACGGATAAAGTAACCCTCACCGTGCTCTGCCCCGAAGAGTATGAAAACGCGGTGAGAAATCAGATACAGATTTGGCAGAGGCTTTTCGGCCTGAGCATAACGGTGAGCGTTGAGTCCGCATCCCCAGCACAGATTGCCTCGGGCATAAAATCGGGCAACTTCCAGATTGCTCTCGGGAGCGTGACGGCTCAGCAGAATGACGCGGTAAGTTTCCTCGCGGACCTCAGCGAAACAAATCCTTTCCGCTACAACTCGAAGAATTACCGCGCTGTAATCGAGCGCCTTGTGACCGTGACAAGCGAAGAGGATATTACGGGCGGCTGCTTCACGGCGGAGGATTATCTGCTCAAGCAGGGAGTATGCTTCCCGCTGTATTCAAAAGCCGCGAGATTTGTGGTTTCAAACGATGTATCGGGCATTGAGATGCCCGGCTCACAGGCAACGGTATCTTTCATAAATGCGAAGTAAAGGCGGGGTGAAAGAATGAAAACCGGAACTAAATTTGCTGTTGCAGGCGCGTCCACCGGCATAGTGACGGCGGCTGTGCCGATTGCATACGGAGTATATCTGAGCAAAAAGCGCAAACCGCTTGATGACGACGATATGCTCAGAGCCGAAAACGGCGCGTTTATCACCGCCGACTCACGGCAGACGGTGCTCACCGGGATTGACCTCGGCTCGCCCGCCCTCAGATGCACCCGCGATACCGAAGCGGTCTCGCTTCAGCCCGAAAACATTTTCGGCGAACTTGAGGCGAGATTCGGCAACTACGGCGCGCGTGAGATTTTCGGTAAATGCACCGACAGTTTTATTACCAAACAGGATATTAAAGAAATAAAAAAACTCGGTATCAACTGCGTGAGGATACCGGTGTACTCATATCTGCTGTTCAGAGACGGCAAACTCAAAAAAACAGAGCCGGAACTTGACAGAGTCGACAAACTCGTTGAAAAATTCGGCAAGGCGGGTATCTATTCCGTGCTCTCGCTCGAATATGTGCCCGGATTTGAAGACGGCAGGGAGGATTCCTTCCTCTCGCAGGGCAGAAAAGGCTTTGCCCTGAGAAACGCCGCGATATCCATGTGGCTCAAAATCGCCGAGCATTATAAAGACGTGCCGTCGGTTGCCGCCTACGATATCCTTGACAGAGGCGCTCTCGGTTTTGAGTGCGACGATAACGCCGTAAATTTCTATATAAGGGCGGTCAAAGCGCTCAGGAATACGGGCGACAGCCATATCGCGATTCTGCAGATTCCCGAAATTGACGAGAGCAGAATTGAAGAAATCAAAAACCTAAATGCCGCAATCGGCACGGGCAGAAAATACTGTTCATTTTATGAAACTCAGGCCCTTGCGGCAAAAACGAAAACGCTCGGGGAAAAGGGAATTGCCTCTTTTATCACCAATTTAAGGCCCTCAAGTTTCACCGGCGCGCTCGAGGCTTTCGGCGGCGCGGGTGTCAGCGGAGTATTCACGGGATACAAGGGCGTTAAGGACTGCATCTACTGCGGCAGCAGCCCTGTTACCGACCTTAAACTCGACACCTATGAAAGCATAAACGAAAAACTTGCCGACGCTTTCGCGACAGGCACTTATACCAAAAACGAAGCACTTGAAAACGAAGTCAGGAATGCGGCTCAGAATATCGTATTCCGTAAAGTAATCAAAGAACCGATTAAAATACATTATTCCCGCGGCAAAGCATATTCGGCGGGAATATAAGCGGAGGAACATATATGAAAAAGAATGCAATCAGAATTACAGCGCTTGTTATTGCCGCTCTCCTTATCTTTTCCGCCTGCGGCGGCAAAACAAACAATACGGATAATAACGGCGAGCCCACATCCGAGTCCTTTTCCGAAATGCCTCAGGGCACTTCTCAGACAGTCACGGAAACAGAGACGCAGGCTCCCGCGCCCAAATACACCGTTGCCGACAATCTCATAGCCCTCACCTTTGATGACGGCCCCGGCACGGATTCCTCCGCCAAAATTCTCCGTTTACTTGCCGAAAATGATTCCTACGCCACCTTCTTTATGGTCGGCTACAACATTGACGAGCATCCCGATGCGGTCAAGGCGGCGTTTGACAACGGAAACGAGATAGCGAATCATACTAAAGGCCACAAGTATCTTTCAAAATCCACACCTGCCGAAATACACGAGCAGGTAAACTATGTAAACGATAAAGTTGAGCAGATTACGGGCAAAAGACCGACTCTCCTCAGGGCGCCCGGCGGCAATATAGGCAACTCGGCGGCGGAAACGGGTATGCCTCTCATTCAGTGGAGCATTGACACAAACGACTGGAGGCATAAAGACAAGCAGAGTTCTTCGAGAACGGAAGAACAGAGAAACTCCGAGATAAACGGAATTGTCGATCACGTTATGTCAAATGTTTCGCCCGGCTGTATAATTCTTATGCACGAGATTTATGATTTCAGCGCCGATGTGTGCGAGATACTCATTCCGAAACTTGTGCAGGCGGGCTACAAACTTGTAACCGTCAGCGATATGTTTGAGGCATACGGCATAGAGCTCAAAGCGGGCGAGGTTTACAGATACGCCGAGAGCAAGGCGGCGGCGCAGAGCAACACGGTAAAAGTGGAGCCCGGCAGTTACACCGTCACAACGGCGTCGAGCAGCCTTAACCTCAGGGCGGATTCAAACAGCGATGCCGCGGTGCTCACCGAAGTGCCCAAGGGCACGGTAATCACGGTGACCGAGAGCGTTGAAGGCTGGGCAAAAACCACCTACGGCGGACAGACAGGCTGGGTGAGCACAAAGTATATAACCGCTGTACCCGTGCAGTAAAAAATTTATAAAAAAAAGCAGACCTGTCACCGACGGGTCTGCTTTTTTTTATCTGCGGTATTATTCTGTCCTGAGCGCTATTACCGGATCTTTCTTCGAGGCAATCTTTGCGGGGATAAGACCTGCAACAAGCGTGAGCACAATGCTTATGATAATCAGGATTATCGCGCCGTTAAACGGAAGCTGCGCAACGTGGGGGATGGTGGTTACATATTTTATTACCATATTTATCGGGATGCACAGCAGGAGCGTTGCGCCTATGCCTATCGCGCCCGACACAAGTCCCACGATAAATGTCTCGGCGTTGAATACGCGGGAAATATCTCTCTTTGACGCGCCGATAGCACGCAGTATGCCGATTTCCTTAGTTCTTTCAAGCACGGAAATGTAGGTGATAATGCCTATCATGATTGAAGAAACAACGAGCGAAATGGCAACGAAAGCAATCAGCACATAGGAAATGATGTTGATTATCTTTGTGACGGAGGTCAGCAGAAGACCGATGTAATCGGTGTATTTGATTTCCGCGCCCTCGTGCTCCTTGTTGTATTCTTCGATGAGTTTTGAAATTTCGTCTTTCGCCTCAAAGTCCTTGGGGTAGATGTTTATCTGCGTAGGCACGTTTATGTCGCCCGCGCCGAGCATTGAAAGAGCCTGAGCATAGTTCGCGGCAAGCGGCTGAGGCACTTCCTCCTCGGGCTCCTCTTCGGGCTGAGTTTCCTCTTCTGTCTTATCGGCGCCGGGAGTTTTCTCATCCTTTTCCGCCTTGTCTTTGCCCTCTTCTTTTTCGGGCCCGGCGGGAGTTTCCGCCTCGCCTTCGGGTGTCGCCATATCGTCAAACTGACCGCTGGCTATCGCGTAGAGCACCTTGAGTTTCGTGGAGTTATCGAGCATTGAAAACATATTGAGCGCCTGCTCGCCTGTCATTGAGCCCATTCCCTCAATCTCGTAGCCCGCGAGCATATCGTTGAGGTTTGCTATCAGTTCCGCCCTCTCGGAGGAGGAGCGTATGGGCTTAAGCAGAAGTTCGACGGTCCTCTTGTATCTCTCCGCCTCTTCGCCGCTGTAATTCGCGTCAATCGCCGCGTACACGTCTTCTTCCGTTGCGGGCGGCAGGGAGGAGAGGTCAAACTGCTGCGCGGTGAATCCGGCTTTCGCCTCTTCGTCGCTCTTGTAAGCAAAGCCCGCGCTCGGAGTTTCAAACACATCCGTGTTCTTTGCCTCGGCGGCTGTCGTTTTCTCTTCCGGCTTCGCGGCTTTTGTATCCGCTTTTTCTTCCTTCGCGGTTTCTTCGGTCACAAACGGGAGGCCTGTGAAAACATCAATGTCGGGATGCGCTTTCTGCTGTTTTACGATTTCTCTCTTGTTTGTCGCCTCAACCACATACTGCGTAAGGTCGGTGGTATAGCCGACGGAGCCGGTAGTGACAACCATAATGCTGTCATCGCTCGGGCGGATAATACCGACTATCGTGATATCCTCCGCTTTTTCGATTACGCTCTGCACATAGTAATCGTCGCCGTGCATATCCTCCCACTGAGAGGTTTCCTTGTTGTAACTGTAATAATCGGGCTCGAGCACGAGTTTGAATTTTCTGCCGATGATTTCATCGTAGTCAATCTCGTATTTCTTGACCTGCGCCTCTTCGCCCGAGGCAACGCTCATAAACGATGAGGTAAGTTCGGTGGCGCTCATAATGCCGAGGCCCTGAATTGCGAGGTCGCTGATTTCGTTGTTTTTATCTACAACCAGCACCACTTCGTTATACTTTGACGGCCAGCTGCCCTTCACAAGGTCATACTGATTTCTGAGCAGTTCTTCGTTATCAACGAGTTCGAGCCAGGAGTTATAGTAACTCTGGTAGGTTTCCATCGTGGTGGAGTCGATATTGTAGCCGCCGAAATCGAAGGAGCCCATCATACTGTTCATAAGGTCGATTATCGGGCTCGGGTAAACCTGATTTAAGCCTTCGGATGTGTCGGAGTAATAGATGTTCATATCTCCGGCGTATTTATACTGAATTGAACTTACATACTGATCAATCTGCGCTTTGTTGTCGGTGAGAAATTTCTTGAAGGATTCAAGGTCGTTTGTCCATACTTCCGACGAAAGCGATTCCATCATACTCGCGGAGAGTGTGTTTGAATATACCTTGTCAAGCGCGTGGTCAACCTCTCCGGTCGAGCCGGGCGTCATGCCCGAAAATGATGTGAGCAGGGAGTTTAAGTCCATCGTGTTGGTGTCAACCGTGATGGGGTAGGAGGTGAGAGCCTCCTGCTGAATTGAATCGATATATGCCTGGAAGCCGTTTGAGAGCGCGAGAATAAGCGCTATGCCTATGATGCCTATACTGCCCGCAAACGAGGTGAGGAAGGTGCGCGCCTTCTTGGTCATAAGGTTGTTGAGTGAAAGGGAGAGGGCTGTAAGGAAAGACATGGAGGGCCTTGTTTCCTTGCCGCTCTTCTTTTCCTTTGTTACGGTTTCTTCCTGCGCGGTTTCGTCTTCGCTCTCGCTGTAGGGCATACTGTCGGCTGTTATGTTGCCGTCAACAAGTCTTATAATTCTTGTGGAGTATTCATTTGCGAGGTCGGGATTGTGAGTGACCATAATAACAAGGCGGTCCGCGCTCACTTCCCTGAGTATATCCATAATCTGTATGCTCGTGTCGGAGTCAAGCGCGCCCGTAGGCTCGTCCGCAAGGAGGATTTCCGGGTCGTTGACAAGGGCTCTGGCTATGGCAACTCTCTGCATCTGACCGCCCGAAAGTTGATTGGGGCGTTTGTTCAGCTGGTCGCCGAGCCCGACTTTTTCGAGCGCCTCTTTCGCCCTTCTCTTTCTCTCCTCTTTAGAAACGCCGGAGAGGGTGAGGGCAAGTTCAACATTTGAGAGCACGCTCTGATGCGGTATCAGGTTGTAACTCTGAAAAATGAAACCGACCGAATGGTTGCGGTAATTGTCCCAGTCCCTGTCATTGAAATCCTTGGTGGATTTGCCGCCGATTATAAGGTCGCCGCTGGTGTACTGGTCAAGGCCGCCGATTATATTGAGGAGCGTGGTCTTGCCGCAGCCCGAGTGTCCGAGTATTGAGACAAACTCGCTCTTGCGGAATTCCACGGATACGCCTTTGAGCGCGGTTACGCTTGTATCCCCGGTAGGATATTCTTTTACTATATCAACAAGTTTAAGCATACTAACCTCCATTGCTTTCGCTTGACGAAATGATAAAAATCTGTTACACTTGTAACAGTTACAATTGTAACCTTAAAATATGAACATTTCAATAACTCTCACCGAAATGTTACAAAAGAGGCATATCTGTAAATGAGTAAAAACGGTAAAGACAGTATTTCAATCACAAAAGAGTGTATGGCGACCGCCCTGATGATGCTTATGGAAGAAAAGCCCTATGAGGAAATCTCCATTGTGGACATCACTTCACGCGCGGGCTTTTCGCGCATGACTTTTTACAGGAACTACACCTGCAAGGATGATGTCCTTGTTTATTACCTGCTTGAAAAAGCGAAGGATTTTTCCGACAAACTATCCGGCCACAGGTTTGAATCCGTGCACGACCTTATTGTGCAGGTGGGGCTGTTTATCCAGAGCAATTATTCATTCACCGTTGCCGCCGTAAAGACGGGGCAGAGCGAGAGGCTCATTAATGAACTGCTGTTAAAACTGTTCTCCGCATTTCCCGGAATACAGGGCAACACGGAGAACGAATATATTACTTCATTTTATCTTGGCGCGGTGCTCGGAGTTTTCCGCAAATGGTTTGAGCGTGATATGGAGGAATCCGTCTATGAAATCGCGGACCTTATCTGCGGGCTCATCGACACCGACTCCGCCGAAAAATTTACGGCGTATAAGTGATGGTGAAGCAGTGGGATTTCAGTTTGCCTCTCATAAGAGAAGTTCTGAAATCGTTGCCGCCCATTGACATACCGCATACGTCGATTCTGTCAATATAACCGATACTGTTATTATATGCTCCGTCGTGGCTTACTATGTTAAGCCATTCGGCGGGGTTTTCGCTTATCCTGGGATTAAGCCCGTTTCTCGATGCGTAGCCCTTTATGAGCGAGAGCATCTCCTGGGCGGAATATGTGACGGTGGAAACCTCGGTCGTTTCGGGGCTCTTTGTGCCGCCGCACAGGTAACTCACCTTTGAGCCGCCCCAGGCGTTTACGGATGATGTGGTGGTGCCTGCGCAGTTTGAATAATAAACCGCGTTTATATACTGGCCGCCGTATGAAATGTAGGTGGCGTGAGGCTGCTGCTCGGCGGAATCAATCTGGAGAATTTCCATAACCGCTCTTTCAACATTGGTGCCCGCGTAGTTGTAGCCGTAGTCCATAGTCTGACCCGCGCCGAAGTTGCCTTTTCTCATAGCGTATGTGTAGGCGCACACAGCCTGTGCCTTGAGCGCTTCGTAGGGGGCGTTGTCGCCTATTTCCTGCTTGACGGTTTTGCACAGGAATTCGAGCAGAGTCATACCGCCGCTGCCGTCTTCCTTGGGCTCCTCGGCGTACATCGGAGTATTCGGGTCGCCCTGCACGATAGTGGTGCCGGGGTAATAGGCGGAAAGAATTTCTTTATAGGATTTGCCGTTTCGAGCCATAACCTTTGCGCCGTCCTGACTCATTCCCACGCCGTGACCCCAGCCGTAAACCGTGAAGGTAAAAGTGCCGCTGTAAGCGGGCGCGGCAGTCGCGGTGATTGTGGAGGATGAGGATTCGCCCTTGCGCGTGGTGGTTGTCTGCCCTTTTTCCGCCGTGCTCCCCGTTTCGGTGAGAGAAGTCTCGGTAACGGTGACTGTTGCGGAGGTTTCAAGCTGCGGAATTGATGTGGGCGAGGTGGTGAAGCCGTAGCCCGAAGCGATGCCCGGGTTGCCGGCATAGAAGGTGGATGTTATTATATCGCGAGTGGTTTCCGTAAGCAGATCGCTTTCGGATGTCATTTCGTAGTAATTAAGGAAGGTGTCCGATAAATCGCGTGAGTCGTATTCAACCGCCGCAAATTCGTCGGCGCCCGTGTTTGATACTTCGGCCGTTGATTCCGAAACGGATGCGCTCTGCCTGAAAAGAATGATGCAGGCCACAAGGCAGGCGAGCACAGCCGCGCCTATGCCGCAAAGCACTGCTATAAAGCCTTTCTTTGACAGATGCGTTTCTTTATATGTGGGCACCTGAATGCCGTTGCAGGCGGCGTCCTCCGTCATTTCGCAAAGACGCATTATCGCGGCGGCAAGAAGGTGCTTTTTGTCTTCTCCTTCAAGAGCGTGCAGGACTTCTATTTTCGCGCTTTCCCCGTTTGCCGTAGCGAGAGTGACGGTGTCTTCATCCGAAGGCATCGAAATATATACTCCGAGTTCTCTGCCTTCCGCGTCACGGGCGGCTTTCGCGTTTTCTGCGGCGAGCGCTTTTTCGCTCATATCCGGGTTCGGCGCGGTTTCGTCCTGCTCTGTATCCGCAACGGTGAAAAGGTCCGTCAGAGGATCGACACTGCCGATTACCTTCATAAACGCCTGCGCTCCCGCACCGGGGAAGAGGGCAACCGTTTTGCCCGTTTCGCTTATATCGCGGATAAAATCGGATATCTTATCTTTTGCGGAGCGGGTGTCTTCAAACACGCCCGCTTCGATTGCGTCGGCGAGTCTTTCCTCCTGAGCAGGCACAATTATCGCCTTGCCCGTGCCTATGCCGCAGGCGACGGCGCTGAAAAGACCGTCTTTTGAAAGATATACTTTGCCGCCTTCGGGGCAGGCGCTCTGCACATTGTACGCTTTCGGGTCTGTGGGCAGATTGCTTCCCGCTCTCTCAACTATGAGCGAGGAGCGCAGAATCTTCGCTCCGGTTTCTTTGAGCAACACGAACTTGGCGGGTACGAAATGCTCTTCGCCCGCAAATACTATTGATGTTTTGCCCTCTCTCGCGAGGTCCGCGGCCTGCTTTGCCGCCTGTGCGGGGTCGGTGTAAAAATTCGTCTGCTGCACATCGAGTTTTTCCGCCGCTATGCCTCTGAGGTTGCCGTAAGCTTCTGCGTCCGGTATGAAAAGGGTTACTTTAACTGCCAAAGTCTCAACTCCTTTTTCGGGAGAATGAAGAATTATATCTTAAATTACCACCTGGGGTCGTTTGCGTAGGGGTTGGTTTTCTTGTTTGCGTTGTACCACGCCTGAGGATATTTCGGGTTGCTGTTTACAACTACTCTCGAGGTGTCAACCGTGTCGGACTCGCCGTCTCTCTTGAGGCGGGCGACTATAACGAGTCTGCCTCCGTCAAAGTCGTAGCAGCAGGTGGAAAGAGTAAGAATCTTATCCGTCGGGGAGATGTCAACGCCGGTAGTGTAGAATTTTCTCTTGTCCACTTCCTGGATATATTCGGCAAACTTCTGCTCGCTGATGTCGATGAAGTTGTAGGGGAAAACATAGCCGTTGTCCTGGCTCGGAGCGGAGTTGGTGATGAAAGCGGCGTAAACAAACCATACGTGGTCGCCGTAAATGGTGTTGCACTCAATCACCGGTGCGCTCTTGAAGCCTTCGGGCTCGCGGTAGTTTTCGAGCATACCGAAAATCAAATCGTCATAGTGCATATTGTGGCCGTAGATTACGGTGTTTTTCGGCAGGTTTTTGAGGTCTTCTATTCTGTAATCATAGAAGGGCACGCCGTAGTTGGTCCACTTCTTGTAAATGTTTCTGTGAAGATAGTAGTCATTGTCCGACGCCTGCGCTATGGGCAGATTGATTTCGAGCGCGGGTATGGAAATCCAGCCCTTGAGGTCGCTGTTAACCTTGAACAAATGCCTGTATTTCGCAAGCATGCCCGAGGGATACTCGGTGTCGTCGTCTTCGTCTTTTTCTATCTCGTCAACGGTGCCGGTAACCTCTTTGTCAAGAGTGTCCGAAATCGCCGTTTCGTTTTTCTTGTATTTATAGGGCTCAAGGATGTAGGTGTTTGCGAGAATTGCGCTGCTGACAAGAATTACGATAATCGAAACTGCAAGCACAATCCTGCGGATGATATCGCCCTTGTATTTTTTGCCGCTGAGCTCCGCGGTTTCCCTCTTTGCCCTCTGTCTGTCTTTCCTGGTGATTTTGCCGTCGTCCTCGATGATTTCATCGGGCACAACGCCTACGGTGCGCTGACCGTCGCCGGGAAGCAGGTCAAAAACAAAGCCGTTTTCCTGCGCGGTTTCTTCGGGAATATTTACAACGGGATTGACGGCTTCGGTTTTGGCGGTTGCCTCTGCCTGCGGGGCGGGCTTATCGCCGAGAAGAGCGGCAAGTTCATCCGCAAACTCCGCCGAGTCGGTATCAATGCCGCCGGGAGCTTTTGCCGGAGCGCTCTGCACGGGTACCTGAGGCTCCTTTTCGGGAGCAAAATCCTTTGTGAGATCATCCGATTTTGAAATATCGCTCACGAAGGGCGCAATATCTTCGTTTGACTCTATGTCGGTGAGAATCCTGTCAAAGCCGGGCTCTTTCTCAGCGTCGGACTTGAGGGATTCTATCATGCTCATGATATCCTCTTTTGCGCTGTCGTTACTCTCTGCGGAAACCCCGGGGGAATTCACCTTTTCCCTGATGTCCACTTTAGGCTCTTCCGGGCTCTCCCCCGCGGGAGCGTCCGAGGTGATATCGTCGAGTTTCTGGGGCACTATGGTAACGGGGCCCGTGCTCATGATATCGTCATAAAGAGACTGAAGTTCATCCTCAAGGCTCTTTTCGGTTTTTTCTATATCGCTGTGATAACCGTCAAACACAACCTCTTCGCTGTCCTTATCCGCGAGAAAGCTGCCGAGGTCTATTTCGGTCAGAGTTTCCTCGTCCGCGATTGAGTTGATTTCGTCGGGTAAATTTTTATCCTTATCTGCCATTTCCGTTCTCCTTTGTCTTATTTACCGGGTGATAGACCTGAGACATTATCAGTCCGGACTGGGCTCCCATTTCGCGGAGCCTTTATAAGGATTGGTCTTGCCGTGTGAATTGTACCATATCTGAGGTCTGCGGTAATCGGGATTGTCTTTTACGAGAGAGGTATCAATGCTTATATCTTCGCCCTCGTGAAGCAGACGCCCGACAACTACAAGCCTTGTGTCAACGCTTTTGCCGTAATCGTAAATGCAGGTGGAAAGGGTGAGAATCTTATCGGAGGGCTCGAGCGAAACGCCCGTATCATAGAGCATCCTCTGCCTTACCTGCTGAATATAGCCGACCATATTGTTTTCGGACATATCGGGGTAAATATAATTGAAGAAGTATCCGTTATCCGCCGAAGGCTCGGTGGTGGAAAGGAATACCGCGCAGATTTTGTATGTATATTCACCGTAGAGAGTGGTGAGTTTCATTATCGGGTTTTTGATGAAATAATCCTTGCTCCTGTAATCGTAAAGCGAGCGGAAGGACTGCTTCGGAATTCCGTCGGACCTGCCTGTGGTGTGGCCGTGGATTATCATATTCTTTGAGATATCCGCCGTGTTGCTGCAGCGGTAATCGAGGTAGATATTGCCGTAGTTGAGGCTGCTCGTCTCGGTGGTATATCTCTCATAGAAATCGTAGGTGAGATAGTGGCTGTTGTCTTTGCTCTG
The DNA here is from genome assembly GCA_016280595.1 of Clostridiaceae bacterium. Lineage (GTDB taxonomy): Bacteria > Bacillota > Clostridia > Oscillospirales > Acutalibacteraceae > CAG-177. The sequence continues at coordinate 17,077 of JAEEHB010000043.1, read as the reverse complement.
CACCACCGGAGTGTCAATCTCGGTGCCCGGAATTGAAAGCAGGGCAGCCGTGTGGCTGTTGGCGGCATAGAGAGGTTTCATATTTTCGAGAATGCCGTCGGGATACTTGACGCTTTTCATATTGTTGGGAATTACTGCGGCAAGGTTTTGGGAAAGCGTGTCGGTAACAGCGCCTTCAGCGAGCGACCAGTTTGCCTGAGAGGCGGTTTCCTCTCCTCCCGCGCCGCTGCGGAAATTGAGCGCGGAGAGCACTATAAGCACTGCCGCGGCCACCGCAAACACGGGGCACAGTATACTCCAGATTTTATTTTTCATTGGGTTATCCTCCTTGGTGAGGTTTGCTTGTAAGATATCTGCGCAGCAGGTTGAGCGCGCGCGAGGCGGCAACAAAGCGGTTGTAGTCTCTGTCGTTTCTGCCTGTTTCAATCTTTTCGCACAGGGTTACTCCCGGCGCGTCAAGAGCGGTATATATGAGGCCCGGCGCTTTGCCCTCTTCGTCTGAATCGGGGCCCGCGAAACCGGTTACCGAAAGGCCGATGTCCGCGCCCGTCACTTTTCGCACGCCCTGCGCCATTTCTCTTGCCGTCTCTTCGCTGACGGCGCCGTGCAGAGCGAGAGTTTCGGGGCTTACTCCGAGAGCCTTTTCCTTTACTTCGTTTGCGTAGGTGATGATGCCGTGCTTAAACACCGCGCTTGCGCCCGGCACATCGGTTATCCTTTTTGCTATGAAACCCGCCGTGCAGCTTTCGGCTGTCGCAACGGTGAGATTTGCTTCTTTGAGAAGGGGCACAACCGCCTGCTCAACGCCTTCAACATCAATGCCGTAAACATAATCGCCCAGGCGCTTTTTCAGTTCTTCAATCACGGGGGCGCAGAGCAGATCCGCCTCTTCTTTATTGTGCGCTCTTGCGGAAACTCTGAGATACGCCTCTCCTGTTTTGCAGTAGGGGGCGACAGTGGGATTTTCGCCGTCGAGCAGTTCGCCCGCAATCTGAGCCATAGTGCTTTCGCCTATGCCGATTGTGCGCACCTGATGCGAAACTATCGTGCAGGTGCGGTACTCTTCGAGGAAGGGCACAACGCTCTGCCTGAACATCGGCTCCGCCTCAAACGGAGGGCCGGGCAGGAGCACAAGGCACTTGCCGTCTTTTTTCATACCGAGACCGGGTGCGGTGCCGTTGTAGTTTCTGAACACGGTTGCTTCTTTGGGGGCATATGCCTGACGCAGGTTGCTGTCAGCCATTTTTCTGCCCGCTCTTGTGAAATAATCTTCAATCTGCCGGGCAAGTTCCGGTCTGAATTCGAGTTCATAACCGAAAGCCTTTGTGCAGACGTCTCTTGTAATATCGTCGGGTGTGGGCCCGAGCCCGCCTGTGGTTATCACTATATCGCTTCTGCCCAGGGCGCGCTCAAGCGCGTCGGCGAGGCGCTGCTCATTGTCGCCCACGGTTTCGTGGTAGAGCACGGAGATGCCCATATCGGCAAGCGCGCGGGAGAGAAATCTGCAGTTTGTGTTGAGAATATCGCCGAGCAGGATTTCGGTGCCGACCGACAGTATTTCACATATCGACATTTCAGTATATCTCCTGAATGTTAATAATTATCTGGCGCTGATGTTAACAAATCTTGCATTCTGAGCCGCTTCGGCTATCATCGGCGCGTAATCGAAGGCCTCTTCGGCGCGCTCCACATAGTCGAGAGTCGGCCTTGTTCTCGGGTGCTTCGGGGTGAATACCGTGCAGCAGTCTTCGTAGGGAAGCACGGAAATATCAAATGTATCTATCTTTCTCGAAATCGCGATGACCTCGTCTTTATCCATACCTATGAGCGGCCTGAATACGGGCATATCGCACACATTGTCGGTGCAAATCATGGCGTAGAGAGTCTGGCTTGCCACCTGACCTACGCTCTCGCCCGTGATGAGCGCGCCCGCCTTTTCGCGAAGGGCTATTATCTGAGCAACCCTCATCATCATGCGGCGCATAATCACGGTAAAAATTTCTTCGGGGCAGTTATCCTTGATTTTTTCCTGAATACCGGTAAAGGGGACTACCCACAGACCGATTTTGCCCGAATACTCCGACACTTTCCCGAGCAGTGAGTGTACCTTCTGCTCCGCTCTCTCGCTTGTGTAGGGGGGAGAGGCAAAATGCACGGCGGTAAGTTCAAGCCCTCTTTTAGCCATCATATAGCCGGCCACGGGGCTGTCAATGCCGCCGGAAATGAGCAGGCACGCTTTGCCGGACGAGCCTACGGGCATACCGCCCGAGCCTTTTATCTGCCTGCCGTGAATGTAGGCGTATTCGTCCCTGATTTCAACATTTACCACCACATCGGGCGAGTGTACGTCAACCGTGAGGTGAGGGAAGGCTTCAAGAATTCTGCCGCCCGTTTCCCTGCATATTTCGGGAGACTGAAGCGGGAATTTTTTATCGCTCCTCTTCGCTTCAACCTTGAAGGTCTTTGCGCAGCTGAGTTCATCTTCAAGGTATTTGACGCAGGCGTCGAGTATCACATTGAAATCTTTTTCAACCGCCGCCGCTCTCGAAAATGCCGCTATGCCGAATACCTTCGCGATTTTTTCGCAGGCTTCGTCAAGGTCGATGCTGTCGTCCGCAGGGGAGGCGACTATGGTTGACTGAGCAACCGAAAAATCGAATTTGCCGAGTGACGAGAGGCGGTGCTTCATATTTTTAATGAGAATGTCCTCAAATGTGCGCCTGTTGAGGCCTTTGAGTGCAAGCTCACCGTTTTTGATAAGTATAACTTCTTTCATCGCGGTCTCCGGTTTATTTAGAGTAAATTTCTTTTTTCGCGCGGGCAATCATATCGCAGAGGAAGTCGATTTCCTCCTCGGTGGTGTATCGTGAAAAACTGATTCTTATGGGGCTTTCGAGGCGCCCGCCGGGCAGATTCATCGCTTTGAGCACTCTGCTCTTTTTACCCTTTGAGCAGGCTGAGCCCGATGAAACGTAAACTCCGTTTGCGGAGAGGAAGTTGAGCATCGGCTCGCTTTTTATGCCTGTTACGGATACGTTTGTCACATAGGGTGAGGAATCCGCGGGGGAGTTTACCTCAATGCCGCCTTCAAGAGCAAAGCGGTCAAGCATCCTCTTTCTGAGGGCGGACATTTTTTCTCTTTCTGCGTTTATATTGGGCAGGGCCTTAACCGCGGCGGCGAATGCCGCTATCGCGGGCACAGCCTCAGTGCCGGGGCGCACCTTGCTCTCCTGCTCGCCTCCGTAAACGCGGGGAAGTATGGAGACGTTTTTGCTTATGTAGAGCGCGCCTGCGCCTTTTACGCCGTGAATCTTATGTGCGCTTATGCTCATAAGGTCAACTCCGAGCGAGGAGGGTCTTAGCGGCATCTTGCCGAATGCCTGCACCGCGTCGCAGTGAATAAGGGCGTGCGAGTCCGCTCTCACAGCCGCCTTCTTTGCAGAAGCGACGGGCAGCACAGCGCCCGTTTCGTTGTTGACAGCCATCATGCTTATGAGAATTGTGTCGGGTGTTACGGCGTCAAACAGATCTTTTTCGCTTATGTTTCCGTCCGCGCCCGGTTTAAGCCTGACTATTTCAAAGCCGCTGTTGCCGAGTTTCGTGAGCGTATCATAAACGGCGGGGTGCTCGATTTCGGTTGATACTATTCTTTTACCGTATCTCTTCATTTTTTCTGCGGCGCCCAGCACGGCGAGGTTATCGCTTTCCGTGCCGCCGGATGTGAAATAAATTTCGCCCGGTGAGCAGTGAAGAAAATCCGCGATTGCTTCTCTGCTGCCTTCGAGCAGGGCGTTTGCGGAGTTTCCGACGCCGTGCAGAGAGGAGGGATTTCCCCAGAATTCCTTTATTGCTTTTTCCGCCGCAAGCACCGCTTCTTCGCAGGGCATCGTGGTGGCGCTGTTATCAAAATAAGCCGAAGTTATCATATTTTTTCTCCGTAAAAAAGCCGCTTTTCGTATGCCTGCGTTTTCCGATTTTTTGGCACATATTTAACACATTATACTATATATATATAAATATTTCAAGTATTTTATAAGGGCTGGGCTCTCGGCAGGGGAGCGGAGAACAAAAACGCATCACTTGAAAAAACTGACAAATTTGGTATAATGAGCAGACAATTACGAAAGGAGAGTGTGATTATGAAGAAAATGACGGCTCTGCTCTGCTGCGCGCTGATACTTTTTTCCGCTTTTTCCGTAAGCGGATTTGCGCAGGACAGTTCACTTGGTTTCGGCGGCGGAAAATTCAAAATTCTTGTGCTGTCGGATACGCAGGATGATCAGAATCCCGCGCCCGATATGCTTAACCTTATTGAAAAGGCGATAGAGGAAACCTCGCCCGACCTTATCGTGTTTACGGGCGACCTGATTGAGGATTCAAGGCCCGTGCTCGATTTCTTTACGGATGACGAGCCCTTCAGAGACGGTGTTGTTGTTAAAAATCTCGGCAAGGTTGACCGTGAGAAAACTCTTGAAAACGTAAAGACGGCGGCTGATGCCGTGCTCTCTGTTTTTCAGGCGTCGGGCGTACCCTTTGCGATTGTGCAGGGCAACAACGACTACAAGGCCGAAATCACAAACGAGGAGTGGCTTGAGTTTTATTCTCACTACTCAAACTGCCTCACCTTTGACGAAAGCGATGATTCGGAGGGCAGGATAGACTATCACCTTGAGATAACCGATTCCTCCGGCGCGGATAAATTCAACCTCTGGATTATGGATACCGGCAGGCACGGACTTAACAACGACCAGGTTGACTGGTATTCGCGCAAGTCATCGGAAATCAGAGAAAGAAACGGCGGCGAGCCCGTACCCGCAATCGCTTTTCAGCACATACAAGCGGATGATATAGGCAATCTTTTCACCGAGTGCTCACCCTTTGACGAAGGGGCGAGAGCGAAGGGCTTAAAGTTTTACCGCCTTGACCCCGGGAGGGCGGCGGGCTATAACTATTTCGCCTATGCTCCGTGCGAGCCCACCTATGAATTCAAGGCGTGGAAAGAGCAGGGCGATGTAATCGGAGCGTACTTCGGACATCAGCATATTGAGGGCTTTACAGGTACTTACGACGGCATTGAAATGGGCTTCAACTACGGTGCCGAGATGGCGAAAAGCGGACCCTACGGCTACCGCCTCATCACCCTTGACGAAAACGATTTGACAAACTACGAAAACGAGATGTACACCTATGAGGGAAGCGTAAAAAGAGGCGACGCTCACTTTGAAAAGCAGACGGATGTGCCCTACGGAAACACGGGCGACACGCCGCAGTCATACATCCTCGCGCTCGGCTATTTCGCGCGCAGTCTTGTGAGCGTGGTGATTGATTTCTTCGCTTCTCTGTAAGTTCATAATTCTTGACAATCCACCCTTTATGTCTTAAAATAAAGGGTGGATATTTTTACGGAGGTACAGGGTATGAACAATGTAAAAGAACTGTATTCCGCCTGGCTCAAGGGCACCGAAGGCAACGACGAACTGCACGGCGAACTTGAAGCGATAGCGGGCAACGAAGACGAAATTCTTGACAGATTTTACCGCAACCTTGAATTCGGCACAGCCGGTCTCAGGGGTGTGCTCGGAGCGGGCACAAACAGAATGAACATCTACACGGTCGGTCAGGCGACTCAGGGTCTTGCCGATTACCTTAACAGCGAGTATTCACAGTCGAGCGTTGCCATAGGCTACGACTCGAGAATCAAATCCGAAGATTTCGCCTATGAGAGCGCGAAAATCCTTGCGGCAAACGGCATCAAGGTGTATATGTACAGCCGCCTTATGCCCACGCCCTTCGTTTCATACGCGGTTATGAGGCTCTCCTGTCAGAGCGGCATAGTCATCACAGCCAGCCACAATCCTTCAAAGTACAACGGCTACAAGTGCTATGATCCCAGAGGCTATCAGATGACAGAAGAGGCCGCCGCGCGCACCTACTCCTTCATCTGCAAAACCGATATGTTCGGCGGAATCAAGACTATGGATTTCGACGAGGCGAAAGCAAAAGGCCTTATCGGGTATATTTCCGACGATATAATCGAAGAATATTACGCTCTCTGCCTTTCGAGACCTCTTCACCCCGAAATCGTGAAGCAGAGCGATGTGAAAATCATTTATTCACCCCTTAACGGCACGGGCAATATCCCCGTAAGGACGGTGCTTGACAGAGCGGGCTACAAAAACATAGAGGTTGTAAAAGAGCAGGAACTGCCCGACGGCAACTTCCCGACCTGCCCCTATCCCAACCCCGAAATCCGCCAGGTGTTTGAGTGCGGACTTGAAATGACAAAGGACTTCAAAGCGGACCTTCTGCTTGCCACCGACCCGGACTGCGACAGAGTAGGCACGGCGGTGCTCACACACGGCGAATACGCGCTGCTTACCGGCAACGACATAGGCGCCCTGCTTGTAAACTACCTGCTCTCACAGAGAAAGGCGCTCGGCACTCTGCCCGAAAACCCGGTAGTGGTGAAATCCTTCGTTTCAACCAAACTTGTTGACAGAATCTGTGCCAAATACGGCGCGAAACTCGTTGACGTGCTCACAGGATTCAAATATATCGGCGAAGTTATCACGGGCCTTGAGGCGCAGGGCAAAAAAGACGATTTCATCATCGGCTTTGAGGAAAGTTACGGCTACCTTATCGGCACTCACGCAAAGGATAAAGACGCAGTTGCCGCTTCTCTTATGATTTGTGAAATGACGGCATATTACAAGTCACAGGGCAAAACACTCGCCGATGTGCTTGATGAACTTTACGCCGAATTCGGCTATTTCAGCAACAAACTGCTCAACTTCGCTTATGAAGGCGCCGACGGTATGGCAAAGATGGCTGAGATTATGTCGTCAACGGCGGCAAATCCCCCCGCAAGCATCGCGGACTTCGAAGTGCTCAGACACTATAACTACAACACGAGCGAGATTATCGACAACCGCACCGGAGAGAAAGAGGCAATCACCCTGCCCAAGTCAAATATCCTCGCTTACGAGCTGCCCGGCGGCAACTTCGTAATTATGAGACCTTCGGGCACCGAGCCGAAAATCAAGATATACATCACGGGCATAGCCGAAACCAAAGAAAAGGCATCCGAGATTGCCGATTCGATAGGCGAGGCAATGAAAGCCCTTCTGAAATAAGCGTTTGTAAGGAGACCGCCTTATGAAAAAGAGAAATCTTATTATCAGAATAATCGCAATTGTTATGTGCGCCCTGCTTGTGCTCGGCGTGGTGACGGTTGCAATTTACGCCCTTGCCGCAGGCCCCGAAGCGGCTGTACCTTCGCCCGACACAGGCAGTAACGATAAGGTGCTGATTTTTGCCCTCATTGCCGTGATTGCGCTCGTGGCGGCGGTTGTCTGCGCGGTGGCTACATCTAAATCGGGCAAAAACAAAAAAGATGACGGGCAGGACGGAGAAAGCAAATGAAATACGCGGTAGTTTTATATGACGGCATGGCGGATTACCCCGTGCCCGCGCTTGACGGCAAAACGCCGATGCAGGTGGCGAAAAAGCCCCTGTTTGACTCGCTCGGCAGAAAAGGCAGAGTGGGTATGGTCAGGACGGTTGCCGACGGGCTCAAACCCGGCTCGGATGTCGCAAACCTCAGCGTGCTCGGCTACGACCCCGCCGTTTGCTACACGGGTCGCTCGCCCCTCGAGGCGGTGAGCATCGGTGTAAAAATGAAAGACACCGACGTTTCTTTAAGGTGCAACCTTGTAACCCTGAGCGACGAGGAAGATTACAGCGCAAAAACGATGGTCGATTATTCGGCAGGCGATATTTCAACCGCCGAGGCGGCTGAAATAATAAAGAGCGTGCAGGAGCATTTCGGCAACGACGAATTCGCTTTTTACAGCGGCGTAAGTTACCGCCACTGCCTTATAGTAAACAACGGCACCACCGACCTCGGCAATATGACCCCTCCGCACGATATTTCGGGCAGGGTTATAGGCGAATATCTTTCAACTTCGCCCAACGCGGCGAAACTCATCGCAATGATGAAGGAAAGTTATGATTTCCTCAAAAATCATCCCGTAAACATCAAGAGAATTTCCGAGGGCAGGAGGCCCGCAAACTCAATCTGGCTCTGGGGCGAGGGCGGCAAACCCGCGCTCGAATCCTTTGAAAAACTCAGAGGGCTCAAAGGCAGCATCATTTCCGCCGTTGACCTGCTCAAAGGCATAGGCATCTGCGCAGGGATGAACACCCCCGAGGTTGAGGGCGCGACGGGATATATCGATACAAACTTCGAGGGTAAGGCGAAAGCGGCTGTTGAAGAGTGGAAAAACGGAGCGGACTTTGTTTATCTTCACTTTGAAGCCCCCGATGAATGCGGACACAGAAACGAGCCCGAAAACAAGGTGAGATCGATTGAACTCATCGACGAAAAAGTCCTCCCCGTGCTGCTCGGCTACCTTGACAGCTGCGGAGAAGACTATAAGATGATGATTCTGCCCGACCACCCGACCCCGATAGTCACCATGACTCACGCGAGAGACCCCGTACCGTTTATGATTTATCACAAGGGTAAAGAGGTTGACTCCGGAGTTGACTCGGTCAACGAAACGACAGCCTCCCTGACCGGAGATTTCGTTGAATACGGACCCGGGCTTATGTCCCGGTTTCTTTCGGCAGATTGATAAATAACAAAAGGACTGTCTGTAAAAAACAGGCAGTCCTGGTTTTTTTGTTTCGCTTTATCCGAAAAGTTCGTTCAGTATTGCCTCCGCTTCCTCTCTCGTGAGCGAGCCGGGCGAGGCGAGGAAGTTGCCGGGCGTAACGGACGCCCATCTTTCGGAGTATTTGTGAGCCTCTTCGGGGCTCATCTTTATGCCGCTTATATGAGTGAGCGAAGCGATAAGGCTCTTCACTTTTTCTTTTTCGTCCGTCATCTCGAAGAAGCATTTTGCCTTTTCGGGCGAAAACTCTGCGCACCTGTCAAGGAAGGGCGAATAAAACGCGGCGCAGGCCGTGCCGTGCAACACGCCGTAGTTTTCCGTGAGCACATAGCCCATCGGGTGAGGAAAAGCGGTGCCGCAGGTGTTGATTACAAGGCCCGCGTAAATTGAGCCGTAATAGAGTTCATCGCGCAGGTCTTCCGTTATCTCATCACCCTGTGCCAGGGCTTTGAGGCAGGAATAGAGAGAGGGGATGCATTTTTCGGCGTAGAGCCTCTCGATGCCTTCGCATTTTGCCGTGAAGAAGCCTTCCGCCGCGTGGGCAAAGGCGTCAAGCGCGGTTGATATTGTCTGCTCGAGCGGCACGGAGTAGGTGTATTTCGGGTCGCAGAAAGAAATTTTCGCGTAGCAGTCGGGCCCTTTTATGCTCTTCTTTACGCCCGTTTCATCATTGGTGAGCACGCTGACCGCCGTCACCTCACTGCCCGTGCCGGCGGTAGTGCCGATGAGGGCGACGGGAAGGGGAGGATTATTGTAAACTCTTTTGTAGATATCGAGCTCTGAAAGGTCGGGGTTGGTCGCGTAAATCGCAATCGCCTTGCACGAATCCTGCGGAGAGCCTCCGCCGATGCCGAGAATGAAATCAGCATTTATTTCCCTTGCTTTTTCGCCCGCCTTGCGGCAGGAGGAGAGCAGGGGATTTGCCGTTATTTCATCGAAAACGGCGTATGCGATGCCTTCTTTTTCAAGCGCTTTGCACGCGTCGTCAAGTGCTCCGCTCGCCTTTGCGGCGTGCTTACCCGTGACTATGAGGCAGCGTGAGCCGAGCCCTTTAAAAAGCGACGAATTTTCTGTTACGGCGTCTTTGCCGTAAATGCATCTTACGGGCATATATACATCGTATGTCATCTGTATTTCCTCCGCTTTCTGTTTCATACTATCATTATAAAGATTTCGGCGAAAAAATCAATGATTTCTCCATTTTATTATTGATAAGAATCTTTAAAAGGTGTATTATACTATATAATACTGTGATATATTGAGGTAGGTATGGGAAAGAAACGCCCTGTAACAATAATTCTTGCTCTTGTGTGCGCTGCCGCGCTGGCGTCAGGGGCCGTTTACGGAGCGCTTTCAAAAGAATACACGGGCTCCTTTACCGCCATGGATACCTATAACACCGTCAAGGTGCGCGGAGCGGACGCGAAAAAGGCTCTTTCCTCCGTATCGGAAATCACAAGTGAACTTGATACAGCCCTGCTTTCAAGGCACAGCGATACAAGCGCGGTAAATGAAATCAATCTGAATCGCGGCGGCAGAATTCCCGAAGAACTTGCGCCTTACCTCGACACGCTTTTTGAAGTTTACGAAAAAAGCGGCGGCGCGTTTGATTTTACGCTCGGCACGCTCACTGACCTCTGGGGCATAGGCACGGAAAACGAAAGAGTGCCGTCGGATGACGAAATTAAAAAAGCGCTCGCTCTAACGGGAGCGGACAAACTCGATTATACAGACGGAAAAATAAAATTCCCCGAAGGCATATCCCTTGATTTCGGCGCGGCGGGCAAAGGCATCGCCCTTGACGAAATCGAAAAAGAATTCGGGCGGGAGAAAATAAGCAGAGCGGTCGTTTCACTCGGCGGCAGTATTATGCTTTACGGCTCCGGGGAATTCACCGTCGGCATCAAGGACCCGCGCTCGGCGGGCTATATGGCGGTGCTCACGCTCGGAGACTGCTTTGTTTCAACGAGCGGAAACTATGAGAGATATTTCGAAAAAGACGGCGTAAGATATCACCATATTCTCGACCCCGGAACGGGTTATCCCGTAAACAGCGGGCTCGCGGGGGTTACGGTTATTGCTCCGGGCGGCACACTCTCCGACGCGCTTTCAACCGCGTGCTTCGTGCTCGGGCGCGAAAAGGGAGAAACGCTGTGCAAAGAATTCGGGTGCGAAGCCGTGTTTGTATATGAAGACGGCGGAGTTTATGCCACAGACGGCGTAAAAGACAGCCTCGAAATCACGGACGATTACTACAGGGCAGAGGGCGTAAAATGAAAAACAAGCCTCTGAAAAAAGCGGATATATTCATTGTGCTCGGCGTTGCCGCGCTCGCTCTCCTCTTCATATTCTTAAGAGGAAGCAAATCGGAGCGAAGGATTGCCGTAATCACGGTTGATTCCGCCGTAACCGACAGAATAGACCTTGACGAAGTAAAAGAGAAAATAACAATTATGCCCGACACCGACCCGCAGGTTGTAATCGCGGCGGAAAACGGAGAGATTTATTTTGAGTCCTCCGGATGCAGAGATAAAATCTGCGTCAAATCGGGCAGACTTTCAAAGGCGGGGGATATAGCCGTGTGCCTGCCGGCAAAGACCGTTGTGAGCATCACAGGCTCGGGCCCCGACGCCGTGACATACTGATATTATGAAAAGAAACACTAACGGGGCGGACCCCAATTTCAGACCTGCGCTGTGCGCCGTACTCTGCGCGCAGGCGATAGCGATAAGTTTTTTTGAGAGCCTTATTCCCGAAATTCCGTTTTTACCGCCGGGGGCAAAACCCGGACTTTCAAACATCATCACGATGTTTGCGGCAAACTCGCTCGGGCTTCCCGAGGCGCTTATAATCACGCTGGCAAAGTCGCTTTTCGCTTTTGCCACGAGAGGCTTTACCGCTTTTATAATGAGCATATCGGGCGGGCTTCTATCCTGCCTCGCGGCGTGGCTTCTGCTCACCTTCGCGCAGAAGAAACTCGGCTTTATCGGCATTTCGGTAATCTGCTCGCTGTGCCACAATTTCGGGCAGCTGTGCGCTTCCTGCGTTATCACGGGCAGCAGGATGACTTTCTATTACGCTCCTTTTCTCGCGCTCTTCGGCGTAATCACGGGCGTAATCACAGGCGTTATTTTTGCGGCGGTTCTTCCGGCGCTTGATAAAATGAAAAAATATATCAGGAGATAAATATCAGGAGGGAAAAATATGGCGAAACTTCCCGGGGGTGTTCTGACCGCAGTCAAACAGGTCAGAGGCGGCGTCAAAGTGGCTCACCACAAAAACACCGCGGACTGCGAAGTTATCAGAATCGATACCCCCAAATCCGTAACTATCCCTATGCAGATGAATATCGGCGCACCCTGCGAGCCGGTAGTCAAGGTGGGTGACGAAGTTGCGGTCGGTCAGCTGATAGGAGATACCGACAAGTTTGTATCGGCTCCGATTCACGCTACCGTCTCCGGCAAAGTCACCGCAATCAGCGACATCAAGATGCCGCAGGGCAATATGGCAAAGGCGGTCACCATTGAATCCGACGGCGAAATGAGACTCTGGGAAGGCATCAAAGCCCCTGAAATCAACAGCCGCGAGGATTTCATCAAAGCGGTGAGAGCGTCGGGCCTCGTAGGTCTGGGCGGCGCGGGTTTCCCCACTCACGTCAAACTCAGTTTTCCGCCCGACAAGGGTATAGACACCCTCGTCATCAACGCTGCGGAGTGCGAGCCCTACATCACTGTTGACTACCGCGAGTGCATTGACAATTCCTGGGACATCCTTTCGGCCGTCTATATGATCAAAGATATGTTCGGCTTCAAAAAGGTTGTAATCGCCGTTGAGGACAATAAGCCCGAGGCGCTCAAGATTCTCAAGAGAATTGCCGATGACAGAGAGGATGTAAACGACGAGGTCAAGGTAATGGTCCTCAAGTCAAAATATCCTCAGGGCGCGGAAAAGATGATGGTACAGTCCGCCACCGGCAGAAAGGTCCCGCCCGGAAAACTGCCCGCAGACGTAGGCTGTGTGGTGATGAATGTTGCTTCGGTGGCGTTTATCTCAAGGTATATCAAGACGGGCAAACCTCTCGTTTCACGCTCGCTCACAATTGACGGCTCCGCAATCAAAGAGCCCAAAAACGTGAGAGTGCCCATCGGCACAAACATCGGCGAAATCATTGACTTCTGCGGCGGTTTTTCAAAAGACCCCTGCAAACTGATTATGGGCGGCCCGATGATGGGCGTTGCCATAGTCGGCACCGATTTCCCCGTGCTCAAGCAGAATAACGCCATTCTCGCTTTCGCGGAGGATGACGCGATACTCAAGAAAGAAACAGACTGCATAAGATGCGGCTCCTGCGCATCGGCGTGCCCGCTCAGCCTTACGCCCACAAACATCGTAAGAGCGGTAAAGGCGAAAGACCCCGCCGCCCTCAACCGTATGGGCGCTATGGTATGTATGGAATGCGGCTCCTGCGCATTCTCCTGCCCGGCAGGCAAACCTCTTGTGCAGTATATGAGACTTGCAAAAACAATATTAAGAGAGGAGGCGGCAAAGAAATGATTAACGGCAAAACCCTTCACGTGAGCATTTCGCCTCACCTTCGCACCACCAAAACAACGCGAAGCGTGATGCTTGATGTGATTATCGCGCTTTGCCCCGCTCTCATCGCCTCCGGCATTATATTCGGGCTGAGAGCCCTCGTGCTCACGGCGGTTTCGGTTATCGCCTGCGTTGTGTTTGAATACGCTATGAGAAAGATTCTCGGGCGCAGCAACACACTCGGCGACCTGAGCGCGGTTGTTACCGGCATACTGATTGCTTTCAACTGCCCCTCCGGCCTTCCCGTATGGATGGTAATCGTCGGCGACGCGGTAGCAATCATAATCGTTAAGCAGTGCTTCGGCGGCATCGGTCAGAATTTCGTAAACCCCGCAATCGCAGGCAGAATTTTTATGCTGCTTTCATTCGGTCAGATGTCCAAATGGACCGCACCCATGGCGGGCTTTATGAATCTTACCAAAGTTGAGGCTCTCACGGGAGCCACACCTCTCGCAGTTGCAGAGGGCGAAGCCCTTCCGTCACTCACCGATATGCTGCTCGGCATCAGAGGCGGCTGCCTCGGTGAAACCTGCATAGTCGCGCTTGTGCTCGGCGGCCTTTATCTTGTTGTGCGCAAGGTTATCACCCCGGTTATCCCCTGCGTCTATATCGGCACGGTTGCCGTGATTATGCTTATAGCGGGCAAGGGTGATTTCAATCACGTTGCCTATCAGGTGCTCTCCGGCGGCCTTGTGCTCGGCGCTGTATTTATGGCGACCGACTACACCACAAGCCCCATTTCCACTAAGGGCAAAGTGATTTACGCAATCGGCTGCGGCCTTATCACAAGCCTCATCCGTATCTTCGGCTCACTGCCCGAAGGCGTATCATACTCAATCATTCTTATGAATATAGCAACTCCTCTTATTGAGAGAATCACCACTCCCAAGCCCTTCGGCACTCCCAAGAAAGAGAAAAAGGCGAAGGAGGAGACAGCATGAAAAACATAAAGGAATTTCTTGTCCCCACCCTGGTACTTTTCCTTATCTGCCTGATTGCGGCGACTCTGCTCGGAGTTACAAACGATGTTACCGCTCCGGTTATTGAAGCAAACGCGGCAAAGGCGAGCGCGGCGGCTATGAAGGAAGTGCTGCCCGACGCCGACAAATTCGGCGACACGGCTGAAAACGAATTCGGAGTTTACGCCCCCGCTTACGGCAAAGACGGAGAAATCGCCGGCTACGCGGTCACCGCGGAAGGCAAAGGCGGATACAACGGCACCGTCAAACTTATGGTCGGCATTGACAGTGAAGGCAAGGTTAAAAACATCAGTTTCCTCGAAATAGACGAAACTCCTTCAATCGGAGGAAAGATTCCCAAAAACGAAAGTTTCCTTTCGCAGTTTACCGGGCTCTTCGGCTCGGCGGCGCTCACGAAAAACGGCGGCACAGTTGATGCCGTTTCGGGCGCGACCAAAACTTCAACGGCTGTTACAGACGCCGTTAACAATGCGTTACTCTGCTATGAGGAGGTGAGGGCAAATGGCTGAAAAAGCAAAACTCGGTAAAGAATTCAGCAAAGGTCTCATAAAAGAGAATCCCGTGCTCAGACTCGTGCTCGGCACCTGCCCGACCCTTGCGGTTTCCGTTTCGGTGACCAACGCGATAGGTATGGGCATAGCGGCAACGCTTGTGCTTATCTGCTCAAACGTTGTTATCTCCGCCCTCAGAAAAATAATTCCCTCAAAAATCAGAATTCCCGCTTACATAGTGGTTATCGCTTCTTTCGTTACGATAGTCCAGATGCTTGTAAAGGCGTTTGTGCCTGCGCTCAACGATGCTCTCGGCGTTTATCTGCCCCTTATAGTTGTTAACTGCATCATACTCGGCAGAGCGGAAGCATTCGCGGGCAAAAACCCCGTTGCCGCTTCCTTCTTCGACGGTCTCGGCATGGGCATAGGCTTCACCTTCGCCCTCATAGTGATGGCTACCATCCGTGAGATTATCGGCTCGGGCACCTTCCTTGACGGTATTGACAGCCTGACCGCCCTCTTCGGAGTAACCGGATTTACGGGCTTTACCCTGTTTTCAAATCCCGTGGGCGTTATGGTTATGGCTCCCGGCGGCTTCCTCGTATTCGGCCTTGTGATGGCTCTCGCCAACAAGATTGCCGAGGGCAGAGGCAAGCCCAAGGCAGAGCTCAAAGACTGCTCCGCCTGCCCGATGGCGGATGCCTGCTCGATGGCGGGCAAAGGCGAATCCTGTGAAGAAAAGGCAAAGGAGGAGAGCGCATCATGATTGCTATTTTCCTTACCGTTGTTCTCACGGAGAACTATGTTTTATGTCAGTTCCTCGGAATCTGCCCCTTCCTGGGCGTTTCCAAAAAACTCAATACCGCTGTAGGTATGAGCGTTGCGGTTATCTTCGTTATGGCTCTCGCCACAGCCGCGACCTACCCCATCAACAAATATCTGCTTGTAAAGAACGGTCTCGAGTATCTGCAGACGATAGTCTTCATTCTCGTTATCGCCGCTCTCGTGCAGTTTGTTGAGATTATTCTCAAGAAATTTATCCCCTCGCTTTATCAGGCGCTCGGCATCTATCTGCCGCTTATCACCACCAACTGCGCTGTGCTCGGCGTGGTGCTTCTCAATGTTGAGAGCGGCTACAACTTCGCGCAGTCTTTAGTCAACTCGGTAGGCGCGGGTGTCGGCTTCCTTATCGCGATGGTCCTCTTCGCGGGCGTGCGCGAAAGACTTGAGGGCAACGATATCCCCAAAGCCCTGCAGGGCTTCCCCATCACGCTTATCGCCGCTTCCCTGGTTTCGCTTTCATTCCAGGGATTTGCCGGAATAGTTGAAAGCATTTTCGGTTAAGGGGGGCGCGAAATGAATTTTCATCTTATCATAACAGCGGTTGTTATCCTCGCGGTTACGGGCGCAGTTGCCGCCCTTGCCCTTGCAATCGCATCAAAAGTATTTTCCGTGCCCGTTGACGAAAAAGCCGCCGCCATCAGAGAGTGCCTTCCCGGCGCAAACTGCGGCGCCTGCGGATTTTCGGGCTGTGACGGCTATGCCGCCGCTCTTTCGTCGGGCGAATGCACCGACACCGCACTCTGTAACCCCGGCGGAAACGAAGCCGCAAAGCAGATAAGCGAAATACTCGGCGTTGAGGCTTCTTCGGTGAAGCCCGTTGCCGCGGTTGTGCTCTGCAGAGGCAACAACGATGCCGCCGCGCAGAAACTCATCTATCAGGGCGTAATCAGCTGTAAAATGGCAATTCAGGCATACGGCGGACCGAAAGAGTGTATCTACGGCTGTCTCGGCTACGGCGACTGTATGAGCGTGTGCGAATACGGCGCAATCTCGGTTGAAAACGGCATAGCGCACATTAATCCTTCAATGTGCAAAGCCTGTAAGAAATGTATGAACGCCTGCCCCAAAGGTCTTATTGAGATGCTTCCCCTTGAGGAAATCAAGGCGGCGGTGCTCTGCAAAAACCACGACAAGGGCGCGATTACCCGCAAGGAATGTTCGGCGGGCTGCATAGGCTGTATGAAATGCGCAAAGGGCTGCCCCGCAGAGGCAATTGAAATTGACAGATTCTGCGCTCACGTCGACTACGAAAAATGTATCGGCTGCGGCGCCTGCCAGGAGCAGTGCCCCGTTGGCTCAATAGGTCTTGTGGAATTAAAGAAATAAAAAAACAAAGCCATAATAAAAAGACTTGCAGTGCAAAAGGGCGGAGGGTCATAAAACAGTAATGCCTCAAAGAGCGACCTTTGCACATCTTATGCAGGGTTTCCTCCTCGGAATACAGCCAAGTATTCCTCGTCGTCAAAACCTGCAAATATGCACAAATTTCATCTCT
>JAEEHB010000042.1 GCA_016280595.1 Clostridiaceae bacterium | reverse complement strand
GAATTCCTCTTGGATTTCTCAGTGTAGCCCATTACCGCGGGGGAAATGCCAAGTGCTCTGCAGCGCTTGACGATGGGCTGCATATTTCTTGCCATATTATGTTACACCTCCAATAAATTCTGGTTACACACGCCTTCTCTTGGGCGGGCGGCATCCGTTGTGAGGAATGGGAGTAACATCCTTAATCATATTTACTTCCAGACCTGCTGTCTGAAGAGCTCTGATTGCCGCTTCACGACCCTGACCGGGGCCTTTAACATAAACTTCTACAGTCTTCATGCCGTAATCAATAGCGATTTTGGCAGCCGTCTCAGCGGCGGTCTGAGCTGCGAAGGGAGTGGACTTCTTGGAACCTCTGAAACCCATTTCGCCTGCGCTTGCCCATGAAACTGCGTTGCCCTGGGTGTCGGTAATGGTAACTATGGTGTTGTTAAAGGTGGATTGGATATGGGCTGCACCGCGCTCAATATTCTTGCGCTCACGGCGTTTGCGTGAACCTGTTGTCTTTTTAACTGCTTTAGCCATTATATCCCTCCTCGATTACTTCTTCTTGTTGGCAATGGTCTTCTTGGGACCGTTGCGTGTGCGGGCGTTGGTCTTGGAACGCTGGCCTCTTACGGGGAGACCCTTTCTGTGACGTACGCCGCGATAGCAGCCGATATCAATAAGTCTCTTGATATCATACTGTGTTTCTCTGCGGAGATCGCCTTCTACCTTGAGATTGTGATCGATATACTCACGAAGTTTTGAAACGTCGTCTTCGGTCATATCCTTAACTCTGAGGTCGGGATCAACGCCGGTTGCTGCAATAATGTCGCTTGCTGTTTTACGACCGATGCCGTAGATATAAGTGAGAGCAATCTCTATTCTCTTATCTCTGGGCAGGTCCACACCTGATATACGCGCCATTTGTCAGTTGCACCTCCAAATACTGGTTTTCGCCGGGATTAACCCTGGCGCTGTTTGTGCTTGGGATTTTCACAGATAACCATTACTTTTCCCTTGCGCTTGATGATTTTGCACTTTTCGCACATTTTCTTAACAGAAGGTCTGACTTTCATTTAGAATACCTCCTTGATTTTACTTTGATCGCCACGTAATGCGGCCTTTGGTAAGGTCGTAAGGTGACATTTCCACTGTGACTTTGTCTCCGGGAAGAATGCGGATGTAGTTCATCCTGAGTTTACCGGAAATGTGAGCCATGATTCTGTGGCCGTTTTCCAATTCAACCTGGAAGGTTGCGTTGGGCATAGCCTCTATAACCGTACCTTCGATTTCAATCATATCCTGCTTGGACATTAAATACCCTCCTTCATCTGTAAGCCCTGAGCGCCGTGCGCAGATGTCTGTCCGAAGTGAAAGCGTCGCTTTCGAGAACAGCCTGCGTGGGCTCAATATGGCGGATGTTTTTTATCTTGGGCCTGTCAATGGGCCGCTCTTTTCCGTCGCAGACGAGCACCGTCTTTCCTTCCTGTCGCAATACTGCTAAGGGGTAGCCTTTGTCTCTGCCTTTGAGGGAAATAACCACTCTGCCTTTTTCAAGCATATTCCGCACCTCACTCAAGCGTGAGAATAACGGGACCGTCTGCCGTAATGGCTATCGTATGCTCAAAGTGGGCTGATAGTTTGCCGTCCTTTGTCTTGACAGTCCAACCGTCAGGCATTTGTTTTATTGCCGCCACGCCCGCGTTAATCATCGGTTCAATGGCGATGGTCATGCCCGGTAGCAAGCGCACACCTCGGCCCGGTGTGCCGTAATTAGGTACGCTGGGATCTTCATGAAGGGTTCTCCCTACACCGTGACCGGTGTATTCTCTGACCACGGAGAAGCCCCTTTCCTCGCAATACCTCTGGATTGTGTAGCCGACGTCGCCGAGTCTGCCGCCTGCAACAGCCATCTTGATGCCTTCGTAAAGGCTCTCTCTGGTGGTGTCGCACAGCCGCTGTGCTTCGGGAGAAATCTCACCGGAAGCGAAAGTGGCGGCATTGTCGCCGACATAGCCCTTAAAGGTTGCTCCCACATCAAGGCTGACTATGTCGCCCGCCTTGATAATGCGGGATTCTGCGGGGATGCCGTGAATGATCTCATCATTGACGGATATGCATGCGGCAGCGGGAAAACCGTTGTACCCCTTGAAGGTGGGGTGAGCGCCGTGTTTGGTGATGTAATCATCCACGACCCGGTTTATGTAGGCAGTTGAAACGCCGGGCTCCACTGCCTCCCCGCCTGCTCTTAATGCTCCGGCCGCAATTCTGCAGGCCTCTTTCATGTGCCGAATTTCTTCGGATGTTTTGAGCACTATCATGCCAATCCTCCGTTTATCGGGGCGAGCGCCCCGCGGACTGTCCTCTTCATCAGTCAAGGAAGCCCTTATAGTGTCTCATCATCATCTGGCTCTCAAGCTGCTTGACTGTTTCAAGAGCAACACCGACAAGAATGATGATTGAGGTACCGCCGAGTGAAACGTTCATTCCGTTTTCGTAACCTGCCTTGTTGAGGGCGAAGGTTGCGACCTGTGAGAATACTATCGGGAAGAGAGCGACAACGCTCAGGAGAAGAGCACCGAGAAGGGTGATTCTGCCGATAATCTTGCCGATGTACCTTGCGGTGGGCTCACCGGGACGAATGCCGGGAATTGAGCCGCCGTTTTCACGGATGTTCTTGGACATTTCAATGGGGTTGTACTGAATGCTTGCATAGAAGTATGCAAAAGCGATGATGAATACAAAGTAGATAATTGCGTAAGCCCAGTGCTTTGAAGAGAATACATCAAAGAACTTGTTCCAGCCGCTGTCCTCAGACAGTTTGTTCGAGATGAACATCTGAACTGTGGGGGGCAGAGAAAGAATTGAGGAAGCGAAGATGACGGGCATAACGCCGGACATGTTGACCTTGATGGGCATGAACGTGCTCTGACCGCCGTACATCTTACGGCCTACAACTCTCTTTGCGTACTGAACGGGAATTCTTCTTTCGGCATTGTCCATCCATACGATGAAAGCAATCATGAGGATGAGGATGATGCCTACAACGGGTGAAAGCACATAGTACGGACCGCCGTAACGGATGTAACCGGTGTTGGGGCCGTAAAGGCTTGTGATAAGAGTGGGAATTCTGGAAACGATACCGGCGAAGAGTATGATTGAAATACCGTTGCCGATGCCGTTTTCGTTGATTCTTTCACCGAGCCACATGATAAGGGCTGTACCTGCGGTAAAGCAGGCGATGATTACGATTGCCTGGAATACTGCATAGAAACCGGTGTACTGAGCGCCTGTAGCGTCGGTAACAAGTTTGCCCTGGCTGCGGAGATAGAAGTAATAAGCGGTACTCTGGAGAAGACCGAGCGCGATGGTAACGAAACGGGTGATAGAAGCAATCTTCTTTCTGCCTTCTTCGCCTTCATGCTGGAGTCTTTCGAGAGCGGGAATTGCAACTGCGAGCAGCTGCATAATAATCGAACTGTTGATGTACGGGGTGATGGACATCGCGAAAATGGTTCCGTAGTTGAACGCATCACCTGTCATCATGCTGAGGTAGTTCATAAAGGTGCCGGCATTCTGATCTTCAATGATACCGAACTCACCTATGTTGGTGAAGGGAACGGGGATGGCCGAACCGATTCTGAATATAAGCACTATAAGGCAGGTATAGAGAATCTTTTTTCTGAGGTCGGCAATCTTCCACGCATTAACTATAGTCTGGAACAAATCAGATCACCTCTGCCTTTCCTCCGGCGGCCTCGATCTTGGTCTTGGCGCTTTCGGAAAAAGCATTTACCTGAACGGTAAGTTTCTTCGAAATCTCGCCTCTGCCTAAAACCTTAACGCCGTCCAAAGTTTTCTTGAGGATACCTTTTTCCACAAGGGAGTCAATCGTGACGGTTGCGCCGTCATCATAGTATTTATCGAGAGTGGCAAGGTTAACGATAGCCATCTCGGTGCCGAAAATGTTGTTGAATCCGCGCTTGGGGATTCTTCTCTGGAGAGGCATCTGGCCGCCTTCGAAACCGGCTCTCATTCCTCTGCCTGCACGGGCCAGCTGGCCCTTGTGGCCCTTACCGGCGGTTTTGCCCTGACCGGAAGCCGGACCGCGACCTATACGCTTGCGCTCTTTGGTAGAGCCGGAAGCGGGTGCGAGATCATGTAATTTCATATATCTGCGCCTCCTTATTCGACTTCGCTGACTTCAAGAAGGTGTGAAAGCTTCTTGATCTTACCCTTGGTTGCATCGTTATCGGGCTGAACTGTAACGTCGCCGATTTTTCTCAGACCAAGTGCACGTGCTGTCGCTATCTGGGGCTGTGTTGAACCGATGAGGCTCTTGACAAGTTTAATCTGTAAATCTGCCATTTCTCAGCCCTCCTTAACCTAATATTTCCTTAGCGGATTTGCCTCTGATGGCTGCAACTTCTTCAACATTGCGCAGCTTTGCAAGTCCGTCTATGGTGGCTCTTACTACGTTGCAGGGGTTATTGGAACGAAGAGCCTTTGTACGGATATCCTTGATACCTACGGTCTCAACAACGGCACGAACGGGGCCGCCGGCGATAACGCCGGTACCGGGAGCGGCGGGCTTGAGAAGCACAACGCCTGCGCCGAACTTACCGATGATTTCGTGAGGAATGGTGGTGCCTTTGAGAGCAACCTGGATGAGGTTCTTCTTGGCATCTTCAATACCCTTACGGATAGCATCGGGAACTTCGCCGGATTTACCGAGACCGAAGCCGATTATTCCGTTGCCGTCGCCGACAACTACAAGAGCGGAGAATTTCATTATGCGGCCGCCCTTAACGGTTTTTGATACACGGTTGATGGAAACTACACGCTCGGTGAGTTCAAACTGTGATGCATCTAATTTAGCCATAAATGTTTCTCCTTTCTCAGAAATTCAGGCCGCCTTCACGGGCGCCTTCGGCGAGTTCCTGGACTCTGCCGTGATAGATATATCCGCCGCGATCGAAAACGCAGTCTTTGATGCCTTTGTCGGCAGCGCGCTTAGCGATCATCTCGCCTACTTTGCGAGCAGCGGTCTTGTTTCCGCCGTACTCCTCGAAATCTTTCTCAACGGAGGATGCGCTAACGAGTGTAACACCCTTCACGTCATCAATAAGCTGAGCGTAGATATGCTGGAGGGAACGGTAAACATTAAGACGGGGGCATTCAGCAGTACCGGAGATCTTACCGCGGACTCTCTTGTGGCGATGCTGTCTTGCCTTGTTACTGTCCTGTTTAGTAACCATTTATTATCACTCCTTATTCTACTGTTATTATTTGCCGCCCTTACCGGCTTTACCTTCCTTGCGGCGGATATGTTCTTCGACGTACTTGATACCTTTGCCTTTGTAGGGCTCGGGGGGACGCTTCTCACGAACATTTGCGGCAAACTGGCCGACCTTCTGCTTGTCAGCGCCAGAGATAACGATCTTATTGGGGGCGGGAACTTCAATTGTGATGCCCTCGGGGGCAGACATGATAACATCATGAGAGTAGCCGACCTTAAGCACGAGATCCTTGCCCTTCATCTCTGCACGGTAACCGATACCGTTAATCTCGAGCTCTCTCTTGAAAGTCTCGTGAGTGCCGGTGATCATGTTAGCGATAAGAGTTCTGGAAAGACCGTGAAGTGATCTGTTTTCTTTTGAGTCGTCGGGGCGGGTAACCGTGATGGTGTTGCCGTCCTTCTCAACTGTGATGTTGGGGTGGATGTTTCTTGAAAGGGTGCCCTTGGGTCCTTTAACGGTAACAAGGTTGCCTTCGATTGTAACATCAACACCAGCCGGAATCTCAATGGGCTTTTTGCCGATTCTTGACATTGAAAGCTACCTCCTTACCAGATAAATGCAAGAACTTCGCCGCCTACATTGGCTTTGCGAGCATCCTTGTCGGTCATAACGCCTTTTGATGTTGAAAGAATGGCAATGCCGATACCCTTCATAACTTTGGGCATATTTTCAACATCGGTGTAAATTCTCAGGCCGGGCTTTGAAACTCTGCGCAGGCCTGTGATAACCTGTGATTTGTTGGGACCGTACTTGAGGGCGATTTCGATCATACCCTGCTTGCCGTCGTCCTCAACGGTGAATCCTTTTATGTATCCCTCATCAACAAGAATCTGAGCAATCGCCTTTTTCATGTTGGATGCGGGAACCTTCACTGTATCATGCTTTGCCGAATTCGCGTTACGGATACGGGTGAGCATATCAGCGATGGAATCAGTAATCTGCATACTGTTTTACCTCCTTTAGTGATTGCTCAATTACCAACTTGCTTTCTTTACGCCGGGGATCTGACCTGCATGTGCAAGTTCTCTGAAGCAGATACGGCACACGCCGTATTTGCGAAGATAAGCATGAGGTCTTCCGCAAATCTTACATCTGTTATAAGCTCTGGTTGAATACTTGGCAGGGCGTGCCTGTCTGACTTTCTGCGATGTTTTAGCCACGGTTTTCCCTCCTTATCTTGCAAACGGAGCGCCCATAAGTGAAAGGAGCTCACGTGCTTCTTCGTCTGTGTTTGCAGTGGTAACGAAGCAGATATCCATGCCTCTTACCTTGTCGATCTTGTCGTAATCTATTTCGGGGAATATAAGCTGCTCTTTAACGCCGAGGGAATAGTTGCCTCTGCCGTCAAATGAGTTGGGGTTGATTCCTCTGAAGTCACGAACTCTGGGAAGTGCTAGGTTGAAAAGCCTGTCAAGGAATTCGTACATTCTGTCGCCTCTGAGGGTGACCTTCGCGCCGATTACCATGCCTTCACGAAGTTTGAAGTTTGCAACGCTCTTCTTGGCTTTGCAGAATACGGGCTTCTGGCCGGTGATCTGCATAAGGTCGGAAGCGATTGCGTCAAGCGCCTTGGAATTATCCTTGTCGTTGCCGCAGCCTACGTTGACTACTATCTTGTCAAGCTTGGGAATCTGCATAACGCTTTTGTACTCAAACTTTTTCATCAGAGCAGGTGCAACTTCTTCGACATATTTAACTTTCATTCTTGCCATAGTCGTATCCTCCTCCGATTAAAACTCTGCAAGGCAGTCGCTCTTTTTGCAAGTGCGGACTTTCTTGCCGTCTACGATTTTGCTGCCGGTTCTTGTGGGTCTGCCGCACTTGGGGCAGATAAGCTGAACCTTGTCGGCGTAGAGAGCGCTCTCAGCCTCGATAATGCCGCCGGGCTCACCCATCTTGCGGGGCTTAACATGCTTCTTGACGATGTTAACGCCTTCAACGATGACTTTGCCTTCGGAGGGGCTTACCTGGAGAACCTTGCCTCTCTTGCCTCTGTATTTACCGTTTATAACGACTACTTCGTCGCCGGTCTTAACATGAACCTTATTATTCATCTGTGGCACCTCCATTAAAGAACTTCGGGAGCCAGAGAAAGAATCTTGGTGTAGTCTTTCTCACGGAGCTCTCTTGCTACGGGCCCGAAAATACGGGTGCCTCTGGGGTTCTTGTCTTCCTTGATAATGACGGCTGCATTCTCATCGAAGCGAATGTAAGTTCCGTCTTCACGGCGAAGGCCGCTTGCTGTACGAACGACAACAGCCTTAACAACTTCGCCTTTTTTAACTACGCCGCCGGGTGTTGCTTTTTTGACCGAAGCAACTACGACGTCGCCAATATTGGCATACCTCCTGCCGGAGCCGCCCAAAACTCGAATGCACATAATCTCTTTTGCACCGGTGTTGTCGGCAACCTTGAGGTAACTCTGTTGCTGTATCACAGTGTTTTCCTCCTTACATCGGCTTATTTAGCCTTCTCAATAATTTCAACTACGCGCCATCTCTTGTCTTTTGAAATGGGGCGGGTTTCCATAACGAGAACTCTGTCGCCTATACCGCACTCATTGTTTTCGTCATGT
>JAEEHB010000041.1 GCA_016280595.1 Clostridiaceae bacterium | reverse complement strand
TCGGTGCCTTCGGTGCCCTTTGTGAGCACGATTGACGCCTTGACTATCTGCCCTCTCACCTCGTCGGGAGCGGCGGATACTCCGCACTCAAGCACGTAGGGAAGTTCCATTATGACGCTCTCAATCTCGAAGGGCCCGATTCTGTAGCCGGAGGATTTGATAACGTCATCAACCCTGCCGACATACCAGTAAAAGCCGTCTTCGTCTTTCCAGGCGGTGTCGCCGGTGTGATACCAGCCGTTGCGCCAGGTGTCGGCGGTTTTTTCATCGTCTTTGAGGTAGCAGACCGCTATGCCGTAAGGCCTCTCCTCGCCCTTGATGTTGATGCAGATTTCGCCTGTTTCGCCCACGGGTACGGGCTTGTCGTCCGTGTCGAGAATCTGGACATCATATATGGGGGCGGGCTTGCCCATAGAGCCGATTTTGTGATCCGCTCCGCGCATATTGCCGATAATCATCGCGGTTTCCGTCTGGCCGAAGCCTTCGAGAATCTGCAGCCCCGTTGCCTGCTCAAACAGGCGGTAAACCTCGGGGTTGAGCGCTTCGCCCGCGGTGGTCATATGCTGGATTGAAGATAAATCGTATTTGGTGATATCCTGCCTAACGAGCATCCTGAGGATTGTGGGAGGAGCGCAGAAGGTGGTGATATTGTACTGCTTGAACATCGGAAGCAGGTCTTCCGCGTGGAAACGCTCTTCATCGTAAACGAAGAGGGCCGTTTCGCACATCCACTGCCCGTAGAGTTTGCCCCACGCCGCCTTTGCCCAGCCAGTGTCGGAATAACTCAGGTGAATGCCGTCGGGGTCAACATCGTGCCAGTATTTCGCGGTGTGGAACTGGCCGAGCGGATATAGGTAATTGTGAACGGCGAGTTTCGGGAAACCGGAAGTGCCGGATGTGAAATACATCAGCATATAATCCTTGCCGCAGGGTGCATCGGCCGGTCTCTCATAATGAGTGCTGAAGCGCATATACTCTTCGTTGAAGTTTCTCCAGCCCTCTCTGCTGCCGTTGACAATCAGTTTGTTTTTAAGCCCGTCATAGTTCTTCTCCGCCTCTTCAACGCTCTTGCAGATATTCGGGTCATCCGCGGTGCAGATGATGGCGGAAACATCGGCAAATTTGAATCTGTATTCATAATCGTGAGGCAGAAGCTGGAAGGTGGCGGGGATTGAAACCGCGCCGATTTTTTCGAGCGCGAGAGTCGCAAACCAGAACTGATAGTTGCGCTTGAGGACAAGCATTACTCTGTCGCCCTTCTTTATGCCGAGCGAGAGGAAGTAGTTTACGCAGCGGTTTGTATTCTGCTTTATTTCCTTCCAGGTAAACCTTGTGGGAATCTTGTCTTTTGAAACATAGAGCATAGCGAGTTTGCCGGGGTCTTTGTTCGCTATCTCGTCTATGATATCAAAAGCGTAGTTGAACTTTTCGGTATTTTTGAACTTGATAGAAACGGGTGTGCCGTTTTCGTCCTCTTCGGTTTCGATATAGCGCTTGTAGATACGGTCCTTCGTATCTCTCACGTGACCCATTTCGGGGCCCGCCACTCTGCGCCCTGTCTGCATCTCGGGGATGGGCTCGCCGGAGGGATTGAGGACTATCGCGTAGAAGCTGCAGTCCTTGCCGCCGACCGCTCTTTCGCCGTGAGGCTTGTCGGAGTCAAAATAAATGCTGTCTCCGGGTCCGAGAATTTCGCTGTGCTCACCCACCTGCACCTCAAGATGGCCGTCTATGACGATGTCCATCTCCTGGCCGCTGTGGCTCGTGAGTTCCATAGGCTTATTTACGGCTTCTTCGCTGTATTTGCTCACTACATAAAGCGGCTCGGATATCCTGTTTCTGAATCCGTAGGCGAGGTTGTAGTAAGTCATGCCGTGAGCGTCCGATATTCTGGGCGCCTCTCCCCTTCTGGTGACGAAGTAGGAGTTAAGTTTGGGCGAGCGTCCCTCGATAAGGTTGGTAACGTCAACCGAAAGGGCGTTGGCGCAGCGGTAAAGGAAAGCGAAGTTAAGGTCGCTGTTGCCGTTTTCGCACTCGATGTATTCCTCGGGGGTTACACCCGTTTTAGCCGCCATATCCTCAACCGAGATATTTTCAATCTCTCTGAGTTCTCTTATTCGCGCGGCCATTTCCTTGATTTTGAAATCAAGGCCTGCAATTTCCATAAGAAACACCTCATTTTGCGGGGCGATAAAAAACCCGCCCCAAAGCTGATAATAACTTTGAGACGAGCCGGAAAACATATCCGATACCCGCGGTACCACTCAAATTGCGCTTAACGCGCCACTCAGGCTCTGACAAGCCGTATGCACTAACGCGGCAGTCACGGGGAGGTTCTACTTGCAAAACGCTTTCTTCCTCCCGGCTCGGAAGCTACAGCTTTACCCCTGTGCATCTGCGGTTCGCACCGTCCACCGCTTCTCTGAAATGCCTGCGGGTAAGCACTCTTCGTCAACGCCTTTATTTATTGCAGTATATAATATATCAGTTTATCGAATTTGTCAATATTTATTTTATAAAATGCAAAATATTGTATTAAAGTTTATTCCTCTGAATCTTGCCGCTGATTGACTTGGGAAGTTCATCGCGGAAGACGACGAGCCTCGGATATTTGTAGGGAGCGGTGTGCTCTTTTACGTAATTCTGGATTTCCTTCTTGAGTTCTTCGGTGCCTTCGGTGCCCTTTGTGAGCACGATTGACGCCTTGACTATCTGCCCTCTCACCTCGTCGGGAGCGGCGGATACTCCGCACTCAAGCACGTAGGGAAGTTCCATTATGACGCTCTCAATCTCGAAAGGCCCGATTCTGTAGCCGGAGGATTTGATAACATCGTCAACCCTGCCGACATACCAGAAGAAGCCGTCTTCGTCTCTCCACGCGGTGTCGCCCGTGTGATACATATTGCCTCTGCGGCATTCCTCGTTTTTGTCGCCCTCGTCGATATACTGCTTGAAGAGGCCTATCGGGGCGCCCTTGTCAAGGCGCACCACAAGTTCGCCCGTTTCACCTACGGGTACGGGATTGCCGTCCGGGTCAACAAGGTCCACATCATACTGAGGCGAAGCCTTGCCCATTGAGCCGAGCCTGCACTCTGTGCCGATAAGGTTGCCGACAACGAGGGTGGTTTCGGTCTGACCGAAGCCTTCCATTATTTCAAGGCCTGTCGCCTTTTTGAACTGAATCGCCACTTCGGGGTTGAGCGCCTCGCCCGCCGTGGTCATATGCTTGACGGATGAGAAATCATACTGCGTGATATCCTCTTTTATGAGCATTCTGAGCATCGTGGGAGGAGCGCAGAAAGTGGTTATCTGATACTGAGCGAAAAGCGGCAGGATGTCGGCTGAATGGAATCTGTCAAAGTCATACACAAACACCGCGCCTTCGCACATCCACTGGCCGTAGAGTTTGCCCCAGAGAGCCTTGCCCCAGCCGGTGTCGGAGATGGTGAAATGAAGGCCGTCCTTCTCGCAGCAGTGCCAGTATTTCGCGGTGACGAAATGGCCGAGGCTGTAAGTGTGCTTGTGCTCAACCATCTTGGGATTGCCCGTTGTGCCCGATGAGAAGAAGATGAGGGCGGTGTCGTCTCCGCCGGGAGTATCTTCCGTTCTGAAATAATGAGAACTGTAAATCGGATATTCGGCGTCAAAATCGTGCCAGCCCTCTCTGTGGCCGCCCACGATAATCTTTGTGGTGACGCTCGGGCATTTTTCGGCCGCTCTTTCGGCTATATCGGCAACATCGCCGTAATCGGTGCAGATTATCGCCTTGACATTTGCGGAATTATATCTGTATTCAAAATCGTGCTCTTTGAGAAGATACGTTGCGGGAATCGCGACGGCGCCCATCTTGTGAAGGGCAATCATCGTGAACCAGAACTGATAATGGCGGCGCAGTACAAGCATTACCCTGTCGCCCTTCTTGATGCCGAGAGAGGTGAGGTAGTTTGCGACTCTCGCGCTCTCCTGTTTGATCTGTTTGAAGGTGTATCTTCTCTCCTTCTTGTTGACATCAAGGTGAATCATCGCGAGTTTGTCGGGGTACTTGTCGGCAATCGCGTCAACGCAGTCAAAACCGAAGTTGTATTTTTCGGTGTTTTCAAAATGAATTTTCTGAAGAGAGCCGTTTTCGTCCTCTTCGCACTTTGCGTATTTGTCAACGATGAGACCTGTCGCGGGGCGTGCCTGGGCAACGCTTCTGCTGATTTCGGACTCCTTCGCCTTTTCGCCCGGGATGACGAAAGCGAGGAAGGTGCAGTCTCTGCCGTCTATGGCTATCATGCCGTGAGGCGTGGAGGAATCATAGAAAATGCTGTCGCCCTCGTGGAGCACTTCGCGGTTGTTGCCCACCTGCACGAGAAGAGAGCCGGAGATGACGAGGTCAAACTCCTGACCGTTGTGCTTCGTGGTGTGGATGGGTTTATTCTGAAGCTCTGCGGAATATTCATAGGTAACCCAGTAGGGCTCGGCAAGTTTATTTCTGAATTTGGGGGCAAGATTCTTTATGGAAATGCCGTCTTCCTTGGCAGTTTCGTGACCCTCGCCCTTCCTTGTGACCGTGTAGGACAGAAGGTGGGTGGTGCGCCCCTCGATGAGGGCGGTGATATCGATGCCGAAAGCGAGAGCGCACTTGTGAATAAAGGTGAAGGGAAGGTCCGCTTCGCCGTTTTCATAGGTAGTGTACTCCTGCACGCTGACTTCGGTTTTCTCCGCCATCTCTTCAGCCGTGAAGCCGAGAATCTCACGCATCTCTTTGATACGCTTTGCCGTCTCTTTGAGGCTGTTCATAGCATTCCGGTTTTCCATTTGATTTCCTCCTTAAAATAACAAAAAGCCCGTCTCAAGTAATCTTGAGACGAGCCGGAAGTTTAATCCTATACCCGCGGTACCACTCAAATTGCACAATAATGTGCCTCTCTTCGGGCTCTGACAAGCCCTATGCACTAACGCAGCAAACTCGGGAGATATCTACTTGCTTTCGCTTTGGGATCTCCGGCTCGGAAGGGATGGGCTTAAAAACATTTGTTACCGGGATCACAGCATCCCCGGCTCTCTGAAAACTTCCTGTTTTCGCCGTCTTCGTCATTGCCTTTGGTTTATTTGATTGCCCGTATTTTAGCACCCTGCGGCACATTTGTCAAGCATTTTTTACAAACTCTGTGCGCCTGTTCTGTACAAAACGGCAAATTTACACCGAATATTTTTCGATGCCGAATATCTTTTCGGCGTTTTTGTGAGTGATTAATTCAAGTTCATGAGGCGTAAGATCCAGCGAAAACAGTTTCTCAAGTTCTTCTTCGGGCGACCACATCGGGTAGTCCGTGCCGAAGAGAACTCTGTCCGCGCCGTAAGACCTGATTATTTCAGCCGTATTTTCCCTGCCCGCGTATTGATAAACGGAGGAGCAGTCGATGTAAAAATTATCGTGACCGGGCAGGACTTTCACCGCCTCGTCCCATACGCTCCAGCCGCCGAGATGCGCGCCGATAACGGTAAGGTCTGTAAAAGTTTCGAGTATCGGCAGAATGCGGTTGGGGTTAGAAAAATCCTTGCGGTAATCGCCGCAGTGGATAAGCACCGGGAGCCTGCCCTCGCAGTATTCATACACCTTGAGATAGCGGTAATCGTCCGCTTTAGTCTGCTGAAAATCGGGGTGGATCTTTATGCCTTTTAGCCCGAGCGCAATTACCTCCTCCACCGCCGCGCTTAGGTCCGGGCAGTCCGGATGAATTGTGCCGAGCCCGGTAAGCGTGCCGCCCGATTTTGCGGCTTCTTCTGCGATAAAATGATTTACCGCGCTCACCTGATGGGCGTTTGTTGCAACCGAAAAGATAACCTGATGCCCTATGCCCGCGCGTTTTTCACGCGAGAGCATATCGGAAAGCGTGCCCCTTGAGAGCATATCTTCGCCGAGTTTCAGATTATAAAACGAGGCGATACCGCCGATTGCTTTCGGGGCAATCGAATCGGGGTAAATATGGCAGTGACAGTCAATAATTTTCATTTTATTTCTCTCTTATATCACAACTATATCACAGCCCGCCCGTGTCACACTTGCAGGAGACGGGCGGGAGTAAGTTATTTTTTCAGCCCGAGCATTTCTATTGACTGCTCGCGCATTTTGTATTTGAGGATTTTGCCTGCGGCATTCATCGGCAGGGCATCAACAAACAGGAAATATCTCGGCACCTTATGCCTTGCTATATGGGCGTTGCCGAATTCTCTCATTTCCTCTTCGCTCGAGGTTTCGCCGTCGTGGAGCACTATCCAGGCGCAGGCCTCTTCGCCGTATCTTTCGTCGGGCACGCCGACTATCTGCACGTCTCTTACCTTTTCGTGAGAAAGATAGAATTCCTCAATCTCTCTCGGGTAAATATTCTCGCCGCCGCGTATTATCATATCCTTGAGGCGGCCTGTAACTTTGTAGTAGCCGTCGGAGGTACGGCAGCAGATATCTCCGCTGTGAAGCCAGCCGTCGCTGTCAATGGTCTCGGCAGTGGCGACGGGCATTTTATAGTAGCCCTTCATGATGTTGAAGCCTCTTGCCACAAACTCGCCGTTTTCGCCGTCGGGCAGGTCTTTGCCCGTTTCGGGGTCGATGATTTTGCACTCGACTCCAGGGAAAGCGGAGCCGACGGTTTCAACTCTGTGGTCCTCGTCTTCATTGACCTCGCCCATTGTGCTGCCGGGGGCGGACTCGGTCATACCGTAAACGGAAATGATTTCGCTCATATTCATTTCGCGCGCCGCTCTTCTCATAAGGTCGGGCGGGCAGTTTGAGCCTGCCATGATACCTGTCCTGATATGCGAAAAATCGGTCTTCGCGAAATCTTCGTGATTGAACATGCCGATAAACATTGTCGGCACGCCGTTGAAGCAGGTAATCTTTTCGTCATTTACGCAGGCGAGCGCTGACTTGGGCGAATAATAGGGTATCGGGCAGAGAGTGCCCGCGTGAGTCATGGTGGAGGTCATTGAAAGCACCATGCCGAAGCAGTGGAACATAGGCACCTGAATCATCATTCTGTCAGCAGTGGAGAGATCCATTCTGTCGCCTATAATCTTGCCGTCGTTTACTATATTGTTGTGAGTGAGCATAACGCCCTTGGGGAAGCCCGTGGTGCCTGAGGTGTACTGCATATTGCATACGTCGTCGGGTTTCACCATTGACGCCCTGCGCTTCACCTCTTCCTGAGGCACGAGGTCGGCTCTGTCAAAGGTTTCCTCCCAGGTGAGAGCGCCCTTCATATTGAAGCCGACTGTGATTACGTTGCGCAGGAAAGGCAAATTCTTTGAATAAAGCGGCTTGCCGGGAACAAGCGATTCGAGTTCGGGGCACAGTTCGCTTATGATTTCCTTGTAGTTGGCGTCTTTGCTGCCCTCAATCATAACAAGGGTGTGGGTGTCGCTCTGCCTGAGCAGATACTCTATCTCGTGAATTTTGTAAGCGGTGTTCACCGTAACGAGCACGGCGCCGATTTTGGTCGCCGCCCAGAAAGTGAGGAACCAGGCGGGCACATTTGTAGCCCAGATTGCCACGTGGTAGCCGGGCTTTACGCCCAGCGAAATAAACGCCGCCGCGAGGTCGTCAACATCCCTGCGAAACTGCGCGTAGGTCCTTGTGTAGTCAAGCGTGGTGTATTTGAACGCGAGCTGATCGGGGAAGGTATCCGCCATAACGTCGAGCACCTGTGAGAAAGTCATATTGAGCATCTCATACTTTTTCCAGGGGAAAACACCCGTGTGACTGCGGTTATACTGCAGGGCGGTGTTTTCAGCCTTTATGCCCTCTTCGCCCGCTATATAACTTCTGAAATGGGTGAGCACTATATCGGGGTCGCTGATTTCGTCGTTCCACTCAACGCAGACAAAACCTTCGTAGTTAAGGGATTTGAGGGCGTTGATAAAATCTTTGACAGGCAGGGTGCCTTCGCCAATGAGTACATCGGTGCTCCCGTTTCTGTCGCCCATACGAACATAGCAGATATATGCGCCGAGAGTCTTTATGGTAGCCTCCGCGCTTTCGCCCGCGTCAAAGAAAGTGTTTCTCATATTCCAGCACGCGCCGATTGCTACGCTCGCAAACTCGTTAATGAGGGCAAGCAGTTTTTCGGTGGCGGCAAGCGCGCCCTGAGTTTCAAACAGAATTCTCACATCATTCTGCTCCGCCCTTTCGAGAGCGGGGGCGAGAATTTCCTTGAGAGCGGCAATATCCGGCTCGCCCTGCACGGTTACGGTGACGTTTTCTATGCCGAAATCACGCGCAAGGTCAACATATACCTTTATATCCTCCGCCTTCGCCTCTGCCGAGTCGAGAGCGTAAGGGTAAGAGAGCGCGGAAACGGTGAGCCCTCTGTTGAAGAGCCATCTTTTTGAATCCGCCGAGCCCCTGAGCACACTGTCCGGATGTTTTTTCATTTCGCCGCGCGCGTCATATATTTCAAAGCCGGCGTAGCCGTAATCGTAAGCAAATCTGCACAGATCGTGGAAGGAGTTTCTGCTTACGTTTTTAGTTGAAAATGTAAGTTTCATAAGAAAACCTCAATTATCTTTTATTCCTCTTCGTCTGTGTCGTAAACAATCTTGTTGAGGGCGTTGATGTACGCTCTGATGCAGGCGCCGACAATGTTGGTTGAAATGCCGTTGCCCGAGTAGAGTTTGCCGCCGTTTCTGAGTTTGATGAGAGCCGAGCCGAGCGATTCCTTGCCCTGAGTAACGGTGTTTATGCTGAATTCATCAAGTTCATAATGGAAGCCGACAGCCTGCTCAATCGCGCCGAACGCGGCGTCAATGGGGCCGTCACCGACACCCGAGCCGCTGATTTCCGCACTGCCGTCTTTGGTGAGCACCACGTGAGCCATTGAGGGAGCGAGGTTGCTGCTCATGGTGGTAAAACTCTCAAGGTGATAGGTGGAGGGCGCTCTCATCGAGTAGGAAGCGATAACCGCTTCAAGTTCTTTCGCCTCAACGCATCCCTTGGATTCGCACACTCTCTTAAGTCCTCTTTCAACATTGCCCAGGTCCTCTTCGCTCAGGCTGTAGCCCAGAGCCGCGCAGGCGGCGGCAATCTGCTCGGAGGTGCTGTCACCGTCAAGGAAAATATCGGCGGAACTGCCCGGAAGCTGCTCCTGAGCGGGAATTTCCGTATCGGCAATTCTCTTTGAAAGAATCTTTGTTTCGGAATGGGTTTTGGTAACATCGAGGTCAATATATATACCTGTGTTTTCGCCTTTCGCCTTTACGGCGGAAGCAAAATCGTCAACCTTGAGTTCGTTGCTGCCTCTGATAACGGTCTTTACGCCGTCCGCGCCCGCAAGCACAGCCTCAAAAGCGGAGGCGACAGCCATTCTCAGGCTGTTGTTTACCTTTACGTATACGGGCACGCTCACTTCGCCCCTTACCGATTTCACAAACTCGGCAAGTTCACCCGGGAGCATAGTGCCGGCGTCATCGCAGAGAGTGAGAGCGCAGGCGCCGCTGTTCTGAGCGGCTTTGAGAGCCTCAACGAGGAAATCCTTTTCCGCTCTTGTAGCGTCGAGTGCCACAAACTCAACCGACTCGCACTTCGCCTTTGCCGCCTTTACAAGTGCTTCAATCTTCGGGAGCATCTTGTTTGACTTGAGGTGGTAGGTGTATTCCATCTGCACGGTGCTAAGAGGCAGAATTACCTGCAGGCAGGGCTTTGCCGCGCCGCTTATTGCCTCCCACGCGTTTGCAATATCCTCTTCGCTCTCGCCCGCAGGCACGCAGACTGCGGCGTTTTTGATATTGGCGGCGATGGTCTTATAGACAATGGTGTCTTCCTTTACTTTTGTGATGGGCGCGAGTTCAATCGCGTCAACGCCCATCGCCTCAACGGCGTTGGCTATATCCGTTTTTTCACGGAAAAGCAGAGGATTCTTTCTCTCTCCCGCAAGTTTGCTTAAAGTGAAATCGGAAACATAGATTTTTCTCATTTTTTCCACTCCTTGTGTAATATGTAAAATGTGTTTTTAAACTGATTAGTCTCTCTTAAAAAATTAAAAGAATAAGCGAGGTTCATTCGGTTTTTTTCGTTTTTTCAGGCGGATTATTTTTGATTATGAAATCCGGTCTGAAAAAATGCGAAGCACCTTCCGGCGAGAGGGTTTTTCGTCAGACAACGAAAAAGCGCAGGCAATACTTGGCTGTATTAACGAGCATTTTGAGGAAGTATGGCGGAAAACAATCCGTTGGAAGGCGGAAACAATCCGGATTAACCGAGCGTAAAAACAAAATCCCGCAGAGCGTATTACTCTGCGGGATGATTATACATAATAACCACGGTACCACCCGTATTGCCGCTTAAAGCGACCTCTCATTAAGGCTCTATCAAGCCCCCGACCTGTAACGGGCTCACCCGTAACTCCCTATGAATTCAGGAGTTATGCTCCGATACGAGACAGCGATTCGGGATTCTTACCGCCTTGCACCTGCCGGCGGCTCTCTGAAAAGTTTGCCCGGATTACTTAATATCATCACTGCATTTTTATATGTGATTTCGTACAATATAGCCCATTTCACCCGTTTTGTCAAGTGTTTTTTATTTTATGCAGGTAAAAATATTATCTTGTAAACGGCGCAAGTATATAGTATAATAACTTTGTATTCTTGCATTTACAAGGAGATGAAACAATGGACCCTATCAAAGTTGATTTTTCAAAGAAGAAAGGCTCCGGGCAGAAAGAGATAGTCATCCCCCCCGAAAAGGCGGGGCTCAAGCGCGTTATCGCCCTGCTTCTTTCGGCAGTTACCGCGCTGGTTGCGTTTTACTTTATGCTTCCCGCTCTCAACCCCAAGTCCTATGATCTTTACATTTACATCGGCATAGTCGCCGCGTCATACGTGGTATGGAACGCTCTGCTCACAAGAGCGACCACCAAGCCCGAATATATGCCCTATGTCAAGAAGAGGGCGTTTGTGCCCGGCATAATCATCGGTCTGCTCGTGGTTGTTGTGGCAATCGGATATCTGGTTTCATCCCAGTTTTTCAGAGCGAAGAGTTACAGCAGCATTATAGCCGTTGAAACCGACACAAACTTCTCCGACGACCTTGAAGAGGAAGACGCGGAATCCTTCTCCGCCATTCCCCGCCTTGATAAAGACTCCGCCTATCAGGTGGCATCAAGAGCGCTCGGCTCACTGGGCGAGATGGGCTACGTTTCACAGTTTACGGTTGCTCCCGAAAACACCCAGATTAACTACAAGGAAACACCCGTCAGGGTCGCTCCCCTTCAGTACGCCAATCTTATCAAGTGGCTCTATAACACAAGAAGCGGTTTCCCCGGCTATGTTATAGTCGATATGGCAAATGAAAGCGCGGAATTCGTTGAACTGCAAAACGGCAACATCAGATATTCACCCTATGAGCACTTCAACAAACTGCTCAAGCGCCATCTGCGTTTTGAATACCCGACCTACCTTTTTGCCGACGCTACCTTTGAAGTTGACGATGAAGGCAATCCGTACTGGATCTGCGCCCGCCTTGACAAAACCATCGGCCTCTTCGGCGGCACCGATGTTATCGGCGCGGTTGTTGTTAAAGCAAACACCTCCGACTGTGAAAACAACTACTACACGATAGACGAACTCAAGAGTGACCCCGCTCTTCAGTGGATTGACAGAATCTACTCCGCCGACCTGCTTGTTGAGCAATACAACTACTACGGCAAATACAGAAACGGCTTCTGGAACTCACTTCTCGGCCAGAAAAACGTTATAAAGACTACCTCCGGCTACAACTTCATAGCCAAGGACGATGACGTATGGATGTACACGGGCATCACCTCCGTTACCTCCGACCAGTCCATCACCGGCTTTGCTCTCGTAAATCAGAGAACAAAAGAGGCTAAGTTCTACTCCGTAACCGGCGGTACCGAAAATTCCGCACAGCTTGCCGCGGAAGGCAGAGTCAAGGACCTCGGCTACAACGCCACCTTCCCCCTGCTTCTCAATATCGGCGGAGAGCCGACTTACTTCCTCTCTCTCAAAGATACATCCGCAGGCAGCAACATTGTTCAGCAGTATGCTCTTATCAACGTGAAGCAGTACAATAACAACAAGATGGGCGCAAACGGCACCGACCTCGCGAAGTGCCTTGCCGCTTACATTGACGCGCTTCACAGCAGCGGCATAGAGGTTGACATTGACCCCGATGAAGTTGCGCAGCAGATAGAAAACAACACTCCCGACGACAAGGATACAACCGACACTCCCGCCGCTCCCGAAGATAATACCGAAAAGGGCGAAAACACCGTAACGGGCAAAATCACCGATATAAGGACAGCGGTCAAGGGCGGCGAAAGTTACTATTACATCAAGATAGGCTCCGCCCCCGAGTACTACAGCGTTTCCGCCTCGCAGGATGAAAGCGTTGTTATCCTCAACACGGGCGACACCGTCACCATCAGATTCAGCGGCTCGGGAAGCATCCTCAAAGCGGAATCAATCAAAAAATAAACACCGTAAAGGGGCTGCCGTGAGACAGCCCCTGCGTTATATGAATTATGGAATTATACGAAAACAGAACCGACCCCGAAAGAGCAGTGCTTGTGGCTGTGGATACGGGCGAATATGACTGCGACTCATCACTCGCCGAACTTGAAGAACTCGCCGACACGGCGGGGGCTCAGGTGGTGGGTTACCTCACGCAGAGAAGAGAAAAGCCCGACAATGCCACCTTCCTCGGAAGCGGCAGGCTCGCGGAACTTGCGGAGTACTGCGAAAACAACGAAATAGATCTGGTAATCACCGATAACGAACTTTCGCCCACACAGCAGAGAAATGTTGAAAAGGCGGTAAACGTGAAGGTGATTGACAGGACCGCGCTCATCCTTGACATCT
Source organism: Clostridiaceae bacterium (assembly GCA_016280595.1). Taxonomy (GTDB): domain Bacteria; phylum Bacillota; class Clostridia; order Oscillospirales; family Acutalibacteraceae; genus CAG-177. Next base: position 16,132 of record JAEEHB010000041.1, on the reverse strand, counting down.
TTGCAGACAGAGCCGTGAGCAACGAGGGCAAACTGCAGGTTGAACTTGCTCAGCTCAAATACTCACTGCCGCGCCTTACAGGTCAGGGCACCAAACTTTCAAGGCTCGGCGGTGGCATAGGCACAAGAGGCCCGGGCGAAACGAAACTCGAAACGGACAAGCGCCACATAAGAAGGCGCATCACCGCCCTTGAGCATCAGCTTGACGAACTCGAAAAGCGCAGAAACTACACAAGGGCAAGGCGCGAGAAGGACAGAGTTGAAACCGTGGCAATCGTGGGCTACACAAACGCGGGAAAGTCAACCCTGCTCAACACTCTCACCGAGGCGGGCGTGCTCGCTCAGGATAAACTCTTTGCGACCCTCGACCCGACTTCAAGGTCAATCACCCTGCCCGACGGCAGACAGGTGCTGCTGGTGGATACGGTCGGCTTTATACGCAGGCTGCCCCACGAACTTGTGGAGGCGTTCAAATCAACGCTTGAAGAGGCGGCGAGCGCAAAAGCGATTGTAATAGTGTGCGACTGCTCCGACCCCGAATGCGAAGAGCAGCTTGAGGTTACGGAAAAACTGCTTGATGAACTCGGCTGCACAGGCACTCCCGTTGTAATTGCCCTCAACAAGTGCGACAGACCGGACTGCAACACGGGCCTTATGCTCCGCAATAAAAACGCGGTGAAGATATCCGCGCTCACGAGTGAAGGCGTTGACGACCTGCTTGCCGCCGTGTCAAAAGCCCTGCCGCCCACGAGGATGAGAGTGAAAATGCTTATCCCCTACAGCGACGGCTCGGCCGCCGCGAGGCTGCGTGAAGACGGCGCGGTGCACAGCGAAACATACGGCGAAAACGGCATCACTCTCGACATAACGGTAAAGGCGGAACTCATTGACAGATACTCCTCCTACGTTATACCAACATAAAAGTTTACAATTGTTCACTTGACAAACATTTTATTAAAATATATAATTCATTTATACACTAAGACGAAAGTGAGGCAAAATTATGGGCAGTTTAGGTCAGTTCTTTACCGATCTCGGTTATGAAGTTGATGCCAAAACTCTTGAGGATCTTATCGTCGGTCTTTTCCAGTGGATTATTACCTTCGACCCCAAGACCATCAATGTTGAGTATCTTTCTCAGCTTCTTACCACATTTGCTCCCATCTGGAATCCCGTCTGGGCTGCTATAAGCAATTTCCTCAGCGAATATTTCGGATTCTGATGCAGAGTCAGCATTATGCCGGCGGGGCGCACCCTCCGGCATTTTTGTTTTGATTCAGAGGTATTGTATGTTTGAACAGTTTATCGACTTTGTAAAAAACCATACCGTGCTCATACTCGGCTTCGGCAGAGAAGGGCGCTCAACCTATGATATCATACGCCGCCACCTGCCCGATAAAGAACTCGGCATAAGCGACATAAGGGAAATAGAGATTGATGACCCGTATGTGACCACTTACAGCGGCAAGAATTATCTTGACTGCATAAAGAAATACGAAGCGGTTATCAAAACTCCCGGCATTTCCTTTGATGATTTCATAGTGCCGCAAAATGTGATTATAACCTGCCAGACAGACCTGTTTCTGCATTTTTCGGATTGCCTGTGCGTGGGCGTAACGGGCACGAAAGGAAAGACTATTGTTTCCTCCCTGCTTTACGATATGCTCAGGAAAGAGGGCAGAAGCGCCTGCCTGATAGGCAATATAGGCCTACCCGTGCTTGATACTCTCGAAGACGGCGAGCCCGAAATCGCGATAATCGAAATGTCCTCGCATCAGCTTGAGTTTACGACCGCCTCGCCTCATATCGCGGTGCTCACAAATATCTTTCCCGAGCATCTTGAGCATCACAGCGGCTATAACGGCTATGTTGCGAGCAAACTGAATATAGTGCGCCACCAGGCGTCGAGAGATTATTTTATCTGCAGCGCGGACAAGAGTTATGATGTCTACTGCGATTTTTCGAATATCCCCTCAACGGTGATAAAGGTATCGTCCGATATTTCGGGCTACGAAAACCTTTACACAGCCTACGAGCAGAATCCCGTGCTCATAGGCGAGCACAGCCTCAAGAACGCCTTTATGGCGGGCAGTGCCGCGAGACTTCTCGGCGTAAGCGAGGCAAACATAGCCCAGGCGATAATCGAATTCCGCGGAGTGAGCCACCGCCTTGAATACATAGGCAGCAAAGACGGAATAGATTTTTACGACGATGCCACAGCCACCATACCGCAGGCTACCCTGGCGGGTATGGAAGCGATAGACAACCTTGACACGCTGATATTCGGCGGCATGAGTATAGGCATTGATTATGCGGAGTTTGAAAACTATCTCTTCCGCAGTAAGATTCACAACCTTATCGGTCTGCCCGATACAGGCAGAATAATCTGCTCAAACCTCGCAAACAGAGGCTGCAAGAAAAACCTCGTGCTCGCGGAGGATATGGAAGACGCGATTGAGCACGCCTTTTCGCTCACGGAAAAGGGCAAGGCCTGCCTTATGTCCCCCGCCGCGTCGAGTTACAATGTCTATAAGGACTTCGAGCACAAGGGCAACCATTTCAGAGACCTTGTTGAAAAGCATCAATAAAAAACTGCACATATAAAAAATCATCCCGTTTGATACGGGATGATTTTTTTGCTTATTTCAGGTCAAGGACCATAGATTTCTGAAGGCCGTGACCTTCTATCTCGATTCTGTCTTTATACACACTGATTACGGCGAAGTTGGCGCTCTCATAATTTACAAGCGCGGTGAGGGCGACATAGTAAACGCCGCCGTGCTTCACGAGGTCGCCGTAGTGATAATGGCCGCAGATGACTGCTTTGACTTTGCCGCTCTTTTCGATTATCGCGAGCGCGTCGTCTCTGTTTCTGATTACGTGCGGGTTGTCGTTTTCATACTCTTCGAGCATCATGAGCGCGTGGCTGAAAATAATCACGTCTTTGTCCGTTTCGCTCAGCGTCTTTTCGAGCCAGGCAAGCTGCTCATAATCAAGATATGTTTCCTTCCACTCAATCTCCGCTTCAGGGAAAGGACTGTCCGGTGAATTCATATTCGTATCAAGCGCAATGAAAAGATAATCGCCGCTTTCAAACGAATAATACCTGCCGGGCATCGAATAGATATCCGTAAGTTTCTCTTTGGGCAGGGAGGTGTCGTGGTTGCCTATGAGGCAGTAAACGGGTTTTCCGGTGCCGGAGAGGATGCCGTAAATCTCACGGGCAAAAGTCTCCTGGTCGCCGCAGCCGGGCAGAGAATCCGCCGTATCGCCGAAACCGGCAATAAAATCGCAGTCTGCCGCGCAGCCGCTTACCGCTTGCCTGAGTTTGCCCGCGGAAAGTATATTCCTTCTCTCTGCGCCCTCAATATCGCGGCCGCAGTAGTGAAGGTCGGTGACCGCAAGAAACCGTGTCATCTTATTTCTCCGCCTGCTTTGAATACTTCTTGAGGTAGATAAATCTCATAAGGAAGGCTTCGAGGGGATTGATGGGCTTTGCGCCGTCAAGCACCTTGGTGGTAAGAAGGGCAAGGGATGCCTTGCTCATAATCATATTGACGGCTTCTGCGTCGCCCTCGTTTTTGCCGCAGCAGAGAGCGCCCTTGTCCTTGAGGATAACGGCGTTTTTGCCTTTAATCTTCTTGCCGCAGGCGGCGGGAGTTTTGGCTACTCTTACTTTGGTGCCGCAAATCTGGCTGAAATCGTCAAGCAGGGGCTTCATGGTTTTGCCGAGTATGGAAGCGCCTACTGTTTCTTTGTCAACATTGTGGATGATGTAATTCATGGCGGGAGCGGCGAGGTAAATCGACCTGTGAGCTTCTGCCGTGTCGGCAAGCTGAGTGTCAGCCGCGCCTGTGCTCATATCCATTGAAATCTTTGCGCCGTCGGCGAGATTTGTAAGGATGATTTTGCCGCTTGCTCTGTCACACTCGCTGTTGTAAATCATTGACTTGTCAATATCAAGGCTTTTTTCGGTGCCAGCAAGTTTGCTGACTATCTGAGCGCAGAAGGTGTCAAGGTCGCCTGCCGCTTTGCCGATTGCCGCCTTTGCGGCATCGAGGATGTATTCGGCGCAGGCCTTTTCGAGAGTGTCCGCAACCATAAAAGCCTCGTCAGCGTCCCTGCCGAAGCAGAGTGCGCCGTGGTGCGCCATAACGGTTGCCTTTGAGGGGCTGCCCGCGAGAGCGGCGGTAACGCCTTTTCTGAGTTTTTTGGTGCCGGGAAGGCCGTAGGAAGCGAGCAGGATATTGTCGCCTATCACATCCTTGTTTTCACCTGTGAGGGTGTTGATTCCGCTCTTGAGCACGCTTATTGCGGAAGCGGTCTTCTGATGGGTGTGGATAACGAAATTCGCGTCGCTGTATCTCTTGTAAACTTCGGCGTGAATGCCCTTTTCGCTCGAGGGCTTCACATCTCCGCTCCACTCAAGGCTGTCGATTGCAACCTCGACTATATCGTCGGGAGTGAGTCCGATGTAGGGCTTGCCGCTGGGAGTGATGACAAAAGTCTTATCGTCAACACGGCAGCTGACATTGCCCCAGGTCCTTGCGATAAGGCCCGCCTCAACGAGTCTTTCCCCTGCTGCGATAACTTCTTTTTTTGCAGTTAAAACGTCCATGATTTTTCTCCTTTTTTATGATAATTTGTCTCAGTTTTCAAGGCCTAACTTGCGGACCATCTCGGTGCTGTTGAGTTTGAGCATCTTTGAAACGCCCTCCTCCTGCATCGTGACACCGTAGAGCACGTCCGCCTCATCCATAGTGCCGCGCCTGTGGGTGATGAGTATAAACTGAGTGTCGTCCGTCATACTTCTCACATACTGCGCGTAGCGGGAAACGTTTATATCGTCCAGCGCCGCTTCAACCTCATCGAAAATACAGAAGGGCGCGGGGTTGACTTTGAGTATTGCAAACAGGAGCGCGATTGCGGCAAGTCCTTTTTCACCTCCTGAAAACAGGTCGATATTCTGCACGTTTTTGCCCGGCGGCTGTACCTTTATACTGATGTTGCACTCGAGCACATCCTGATTGTCGTCAAGCGAAAGTTCCGCTCTGCCGCCGCCGAAAAGATCCTTGAACGTTTCGCCGAAAGCGATGTTGATGCGCCTGAACTGCTCTCTGAATCTTTCGCTCATCTTCTGAGTGAGTTCGTCGATGATTTTTTCTAGTTCCTTCTTCGAAAGTTCAACATCGTTTATCTGGCCGCTTAAATATTCGTATCTCTCGCTGACTTCTTTGTATTCCTCCACAGCGCCCACGTTGACGGAGCCGAGACCTCTGATTTTGCCTCTGATTTCCTGCAGAGTGCGCTGGGCTTTGCCGATATCTTCGGGAATTTCGCCTACCTCTTTCGCCTCGCGGTATGAAAGCTGATACTCCTCATAGAGTTTGTTTGTGGTGTTTTCGAGGTTTGCCTCAAGGGTCTGCTTTCTTTCCTCGAGCCTTGCGAGTTCGCCGCTGAGTTTCTCCTTTTCGGCGTTTTTCTCTTTTTCTTCGGCTCTGAGATTTGCGTTGCTGCCCTCTGCCTCGGTCCTCTTTTCTATGAGAGAGGCGATGGTTGCCTGAGCGTCTTTGGCGCTCTGCCTTAAGGCGAGAGCCTCCTGCTCGTAATCGGCAATTCTCTTTTTGGTTTCTTCGATTGAGGCGTTAATGCTTTCAATCTCTTCGTTCATGCCGCTGCTCTTTGATGCAAGCGCCTGCTTTCTGAGATTTGCCGCTTCGATTATTTCGCGGTTTGCCTCAATCTCTTTGGTGAGCGAAACCATTTCGATATTGAGCCTGTTCTGAATTTCGGCCGACTTCTCTTTGAGAGTGTCAAGTTCTTCTCTCTCTTTGTCGAGCCCTTCGAGTTCTTTCACAAGACCTTCGTTGTCTTTATCCGCCTTGCTGAGCTGTGCGCCGATTTCTTCAAGGCGTGCAAGCGAGGCGGTAATTCTTTCGCCCGCTCTGCCTTTTTCGTTTTTGAGTTCTTCGGCGTGCTCCTTCGCGGTATCGTATCTGTTGCTGATGAGCTGATATTCACTCTCCGCCCTGATGAGAGATTCGTCAATCTTTATGATTTCCGCCTCTCCGGCGTCAAGCTGTGCCTGCGCGGCGTTAATTTCGCCCGCGACGGCATCATAACTCTTCTGCTTTTCGTCAAATTCCTTCTGTAACTTCGCGACCTTTTCCTTGAGTTCTTCAATCTCGGTCACACGGCTCAGGAAGCCCGTGCCGCTGCCCTTTGAGCCGCCGGTCATTGAGCCGCCCGCATTCATCACCTGACCGTCAAGGGTTACAATCTTGAAGCGGTAAGAATACTTTTTAGCCATATCAACCGCGTCGTCGATATTTTCAACAACGGCGGTCCTGCCGAGCAGTGATTCGATTATTTCTCTGTATTTGCCGTCGCACTTGACGAGGTTTGACGCAAGGTCAATATAGCCGTCGCATCCGTCAAGCCCTTTTTCGGTGAACTGCTTTGCCTTTATCGTGGTAAGCGGAAGGAAGGTGGCCCTGCCCGCTCTGTTTTCCTTGAGGTAGGAAATCGCTCTCTTTGCGCAGTTTTCGTCCTGCGTCACGATATTCTGAATAGCGGCTCCGAGCGCAATCTCAACCGCTGTTGAATACTCGGCATCGGTTGAAATAAGCTGTGAGAGAGTGCCGTGAATACCGCGAAGGCCTCCCCTCTTGGATTCCTTGATAACCTTCTGCACAGAGCCCGAGTAGCCGTCAAGGTTTCTCTCGAGGTCGTCGAGCATTCTTATTCTTGCGTTTTTCTGGTAGATGTCAAGGTTCAGCGCTTCGAGTTCACTCTGGAGTTTATCCGCCTTGCCCTGCCTCATTTCGATGATAAGGCGGTGGCCTTCAAGGGCGTTTTCGTTTTCCTTCTTTTCGTCCTCGAGTTTGTCTATCGCTTCGCGGCTTGCCTTCTTTTCTTTTTCGAGGGAGGTAAGCACATCCGCTCTCTCGGTAAGCACGCCGTCAATCGCTTCGATTCTCGTTCTCAGTTCCTGCACGGAGGCTTCGAGTGAGGACTCTTCAACCTTGAGCGCGCTCACCGCCATGGCGGCGGCTGTCATTTTATCGTTTACCTTTTTGACCTGCTCACTGTTTTTGCCGTTTTTGTCAAGCAGGGTGTTGAGGTTGCCGATTTCCGTTTCGAGTTCGGAGCGCAGTTCTTCGATTTTCTTTTCTTTCGCCTCGGTGTCCGCCTGCGTTTCGACTGTCTGGCGGTCTATTTCTTCCGCGGCCTTTTCGTCATTGCCCATATCGGCTTTGATTCTGTCAATCGTTTCGAGGCTGTGCTCTATGGTCTTTGCCTCAACAGCCGCTTTACCTTCGATAACCGCCGCGTTTTCTTCGGACTCCGATATCTGCCTTGTGAGGTTTTCTATCTCAATCGTGATTTCGCGCCCGTGCTCCATGGAGGATTCGATTTCGTTCTCGATTTTTTCAAGCGCGCTCTCAACGCTCTCATACTGGGAGGCGGCAACGGATAGTTTGTTTTCCTGCTCCTTGAGACCGTCTCTTGATTTTTCTATCGTATGAAGCCAGAGGCCTATCTCCAGCGTCTTTTTCTCATCGGAAAGCGCAAGGAATTTGACCGCCTTTTCGCTCTGCGATTTAAGTGGGCCTATTCTGCCTTCGAGTTCGGAAAGAATATCACGGAGTCTGACGAGATTTTCCTCCGCCTGAGTCAGACGGCGGTTTGCGTCGGCTCGCCTGTATCTGTAGTGCGATATTCCCGCCGCTTCTTCGAGCATATCTCTTCTCTGGGTTGATTTTGCGGAAACGAGGTCCGCAATCTTGCCCTGGCTGACCATTGAATAGCCGTCTCTGCCGAGACCGGTATCCATAAAGATTTCGTGAATGTCACGGAGTCTTACCGTCTCGCCGTTGATTTTGTATTCACTTTCCCCCGAGCGGTAGTACCTTCTTGTGACGGCAACCTCGTTGCTGTCATTGGCAAGGCTCTTGTCGGTGTTATCAAGGCGCAGAGTTACCTCGGCGTAGCCGAGCGCTTTTCTCTTGCCCGTGCCGCCGAAAATAACATCCTCCATCCTTGCGCCGCGCAGTGCCTTGGTGGACTGCTCGCCGAGAACCCAGCGCACGGCGTCGGAAATGTTGCTCTTGCCCGAGCCGTTCGGGCCGACAACTCCGGTTATGCCTTTGCCGAGTTCAAGCACGGTCTTATCCGGGAAGGACTTGAAGCCCTGCATTTCAATTGATTTAAGTATCATCTCTTTACCTGACCTTAACTTCGAATTTGTTAAGACTGCTGTCCTGAATTATTTTGCAGATATATCCCTTTTGCCTGAGATAATCGGTGTTGCATTTCTTATGCCCCGCCATTCTCGACGCCATACCGTCGCCGACGGCGAGTGTGTAACTGCCTTCAGGGTAAGACGCGAGAAGCGATTCGGCATTGTTTCTGTATACCCTGCCCTCGCAGAGTTCGCCGAGAGCCGGATGATAGGCTCCGCCCGTATATTCGCTCTCAACGTTTCCGCCCGAGTGAAGCCCGACTCTGAGAATCTTTATGCCTGCGCTCTCAAACATCGGTATGAGTTTCGCGCAGAGATTCACCGTCTGCTCAACTCCCGGAGGATTGTACTCCCCGCTCTTCATAAGCGAGTCGAGCACGGTGCCTGCGAGCACGACCGTCGGATAGATTCTCACGGTGTCGGGAGAAAGGGCAATGATTTTTTGCGCGGTTTCAATGCTGTCGTCATCGTCCGAGCCGTAAAGTCCGGTCATCATCTGAAGCCCCGTTTCGAAGCCGAAATCTCTGAGCATACGGCAGGCGTCCTCCACCTGCTTTGCGGTGTGCCCTCTTTCGTTGAGAGCGAGCACCCTGTCGTTCATACTCTGCGCTCCGAGTTCAACCGCCGTGACACCGTATGACTTTAGAATACGGCAAATTTCGTCATCTATGCCGTCGGGTCTTGTGGATATCCTGATTCCGCCGAAAAGCCCTTTTGAAACATATTCATATGCGCTTTCGAGCAGGGAAATCATATAGTCCCTGTTTATCATTGTGAAACTGCCGCCGAAAAACGCGATTTCACCGCAAGCCGCCGTTTCGCTGTCAAGCGAGGCGAGAGCGGTCTGCGCCGCCGCTTTCACATCTTCGGGAGTAAGTTCATCCGGCGCGCCCGTGATGCTGCGCTGATCGCAGAAACTGCACTTGTGAGGGCAGCCCTTGTGCACGACAAACAGCCCGACATTAACATGCTTCATCAGTTTATTCCCATAAGCGAGAGCGCCTCTTTCGCCGCCCTCTGCTCGGCATTCTTTTTGCTCTTTCCTTCGCCCCTGCCTATCACGTTGCTGTTGAGGTGAACCTCAACCGTGAAATTTCTGTCGTGGGCGGGGCCCGATTCATCTATGAGAACATACTCGACGCTCTCTTCTTTGTTTCTCTGCACGATTTCCTGCAAAATAGTTTTGTAGTCCTTACTGTCATCCAGGAAATCGTGGCGGGCAACAAAGCGAAGGGCAATCTTTGACGCCTCTTCGAGTCCTCCGTCAAGGAAGACCGCCGCAAGCACAGCCTCGAAAGCGTCGGCGAGCATTGAGGGCTTGTTTCTGCCTCCCATTCTCTCTTCGCCCTTGCCCAAAAGAAGGCAGGAGCCGATATCGAGCTCCGCAGCGAAGACGCAAAGCGCCTTTTCACACACTCTCGCCGCCCTGTGCTTGGTGAGTTCCCCTTCGGGGAAATCATAGTTACTGTAAAGATAGTTTGCCGACACAAAGCCCAGCACCGCGTCGCCCAGAAACTCGAGGCGTTCGTTGCACACGGTACCCTTTTCGTTGGCGTATGACGAGTGCGTGAGCGCTGTAATCAGCAGATCTTCGTTTTTGAATCTGTAGCCCAGTTTTTCCTGCAGGGCTTCAAGTTTTTCATTCATTGCTTATGACCTTTTTCTCTTTCTCAGAGTGAGGCGATATGATTTGCAAGGTCTTCTATGCTCCAGTCTTCCGCGGGCACAAAATCAACCTTCACCTCAAACTCCTCTTCAATTTTTTCCATCAGTTCCTGCATCTCATACTCGTCGCTCACGAGAGTTTCGAGCAGGGACTCCTTGTCGATGTCGGACTCTTCGATACCGAATTCATCACATATAAGGGCTAACAATCTTTTAACAATCATTCCGGTCACCTCCGCAATAATATCACATAAAGAATCTGTCGGATGATAATTGTGTTTTTAAATCGCCGAGTCCTCTGAGCGCCGTTTTTTCGTAACGCTCCTGTTTGTTTCTTATTCTTGTATCAAGGGGCGGGAGCAGGCCGAAAGCCGCGCCCATAGGCTGAAAGTCTTTTACGGACGTGTCCGCGACATATCTTGCCAGCGCCCCGAGTATTGTGGTTTCGGGCGGGATAAACATATCGAGCCCCGCTATTCTTCTTGCGGCGTTTATGCCGGCGAGTATGCCGGATGCCGCGCTTTCCATATATCCTTCCACTCCGGTAATCTGGCCCGCGAAAAAGAGGGAGGGCCTCTCTATTACCGAAAAGTCGGGATTAAGAAATCCGGGTGAACTGAGAAATGTGTTTCTGTGCATAACGCCGTAGCGCACAAACTCCGCTTCCCTGAGGGCGGGTATCATCGAAAACACTCTCTTCTGCTCCGAAAAGCGCAGATTGGTCTGAAAGCCCACGAGGTTATACATAGTGCCGTCGCGGTTTTCCTTGCGAAGCTGAAGATTTGCGTAAGGGCGTCTGCCCGTGGCGGGGTCGGTAAGCCCTGCCGGCTTCATCGGGCCGTATCTTATGGTATCTTTGCCCCTTGACGCCATAACCTCAACGGGCATACAGCCTTCGTAAACATCCCTGCGTTTATCAAAAGAGTGCACCCCGGCGCTCTCGGCGTTTATTAGCGCATCGTAAAACGCCTCATACTCCTCTTTATCCATAGGGCAGTTGATATAATCGTCCGGGTCGCCCCTGTCATATCTTGACTGCATAAACGCCCTGCTCATATCAATGCTCCCGGCCGTTACTATCGGCGCGGCGGCGTCATAGAAACTGAGACAGCCACCGCTGATTTCGGCAATCTTTTCGCTGAGCGCTTCGCTCGCGAGAGGGCCTGCGGCTATTATAACATTGCCGTCGGGAATTTCGGTAACCTCTTCCCTTACGAGAGTAATTCCTTCGCAGGCTAGTATCTTTTCGGTAACGGCGCGTGAGAATTTTTCTCTGTCAACGGCGAGGGCGCCGCCTGCGGGCACACTGCACTCATCGGCGCATTCGAGGCAGAGGGACGAGAGCATTCTCATCTCCTCTTTCATCATACCCGCCGCCGATGAAATCCTCATCGCCTTGAATGAATTTGAGCAGACAAGTTCGGCGAGATTTTCCGATGAATGGGCCGGCGAAAACCTGACGGGCTTCATTTCGTAAAGTGTAACGGGTATGCCTCTTTTTGCAAGCTGCCACGCCGCTTCACAGCCCGCGAATCCCGCGCCTATGATTTTGACCGAATTCGTCATTTTGTCTTACCGCGTGATTTCTTCGCGTTTTCGCAGTCCTTGTTGCCGCAGTAGGCCTTCTGACCTTTTTTGGCAAACATCGCCTTGCCGCACTTGGGGCACAGGTCACCTGTCGGCGGATCCCACGAGGCAAAGCTGCACTTCGGGTAGTTGGCGCAGCCGTAGAATGAAGCGCCTCTTCTTGACCTCTTCTCAACGAGGTCGCCTCCGCACTCGGGGCAGAGACCTTTGCCCGCTACAAGGGACATAATCGTTCTGCACTCGGGATAGCCGCTGCAGCCGAGGAATCTGCCGTATCTGCCGTTTTTGATTACCATAGGCTTGCCGCAGTTGGGGCAGACGATATCCGTTTTGTCTTCTTCGAGCTGAATCTTTTCGCCGCGCATTTCCTCCCTGGCTTTATCTACCTGCGCCTTGAGGTCGGGATAGAAATCGTCGAGCATCTTGATATAGTTTCTTTCGCCGCTTCCGACCTTGTCAAGGTCGCTTTCCATCTGGGCGGTGAACTTGGTGTTGACTATCTTGGGGAATCTTTCCCTGAGCAGATTGGTCACGGCAACGCCGAGTTCCGTAGGCACAAGCTGTTTCTGCTTTCTTTCAACATAACTCTTGCCTGTGATTGTGGATATAATCGAGGCGTATGTTGAGGGCCTGCCGACGCCGTTTTCCTCAAGTTCTTTGATGAGTGTCGCCTCGGTGTATCTGGCGGGCGGCTGGGTGAAATGCTGATCGGGTGTGATTTCACGCGCTTTGAGTTCTTCGTCTTTCTTCACTTCGGGAAGGACGTTTTTATTGACCTCTTCCTCGGAAAGATCGTAAACCTTGGTGAAGCCGTCAAATTTCACCGAGTAGCCGGTTGAGGTGAGCACACAGTATTTGCCGGGCATATCCTCTTTTGACGAAATCACTTCCACCTTTGTGGTGCTCTGGATGCAGGGCGCCATAAGGCAAGCGATGAATCTTCTCCAAATGAGAGTGTAAATCTTGAACTGATCGGGCGTAAGGTCATTTTTGATTGACTCGGGAGTGATTGAGGGGGTAGAGGGTCTTATGGCCTCGTGACCGTCCTGCGCGTTTGCTCCCGTTTTATAATAATTCGGCTTTTCGGGCACATAGTCCGCGCCGTAATTCTGCTTGATGAATTCGGTGCCTGCCGCTCTCGCCTCTTCGGAAATTCTGAGCGAGTCGGTTCTCATATATGTGATAAGACCTATGCTGCCGTGATTCTTTATCTCAACGCCTTCATAGAGTTCCTGAGCCGCTCTCATAGTGCGCGAAGCCTGGAAACCGAGTTTCTTGGAGGCCTCCTGCTGAAGGGTGGAGGTGGTGAAAGGCGGAGCCGCCCTCTTGGTCTTGCTTCCCTTCTTGACCGAGCCTACTTTGAAGGATGAGCCTTCAAGGCGTGCAAGGTACTCCTTCGCCTCTTTTTCGTTTGCGAGTTTGACCTTGCCGTTTTCATCGGCGTCAAGCACCGCTTTGAGCACTCTGCGGGTTTCGGTGGCGAGTTTCGCCTCTATTGACCAGTACTCTTCGGGGATGAAGGCTTTTATTTCCTCTTCCCTGTCAACTATCAGTCTTACCGCAACGCTCTGCACTCTGCCTGCGGAAAGGCGGGGTCTGATTTTCTGAGAAACGAAGGGGCTGAGAGTGTAGCCCACAAGGCGGTCGAGTATTCTTCTCGCCTGCTGCGCGTTTACAAGGTCCATATCAACCTTGCGGGGATTTGCCATACCCTCTTTTACGCCGCTCTTCGTGATTTCGTTGAAGGTGACTCTGTTTTTCTCATTGAGGCTGATACCGAGCACCTCTGCAAGGTGCCAGGATATGCCCTCTCCCTCGCGGTCCGGGTCGGTTGCGAGAAAGACTTTTTCACTGCTCTTCGCTTTCTTTCTGAGTTCTTCAACGAGTTTTTCCTTTTCGGGAATAATCTCGTATTTCGGAGCGTAGTTGTTTCTCACATCAACGTTGAGTTTCTTGTCGGGCAAATCCCTGACATGACCCTTTGATGCTACAACTTCATAACCCGTGCCGAGATACTTTTTGATTGTTTTTGCCTTTGCGGGTGATTCAACAATAATCAGTTTTGCCATTTTTATTTCTCCTGTTATACCGGAATATATTTTTTGCCTTCAGTCTGCTCTGCGAGCCCGGAAATTTCCAGTTCCATAAGAGCGGATAAAACTTTTGCGGGAGTCAGATTGCATTCGGCGCAGATTTCGTCGGGATGCATCGGCTGCTTCTGAAGCAGTTTGTAAACCGCGAGAGCGTCGGGGCTCACGGCGGGAAGCGATGCTTTGACCGGTTTCTTTTCTTCACGCTGAACACGTGAGGACGAAAAGCCGTAAATCTGCGTGAGCGGGCGGATTATATCCTGCGCGTCGGTTACGGCACCCGCGCCGTCTTTTATGAGTTTGTTGGTGCCTGTATAAGACGAACTCAGGATATTGCCGGGTACGGCGAATAAATCCCTGCCCTGCTCCGTTGCGCAGTTTGCCGTGATAAGCGAGCCGCTTTTTTCGCCCGCCTCCACCACAAGCACGCCGTGGCTCATGCCCGAAATAATTCTGTTGCGAATCGGGAAAGTCTGCCTTGACGCGGGGCTGAAAGGAGGATACTCCGTGACCACCGCTCCGTGCTTTGCTATTTCGCCGCGCAGTTTTTCGTTTGAATTGAGGTAGCCCGTGCCGAGACCACAGCCGAGCACGCATACCGTGAAGCCGCCCGATTCAAGAGCGCCTTCGTGAGCGGCCGAGTCTATGCCCAGCGCACCGCCGCTGATTACGGCTGCATCCGCAAGGGCAAGGTCGCCTGCGATGCGTTTTGTGATTTTTACGCTTTCATAGGACGGGTTTCTGGTGCCTACCACTCCTACGGCGAGCCTGTCCTTAAGGCAGGTGATATCGCCGCTGACAAAAAGCACAAGCGGCATATCCCTGAGTGAGCGCAGGCGCGCGGGATAATCGTCATCATCGGGTGTATATATCTTCCAGCCGTTTTTTTCGCAGATGCGCACCGTGTTTTCGGCATCGGTGATTGAGGCGCTTTCGAGCCTGTCAAGTTTCGCCTTTGTAAACACACCCGAAATCATCCTCGCGCGTCTGTCGTCGTTAAAGACTTCTTCGGGATTTGTGTAGGCGCTTAAAAGCTCGTCTGTCCTCGCGCCCTGCCCGAGCGCGGCGGAAAGCCATATCCAGTATTTTTTATCTGTCATCTCTTTAACTCCCAGGCCGCAATGGAAGCGGCGGCGGCCGCGTTGAGAGACTCCGCCTTGCCCTGCATGGGTATAGTCACCCGGTAATCGCAGGCGTTTACCGTCTCCTGTGTAAGGCCGTTTCCCTCGTTGCCGATACAGCAGATTATGCCTTTTTCTCCGGCGAGGGCGCCGGTGTTTCTTATATCTTCGGCTTCGCCGCTCACCACACAGGCAAACGAAACGAAACCGCCGGCTTTTGATTTTTCGATAAAGGCGGGCAGGCTGTCACACTGAATGATGTTCATCCTCATTGCCGAGCCCATAGCCGCCCTGAGCACTTTGGGGTTGTATATGTCGCACCCTCCGCTTACAATCAGAGCGTCGATGCCTATTGCCTCCGCGCTTCTTATAACCGCGCCGACATTTGAAGGGTCCTGCAGGTTTTCAAGGGCGATACAGCGGTCCGTGCTTTTGAGAGCGTATGAGCACTCCCTCATCCTGCAAACGCAGAATACGCCCTGCGAAGAGCCGGTATCCGAAAGTCTGGAGGCAACCTCCGGCGTGATTTCATAACACTCGCGGCAGGCATCCGTGATAACGGAAATATATGACGAATACTTTTCAAGAGCGTCGGAGGTGAAAAACGAGCGGACAATTTCAACTGAGCAGGCGGCGGCATCCGCGCAAAGGCGCGCGCCCTCAAGCAGGAATTCACCGCTTTCCCTGCGCTTTGAAGCCGAGGAAGCGAGCAGAGAAGCATATTTTATTTTGTCATTTGTTCTCGCCGTTATTCTTTCCATCGGGCTCTCCGTATTCCTCTTTTATTATATTATTATTTTAATTATTATATATGTTATATTTATTTCCTTAAAATGTCAACAAAAAAATTATGAATAAATTCCCCGCCGCATGATTGCGGCGGGGAATTAAGTACAAAATTCAGTTTTACTGGAGCGCTGCCTTTGCCTTCTCGGTGAGAGCAGTGAAAGCGGCGGGGTCTGCGATGGCGATCTCTGAGAGCATCTTTCTGTTGAGGTTGATGTCAGCCTTCTTGAGACCGTTCATGAAGGTGGAGTAGTTCATGCCGTTCTGCTTGCAGGCGGCTGAAATTCTGGTGATCCAGAGTTTTCTGAAATCTCTCTTCTTCTGTTTTCTGCCGATATATGCGTAGTTGCCGCTCTTCATAACAGCCTGCTTGGCGGTCTTGAAGAGGGAATGCTTTGAGCCGTAGTAGCCCTTTGCGAGCTTGAGAACTTTATTTCTTCTCTTGCGAGTCATTGTCGCACCTTTAATACGTGCCATATTCTTTTCCTCCTGATTTCGATATTACGGTATTATTTGTAAGGAACAAGTCTCTTGATCTGCCTGACGTTGGTTTCGTCGGCTACGCTGACCTTGCGGAGATTTCTCTTGCGCTTGGTGCTCTTCTTGTTGAGAATGTGTGACTTGTAAGCGTGGGCACGC
>JAEEHB010000040.1 GCA_016280595.1 Clostridiaceae bacterium | reverse complement strand
TTTTAATCTTGCTTTTTGAGTGGCACTTAGGGAGGGAACAGAAAAGGATGAAAACGGAGCATTTGCGAATGAAGACAGTACTGAAGTACGGCGAATGAGCAAAGGCTCCGAGAAAAGACAATAATCAATATTCCTTATAACAAAACGCAACTAAGCAAAAATCAAGGACTGCAAGCTACAAACTCGCAGTCCTTTTTAACTCTATTGTCTTTTCGATTTTCGCCTTTTATGTCCCGACCGGATTAAAAGAAAGAGATTTGGGTCGACTTGGGCATCGCCGCAAACGCGCCGTAATGCTCGAGCGTATCCACCACACTCTGCGGCGTCCCGGACTGCAGCCTGAAATCCTCAATCGAGATAAACTCGCCGTCCGCTTCGCTTACCGCCTTTTCTATTCCCTTTGCCGCGGTGTCGCCGCAGCCGGGCACGGCATTGAACGGAAGACGGATTTTGTCGTCCTCTATCACATAGGAGTCCGCCTTGGATTTATAGAGGTCTACGGGCAGGAATTTGACGCCTCTTGCCATCATCTCGTTGATTATCTGCAGGGAGGTGAAAACATCGCCCTCTTTGGCGCTCGCTTCCTTTGCCTTGATCTTGAAATCGAGTTCCTTCATCCTGTTTCTGACCGCCTGTCTGCCCGCGAGCACGGTGTCCATTTCAAGGTCGCCGCCCCTTACGGTGAGGTAGGTGGCATAGTATTCAAGCGGATAGTAGAGTTTGTACCACGCAAGGCGCATTGCCGCGATAACATAGGCCGCCGCGTGAGCCTTCGGGAACATGTACTTGATTTTCATACAGGAGTCAAGGTACCACTCGGGCACGCCGTTATCCCTCATCGCTTTCTTGTGTGCTTCGGTGAGTTTTTCGGTCGCCTTGCCCTTTCTGACTATCTCCATTATGTCAAACGACATCTTGTTTTCAAGACCCTTGTGGATAAGGTAAACCATAATGCTGTCACGCGTTCCGATAACGTCGGAAATGGTGCAGATGCCTTTTTTGATAAGATCCTGCGCGTTTCCGAGCCATACGTCGGTGCCGTGAGAAAGGCCCGAAATCTGAAGCATGTCGGAGAAGTTGGCGGGCTTCGCCTCGGTGAGCATACCGAGCACGAAGGGCGTGCCGAGTTCGGGCAGTGACAGGGTGCCCGTGGGGCAGCCGATATCTTCGGGCGTAACTCCGAGCGGCTCGGTTGATGTGAGCAGCTGATAGAGTTTCGGGTCGCACACGTCAGCATCCATAACGGAGGTGCCGGTGAGGTCCTCAAGATGCTTGTACATTGTGGGAACTTCGTGACCGAGATTGTCAAGTTTGAGGATGGTATCGTGGAGCGAGTGGAAATCGAAGTGGGTTGTTCTGTGTATGGAATCCGCGTCATCGGCGGGGTGCTGTATGGGAGTGAAATCCTCCGCGTCCATATTGTCGGGCACAACAACCATTCCGCCCGGGTGCTGACCGGTGGTCCTCTTTACACCCTGACAGCCGACAGCGAGGCGCTCGATTTCGGCATTGTTGAGGTCGGTTTTTCCCGTTTCCTCCATCCACTTCTTGACGAAGCCGAAAGCGGTTGCCTCCGCGACGGTGCTTATGGTGCCCGCTTTGAAAACGTGCTTTTCGCCGAAAAGTTCTTCGGTGTATCTGTGAGCGTAAAACTGATATTCGCTCGAGAAGTTAAGGTCTATATCGGGCGATTTGTCGCCGTCAAAGCCGAGGAAGGTTTCAAAGGGGATATCGTGGCCGTCCCTGAGCATCGGCTCGCCGCAGACGGGGCAGTTTTGGGGCGGCATATCAAAACCGGAGCCGTATTCGCCCTTAAGGAATAACTCAATGTGCTTGCACTTTGAGCAAAGGTAGTGCGGCGGCAGTGGGTTTACCTCCGAAATACCCGCGGCAAAGGCGGCAAACGATGAACCGACGGAGCCTCTGGAGCCGACATAGTAGCCGTGCTCCATGGAGTTGCTCACGAGTTTCTGCGCTATCATATAAAGCACGGCGAAACCGTGTGAAATAATGGAGTTGAGCTCTTTGTCAAGGCGCTCTCTGATATAATCGGGCAGGGGTGTGCCGTAAAGCGCCTGCATGCGCTCATAGCATATCTGCCTGAGAGTGTCTTCCGAGCCCTCGATGTGAGGCGGATAAGTGCCGTCGGGTATCGGCTTTATCTCCTCGCACATATCGGCGATTTTGCCGGGGTTGACTATTACAACCTCTCTCGCCTTTTCTTCGCCGAGATAGGCGAATTCGTCAAGCATCTCCTGAGTTGTTCTCAGGTAAAGAGGTGCCTGCCTGTCGGAATCGGAGAAGCCGAGCGAGTGCATTATAATCTCTCTGAAAACGGCGTCTTCCTCGTCCATAAAGTGAACATCTCCCGTAGCGACTACGGGCTTGCCGAGTTCTTCGCCGAGCGCGATAATCTGCCTGTTGAGATCCTCAAGTTCCTCCGTGCCGGCAAGTGAGCCGTTTTCAACAAGGAAAGCGTTATTGCCGTTGGGCTGTATTTCGAGGTAATCGCAGATTGAGGCGTATTTCACGAGTGTTTCGTGCGGCTTGCCGTCAAACACGGCGCGGTAAAGCTGACCCGCCTCACACGCTGAGCCGATTATGAGCCCCTCTCTGTGCTCCATAAGCCTGCTCAGAGGTATTCTGGGATTTCTGTAGAAGAATTCCAGGTTTGACGCCGTAATAAGCTGATAGAGGTTTTTGAGGCCTGCCTTGTTCTTCGCAAGGATGATTATATGGTAACTCTTGAGTTTCTTCGGGTCGGGTTTAATGTGCCCGTTGATTTCGCTCACCTTTTCAAGCCCTTTGGCTCTGAGCATTTCAACAAGTTTCGCGAAAATGAGCGCGGTGACTCCCGCGTCTTCGTCCGCCCTGTGATGGTCAAAATCGGGCAGACCGAGAGAGGCGGCGATGGTGTCAAGCTTGTAGTTTTTCTTTTTGGGTGTTACAAGCGCCTGTGAAAGAAGCAGAGTATCAATATGAGTATAGTCATACTCTATGCCTTCCCTCGCGCAGGCGGCTTTGAGAGTATCGGTATCAAAGGTGGCGTTGTGAGCAACGAGGATGGCGTCATTCGTGCAGAAATCAAAGAATTTCCTGAGCGCCTCCCCTTCTCCGGGCGCGCCAGCAACCATTGAATCATCAATGCCGGTTAACTCTGTGATAACTTCGGGAATCGGCATTTTGGGGTCTACAAAGGTGCGGAAGCGTGATTTTTCAACTCCGCCTTCGTATTTGACCGCGCCGATTTCTATAATCCTGCTGTATCCGGTGCGAAGACCCGTTGTTTCAAGGTCGAATATTACAAATCTGCCGTCAAGCGGCATATCGCGGCTGCCCGTGACCGCCGTGACGGAGTCATCGACATAATAGCCCTCCATACCGTAGAGAATCTTTATGCCGTGCTTCTTTGCCGCCGCCGCTGCCTCGGGGAAGGCCTGCACCACACCGTGGTCGGTGATTGCGATTGCCTTGTGACCCCAGGATGCCGCCCTCGCGACAAGGTCGGACGCGCTTGTGATGCCGTCCATCTGCGACATATTGGTGTGAAGGTGAAGCTCTGTGCGTTTTTCCTCGCACTCGTCTTTTTTGGGTATGGTTTCAATGCGCACCACGGCGTTAGCCCTGATGCAGAAAGATTTGATATAGTCATCGTATTCGATATGACCTCTGAGAAGAAGCACCTTGCCTGCAAGATTGTCTTCGGTAAGGTCCTCGCACTTCTCGGCGACATCGAAAATCTTGACCGTGTAGGAGCCCGTTTTATCGGTAATATTGAATTTGATTATTTTTCTCTTCTTGTCTTTGGTCTCTCTTATGTCAAGCCCGAAGACACTGCCCCATACGGTGACGTTGCCGTCATCGAGGGAAATGCCCGAAATGGGCACGGGCTTGCTTTTAATTGCGTGACCGTAGAGCACGCGGGCGTTTGAAAGGGAAATCGGAAGGTCGTCATACTCCTTCACTGCCTTTCTGCCCTTTGCACTCACATTTTCGCGCGTTTCAACGGAAATGTTGTTTTTCTGCATCTCAACATATTCGGGCGAATCGAAACTGAGAGTCTCCTCCCCTTCGAGTATCACATCAAATCTCGAGCCGAAGAGGGACGCGACGGTTTTTTCAATCAGTCTGTCCGCGCCGAGTTCACACAGGAAATCCCTGCCTTTTTTAAGATGCACGGTGATTGTTTCATCGCCGATTTCGTATGACGCGCCGTCAAAGAAACCGTTTACAAGCGGGTTTGCTTTTTTGACATATTCGATTATATCGGCAAAGGATTCTTCGCCGAGTTCGGACACGGGGAAAACGAACGACACATCCGCACGCGCGATTTTCAGCTTCGCGGTAAGTTCGCTGTTAAGCCTTTCCCTTATACTGAATCCGATATATTTTTCCGCCTCCGCTTCGGCGGAAAAGGTGCCCGACTGCGCATCATAATTGATGCTGCTGACGGCGGCACCCTCAATGATTTCTCTGAGTTCATCGCTCAGATACTCTCCGATAAAAAAACTTAAGTTCTTTTCTGACATTTTATTCACATACTTTCAATTTCTTTCATCAAAACATCAACTGCTTCATTTTCGGGCACTTTTCTGATTATTTCCCCTTTTCTGAAAAGAAGTGCCTCTCCATCTCCGCCCGCGATGCCTATATCCGCCTCTCTCGCTTCGCCGGGACCGTTTACGATACAGCCCATTACCGCGACCTTGATGTCTTTATCGCAGTTTTCAAGCCTTTTTTCAACCTCTTTCGCAAGGTCGATGAGAGAGATTTTTGTTCTGCCGCAGGTGGGGCAGGCCACTATTTCGGGGCCTTTGCGAAGGCCCATTGCCTTAAGAATATTTTTGCCCGCCGCAACCTCTTTTACAGGGTCGTCGGTCATCGAAACCCTGATGGTGTCGCCTATGCCCATATAGAGCAGAGAGCCGATGCCCGCCGCGGATTTCACAAGCGAAATATCGTGCGTGCCCGCCTCCGTAACGCCGAGGTGAAGCGGGTAATCGCATTTTTCGGCGGTAAGGCGGTATGCGTCAATCATAGTGCGCACATCGGATGATTTTATGGAAATGACAATATCCGTGAAATCATATTTTTCAAGCAGTCCCGCGTGATAAAGGGCGCTTTCGGTGAGCGCTTCGGCGGTGGGTGCACCGTATTTTGCGAGAATATTCTTCTCAACCGAGCCGGAATTAACGCCGATTCTTATCGGGATATTCTTTGCCCTGCATTTGTCGGCAACCGCCTTTACGCGGTCTTCGCTGCCGATATTGCCGGGGTTTATGCGGATTTTGTCAACACCCGCGTCAGTGCAGGCGAGGGCGATTCTGTAATCGAAATGAATATCCGCTACTACCGGTGTCTTGATATTCTCTTTGAGCGCCTCTATGAGTTTAACGCTTTCAAGGTCGGGCACGGCGGCGCGGATTATGTCACAGCCGGCGCTTTCGAGCGCCTTTGCCTGCTCAACACCGGCCGCGATATCGTGCGCTGGCACATTGAGCATTGACTGCACGGTAACCGGGCTGTCGCCTCCGATATAAACGGAGCCCGCCCTGACTTTTCTTGTTTTTCTTCTCTCCATTTTATTATCCCTTTATGAGTTTCCAGATATCGCTGAAAGACACAAAAGCCATAAGCGCAAGCAGGAGCACCATTCCGACGGCGTGCACCCAGCCCTCAAACTTTTTGGGGACGGGCTTGCGCGTAATCATCTCAACAAGAATAAACAGCAGTCTGCCGCCGTCAAGAGCGGGCAGAGGAAGCAGGTTGAAAAGGCCTATGTTTATGGCGATAAGAGCCATAAGCACAAACAGGAAGGTGAAATCGGTCTGCTTCACGCTTTCGGACGCGGCATCGGCAATGTAATTCACCGTGCCTATCGGTCCGCTCAGGTCGCTTACGTGGTATTTGCCCGTGATGAGGTCAAACAGCGAGATATAGACGAGGCGCGCGTATGAGGCGGAAGTCCTGAAAGCGGCGGGAATAACGGTTTTTACCGACGGCTCAACGCCTACGATTATGAAATCATAGATGATTGTGAGCCTTTCCTCGCCGTCATACTCGGCCATCTCGGTTTTGAATTTCACATCGTTTATATCAATCTTTTTGCCGTTTCTTTTTATGGTGAAATCGAATACGCCGTCGTCATCCGTTGACATAAAATACGACACATCGTAGTCGGAAAAAATGCGTCTGCCGTTAATCTTATAAAGCTCGTCGCCCACCTGAAGGCCGTAACTGCTGCTCACGGCGTCTTTCGTGAAGGAATGGATAAAGGGCGTGCCGATTAAGTCTTTGGACGTGGCAAGCATAATCATCACTATGATAACGCCCATAATGATATTTACCACGCCGCCCGCGGCAACGATTATAAACCTCTGCCAGGGCTTCTTGTTGCAGAAAGCGCCGTCGTCTTCGCTTTCGCTGTCCTCCCCTTCCATGGCGCAGTAGCCGCCTATGGGGAGCAGGCGCAGGGAATACTGAGTGTCTTTCTTTTTGAACTTGAAGATTGCCGGGCCCATGCCCATGGCAAACTCATTTACCTTTACTCTGAAAAGCCTCGCAAAGATGAAATGACCGAGTTCGTGGAAAAAGATAAGCAGTCCGAAGAAGAATATGGCCACAACGAAGGGCCATACTTTACCCAGAACGGTTCCTATTGAAAGAGTCTGAAATATACTCACGGTCAAACCTGCCTTTCTTCTCTCACGGCTCTGTCCGTTTCAAGCACATCCGCAAGGGTGTATTCGCCGCACGGGAGGTTAAGTTCGAGGGCTCTGCCGACTTCCTCCTGGATATCCCAGAAGCCGGTTTCTCCCCTTCTGAACGCGGCGTTTGCCTTTTCGTTTGCGGCATTGACCGCCGCGGGATACAGGCCGCCCATTGAGAGCGCCTTGCGGCAGATATCAATGCATCTGAAAGTTTCATTGTCGGGCCGTGTGAAAGTGAGAGCCCCGCATTGAGTAAGATCGAGTTCTGCGGCAGGGCTTTCAAATCTGTCGGGGTAAGTGAGAGCGTACTGAATGGGTATGCGCATATCGGGCACGCCCAGCTGCGCTATTACGGAATTATCTGAAAACTCGGCAAGCGAATGAACTATACTCTGTCTGTGCACAACCACCTCGATTCTGTCCGGGTCCATATCAAACAGCCATGCCGCTTCAATGAGTTCCAACCCTTTGTTCATCATTGTAGCAGAGTCGATGGTTATTTTTGCACCCATTGACCAGTTGGGGTGTGCGAGCGCCTGCTCGAGAGTGATATTTTTAAGTTCTTCGCGGCTTTTTCCGTAGAAAGGTCCGCCCGACGCGGTGAGGATAAGTTTTTTAATCTGCTTTCTGTCGGGGCAGCCCTGTATGGACTGAAAGATTGCCGAATGCTCCGAATCGACGGGAAGCACGGGAATGTTCTTTTCCTTAGCCGCTTTCATTACGAGCGCGCCGGCAGTCACAAGGCTCTCTTTATTGGCGAGGGCGAGCACACTGCCCGCCTCTATCACCGCGAGAGTGGGCTCAAGGCCCGCTATGCCGACGATGCCGTTTACCACAGCGTCCGCGCCCGCGCGGGCGCATTCAATCACGCCCTCCCGGCCCGAAAGGACCCGGGTGGGCGTGTCCGCCGTTTTTATTCTGAGCTGCGCCGCCTTTTCCTCGTCGGCAAGAGCGGCAAATTTCGGCCTGAATTCTCTTATCTGGGCCTCGATTTTATCCACACTGCCGTGAGCGGTGAGCGCAACCACCTCGTAACCTCTCATACGGGCAACATCGAGCGACTGCACGCCGATTGAGCCCGTTGAGCCGAGAATGCTTACTGATTTAATCATTTCAAATCCTTACTTAACAAGCAGTTCCGTTAAAATGCGCACGATAATATAGGTGGTGGGCATGGTGAACAGGTAGGAATCTATTCTGTCCATCGCTCCGCCGTGCTCCGGTAAGAGCGTGCCGTAATCCTTCACACCGTAGTTTCTCTTGAGTACGGATGCCGAAAGGTCGCCGAACATACCCATAACGCAGACTACGGGCACTATGATGAGCACCACCCACCACTTGATTGTGTCAAAGCGGAAGAACCATTTGTTGAATATTGCCCAGGTGACAAGGGCAAACACGGTGGTGCCGATTACGCCGCCGACAGAACCCTCGATTGTTTTCTTGGGGCTGATGTTGGGGGCGAGTTTGTGCTTGCCGAAAGCCATACCCGAAAACAGGCAGAAGGTGTCGCAAAGCCAGGCGCAGTACATAGCCATAAGGATGACAAACACTTCGCTTGATTTGCTGAAAATCTGCGGGTATTTATCCATAAACTCATAAGTGAGCAGAAGGCTGGATGCGGATACGGGAATTACGATTGACGCGAAAAGGCCTATCGCCACATTCTCAAACTTGGTGCAGTCATATGTTTTGAGCATAAGAATAAGCACGGCGAGAATGTAGATGCCGATAATGAGGCCGGGCGCAATGGGAATAAATCTTTCGAGGTCAAAGCCGATGTAGAGCGGCACGCAGAATGCAAAAATCATATTGACCCACGTGAGTATCTTGTTTTTGCACTGCGATACTCCCATAATCTCGTGCACGCAAAGAGCGCTGACAAGAGCGACCACTATGCATACAAACGCTCCGAGCCCGTTGCCGATAAGGGTAAGCAGGCCTATCGCGAAAAGGGCGCATATAACGCCTACAACAATTCGAACTAACATTTCTTCAATTCCTCATTCATCATTCATATCAGATTCCTCCGAATCTTCTGTTTCTGTGACAGAAGTCGAGGATTGCTTTGTCAAGATCATCGGGCGTGAAATCCGGCCACATAACATCGGAATACCAGAACTCCGAGTAAGCCGCCTGCCAAATCATGAAATTGGACAGCCTGTATTCGCCGCTCGGCCTTATTATCAGGTCGGGGTCCGGCTGACCGGCGGTGAAAAGGTTTGCGGAAATATCCTCCTGGGTGATATCTTTCGGATTCAGTTTTCCGTCTTTCACCTGCTTGGCAAGTTCTTTGAAACTGTGCAGTATTTCATCTCTGCCGCCGTAGTTGATGGCGAGGTTAACCGTCATCACTTTTTTGTCGGCAGTTCCCTTTTCGAGCGTCTCCATCCTCTCGACAACATCGGACGGAAGCCCTTTCTTTTCCCCTATAAGATGAAACCGCAGACCTCTCTGCTCGTTTTCGCTTTCTCTTTCGTTGGCTTCATCGAGGTAGTCACGGAAAATCTTCATTATCGCCCTCACCTCTTTGGCGGGCCTTTTCCAGTTTTCCGTGGAAAACGCGTAAAATGTCATATATTCTATGCCGAGGTCGGCGGCATAGTTGCATATGGTGCGGAAGGTGTTTGCCCCGGCTCTGTTCCCTTCGGAGCGCTCAAGCCCGCGGCTCTTTGCCCAGCGGCCGTTGCCGTCCATAATCACGCCTATATGCCTCGGCAGAATAATGCCGTTTTTTTGTTCTTCAGTCATAATATCTCCGATAAAATCGCCCGCTTGAATCTTTTTTCAGGCGGGCGGTAATTGCTGTCAGATGGACATTATTTCCTTCTCTTTTTCATCGGCAAGTTTGTCAATGTTTTTGATTGCCTTGTCGGTGTAATCCTGAATTTCTTTTTCGGCATCCTTGAGGTCATCCTCGGTTATCTCGGATGCTTTTTCCATTTTCTTCGCCTTTTCAATGGCGTCTCTTCTGATGGAGCGGATTGCAACTCTTGAGGCTTCCGCCATTGTGCGCACATCCTTGCTCAGCTCTTTACGGCGCTCCTCTGTGAGAGAGGGGAAAACAAGGCGGATGGTTGTGCCGTCATTCTGGGGATTGATGCCGATATCGGAAGCGAGAATCGCTTTTTCGATAGCGCCGATAGTGGATTTATCCCAGGGCTGGATGTTGAGAATTCTTGCCTCGGCAACGGATACTGCCGCCATCTGATTGATGGGGGTGGGTGTGCCGTAGTAGTCAACTCTTATTTTATCAAGCACGGCGGCGTTTGCTCTGCCCGCTCTGAGCTGTGCGTAGTCAGATACGAGTTTCGCCTGAGTTTTTTCCATTTTTTCTTTGGTGTTTGCAAATAAAGTTTCCATAGTAATCCTCCCTTATTCTACTAATGTGCCGATTTTTTCGCCCTCAACAACTCTTACGATGTTGTCAAAATCATTGAGATTGAAAACGATGATTTTCATATTGTTTTCACGGCAGAGCGAAAACGCGGCCGTGTCCATTACCTTGAG
>JAEEHB010000039.1 GCA_016280595.1 Clostridiaceae bacterium | reverse complement strand
TAATGCCTCAAAGAGCGACCTTTGCACATCTTATGCAGGGTTTCCTCCTCGGAATACAGCCAAGTATTCCTCGTCGTCAAAACCTGCAAATATGCACAAATTTCATCTCTTTGAGGTGCAAAGCAGTTTTCCCGTGAAAAAAAAGCCGCAGAACAAGGAAGATTTGCGAAAGCATACTGAGTATGTATGGTAAGCAAATCTGACGATGTGCTGCGGTTTTAGTTTTCCGTGAAAACCAATACTGGATTACGACTCTCCGCCCAACACTGCGGGCCTTAATTTTTTTATTTTTTATCCTTCGTAGGAGCCGGGCGCCATATAGAAGTTTTCAACGTAGGCTAAGGGTACTTCGCAGTAATATGTGCCGGTCCTTGAGCCGCTTGAAAGGAATTCAAACGAGTAAATGAACACAAAAGTGTCGTCTTTTACAAGCAGACTGTTTTCGTCGAAAGCGTCTTTGAGAAGCGCGTGCTTTTCGTCGCTCAGAGGCACGCCGTTGGGCGAATAGGTTTTGTCCGCCGCCTTATATATTCCGTCGAGCATTTCCTCGATTATGTTTTCATTTCCCGGAAATTTCGCGAAATCCCTGACACCGAGTTGCTCGCCGCTCACGAGCGAGAAGGTCAACGCCTGCTCGGAAGGCTGAATTTCGGATACTTTCGTGCCCGTGCGTGACTTGAGAATAACGGAAATCAGAGTGTCACTCTCGTAATATATATCGTATGTGATCTCGGTTACTCTCGGCCCCGTAAAGCCGTTTCTTTCAAGGTAATCCGAAACGCTGTCGGCATTCATTTCCGCGTCCTTTGCGCGCTCGAGGGTATAGTTTTCAAAGTAAGCGTTGAACACCTGCGCGCCTGCGGGCGCCTTTTTTCCTTCAAGGTGAGGCAGGGTGATGTCAAGGCGCGAAACGGTGTTGCCTTTTGAATCCTTATAACTTTCCGAAAAAGTGTAATCGCTCACCGCGCTTTTGCGTTTAACGGGCGTTTCTTCACTTTCTTTTTTGCCGCAGGAGGCGAGGCCGAAAGCAAGGCATATAATAAGCAGCGCTGTAATTATTTTTTTCATATTATCACTCCGGAATCAGCGTGAAATCACGCCGGAATCTGTTTTGATTGCAGGGAGGAAACACTGTGTTTCCGCGTTTTATTATATCCCGCGCGGGAAGCAATGTCAAATCATTGTGTTTTTCAACAATTCACGGGCGTGATATATGCAGGAATTTTTATATAATATTTTTATATTTTTATTATAAAGATATAGCATTTTGCAATTCGTTGTGTTATAATTCAAAAGATAAATTCAATCTGATTAAAAACAGGTAAAAAACCGCAGATTGGGAGGAAAACATAATGGTCAAAAAACTCAGTAAAATTCCGTTCAGAGGCACCCCCGAGCAGGAAGCGGAACTCAAAGCCTGCATCGAGAGCAGCAAGCACGACAAGCATCTGCTTATGACCGTGATGCAGAAGGCGCAGGATATCTACGGATACCTTCCCTTTGAAGTTCAGGTTATGATAGCCGAGGGTATGGATGTTCCCCTTGAAAAGGTTTACGGCGTATCCACATTCTATGCGCAGTTTGCTCTTTCACCCAAGGGTGAATACAATGTTTCGGTCTGCCTCGGCACAGCCTGCTATGTCAAAGGCTCACAGGGCGTGTTTGATGAAATCAGCAAGCAGCTCGACATCGGCGCCGGCGAGTGCACCGAAGACGGCAAGTTTTCACTTGAGGACTGCCGCTGCGTAGGTGCCTGCGGCCTTGCACCCGTCTTCATGGTAAATGATGACGTTTACGGCAAAGTTACACCCGACCAGGTAAAGGGCATTCTTGCTAAATACGCATAATCCACTGGAGAAATGGCTATGACTATCAATGAGATAAAACAGCTGCTTGACGCGGAAGTAATCTGCGGCGACAATCTCGAGCGCGAAGTGCTTTCCGCCTGTGGCAGCGATATGATGAGCGACGTGCTCGCCTATGTTAAAGATCAGGCGGCTTTGCTTACCGGCCTTGTCAATGCGCAGGTTATACGCACAGCCGAGATGATGGATATGATAGCCGTTGTATTTGTCCGCTCCAAAAAGCCCGGTCAGGATATAATCGAGCTTGCCAGGGAAAGCGGCATGGTGGTGCTTGCCACTCCCAAGCGTATGTATGAAGCCTGCGGCATCCTCTACTCAAACGGGCTGAAAGGCAACGGTGAAATAAATGAGTGATGAGCTGACTTTCCACTTTGATGTGGACGGCGAGAATTTCACATCCGCCGGCCACGCTTCCGTCAAAGTCAAAAAAATCCTCAGAGAGCTCGGCCTTGACCCGGAAACCATCAGAAAGGTTTCCATAGCAATGTACGAGGGCGAGATTAACATGGTCATTCACGCGGGCGGAGGCGAGGCCGATGTCAGCGTTGATGACAAGGGCGTCACGATAGTCCTTAAAGACAGCGGCCCCGGCATCGAGGACATCGACAAGGCCATGGAGGAGGGCTTCTCAACAGCCCACGACAATATCCGCTCCCTCGGTTTCGGCGCGGGAATGGGCCTGCCCAACATGAAAAGATATTCGGATGAGATGAATATTGAATCCACTGTGGGCGAGGGCACCACAATAACCATGAAGGTTTATTACTGATATTTACAAGGAGGTGCGGCTGATGAATTCATACGTACATTCTGTTGTTCTTGATGAAAGCAAATGCACAGGCTGCACCACCTGCATGAAACATTGCCCCACAGAGGCAATCAGAGTGCACAACGGCAAAGCGAAGATAGACCACGAGCGCTGCATTGACTGCGGCGAGTGCATAAGAAACTGCACTCATCAGGCCAAGAGAAGCAAATATGACACTCTTGACGATATCAAAAAATACAAATACAAGGTCGCGCTTCCGGCGCCTGCGCTGTTTGCACAGTTTGATAACCTCGAAGACCTTGACTATGTTTTGCAGGGGCTCATAGACATTGGTTTTGACGATGTGTTTGAGGTTGCGAAAGGCGCGGAGTTTGTTTCCGCCTACACCCGCATGTACCTGCAGACAGAGGGCATAAAAAAGCCCGTTATCAGCACGGCGTGCCCCGTGACCACACGCCTCGTCATTCTGAGATTTCCGTTTCTCAAAGACAATCTCATGCCGCTCCTGCCTCCCATGGAGGTCGCCGCGACAATGGCGAGAGAAAAGGCCCTTATGGAAAACCCCGGCCTTAAAAGCGAAGA
Organism: Clostridiaceae bacterium; assembly: GCA_016280595.1. Classification (GTDB taxonomy): domain Bacteria; phylum Bacillota; class Clostridia; order Oscillospirales; family Acutalibacteraceae; genus CAG-177. The sequence continues at coordinate 3,518 of JAEEHB010000039.1, read as the reverse complement.
TATAGGCATCTGCTTCATATCTCCCTGTCCGGCAAAAGTCAGCTATGTAAGAAACGGATTCGGGCAGTATAAGAGCGAGGTTGATGTCGTGGTGTCAATCAGCGAGGTTTACTTCAAGCTGATAAACGTTATGGACCGCGACAAATCCCCCGGGATTTCCTCAACGGCCGGCAGAATAGGCCTGAGCTGGGCGATGTGCGGCGGTGAGGCCTCGGCGCTGTTCAGCGACAAGATTATCGCCGCGGACGGAGTGAGAAATGTCATATCCGTTCTTGAGCAGATAGAAAACGGCAACATTCCCCAGGTTGATTTCGTGGAGCTTAACGCCTGCCCGGGCGGCTGCGTGGGCGGCGTGCTTGCGATGGAAAACCCCTTCGTTGCCAAAAACCGTTTGCATACTTTAAGGCGTTATATGCCCGTTTCCCTCAACAAGGAAAACAGCGACTATATCCCCGAAAAATACTTTTTCACCGATCTGCCGAATTACAATCCGCTTAACAGACTCAGCGACAATATCGGCGAATCGATGCGCCTGATGGCGAGGATACAGGCTCTTCGCAAGGAGCTGCCCGGCATAGACTGCGGCACCTGCGGCGCGCCTACCTGCAGAGCGTTCGCGGAGGATATAGTGATGGGCAACGCGGATCAGAACGACTGCATAATCGCCTATAAAGAGATAATTCAGAAATACATCAGAGATTACAGCGACAAAGATACTGCCGGGGGTGAAGAGAGTGAAGGTAAGTGAGCTTATCGAAAAAGCCGGTTTCGCGGCCGTCACTCTTCCCGACGCGGGCCGTGAAATCAAAGGCGCTTACGCGGGCGACCTGCTCAGCTGGGTAATGGGCAGGGCAAAAGCGGACGATGCGTGGATAACAATAATGTCAAACATCAATGTTGTCGCCGTCGCTTCCCTCGCGGATGTTGCCTGCGTTGTGCTCGCGGAAGATGTTGAACTTGATGAAGAAATCAAACAGACAGCCCTCGCGAAAGAGATTAACATAATCTCAAGCGGTATGCCGATGTATGAAACCGCGCTTGAAATCGGCAAATTTATATGAGCAGGTTTTATTACGACCTGCACATTCATTCCTGTCTCTCACCCTGCGGTGACGACGAAATGACACCCGGCAACATAGCCGGTATGGGCAAGGTCGCCGGGCTTGACATAATGGCTCTGACAGACCATAACACCTGCCGCAACTGCCCCGCTTTTTTCAGGCAGGCCGAGGCAAACGGCATTGTGCCGGTGCCCGGTATGGAGCTTACAACCGCGGAGGAAATCCACATTGTATGTCTCTTTCCCGGTCTCGAAAACGCGCTCGCTTTTGAAGAGAGTTTGCAGAGCAGCAGGATGCTCATAGAAAACAGACCCGATATTTTCGGCAGGCAGCTGATTATGGATGAGAACGACAGCATTACGGGTGAAGAGAAATATATGCTCCCCAACGCACTGGGCATCACGGTTGACGAAGTGCCCGGAAAAGTTGAAGAATTCGGCGGCGTCTGCTACCCCGCTCATATTGACAGAGAGGCAAACGGTATAATCGCGGTGCTCGGCACTCTGCCCGACACGCCCCGTTTCACCTGCGCCGAAATAAAGGACCCCGACAAAGACGCTCAGCTTAAAGAAAAATATCCCGCGCTCAAAGAAAAGACGGTTATTCATTCGTCCGACGCCCACTATCTGTGGGATATAAACGGCAGGGATAATTACATTGAGCTTGACGCCCGGCCGGATGATTTCACCCTCATAAGGCAGCGCCTTATCGAAAGGTTAAAACAGATATGAAAGAGCTTTCTCTCAATATACTTGACATAGCGCAGAATTCCGTTAAGGCGGGCGCCTCGGTCATAAAGATTGACCTTGACGAATCGGATGAAACGCTCGGAATTGCCATAACGGATAACGGATGCGGCATGACCGAAGAACAGGTTGCAAGCGTTATGGACCCGTTTTTTACCACCCGCACCACAAGAAACGTCGGCCTCGGCGTGCCTCTCCTCAAAATGGAGGCGGAGCAGACGGGCGGCGGAATCAGCGTTGAGTCGAGCGTAAGCGAAGAAAACCACGGCACGGTCATAAAAGCTCTTTTCTATAAAAATCACATTGATTTTATTCCCCTGGGAGACATCGTGTCAACGGTTTCCGCTCTCATACAGGGAGCCCCCGGAATCGACTGGGTGTTTACCCACAAAAAAGGGGAGGGCTCGGTTGAGCTTGACACCGCCGAAATCAGAGCAGTGCTCGGCGACGATGTGAGGCTTGACGAATACGAAGTGATAAAATGGATTGAGGATTACCTCAAAGAGGGGTATGACTCGTTAACATAAATGCAAATAATATAAATTCACAATAGAGAGGAAAGGTTTTATGAAATCATTGGAAGAACTTGCCGCCATCAGAGAGAAAATGAAAGGCAAAGTAGTTCTCAGAGAGGGCAGCGGAGACATCCGCGTAGTAGTCGGTATGGCAACCTGCGGCATAGCCGCCGGCGCAAGACCCGTGCTCAACGCTTTTGTAGAGGGCGTTAATAACGAAGGTCTTACCGAGAAGGTCACCGTATCGCAGACAGGCTGCATAGGCGTTTGCCAGTATGAGCCCGTTGTCGAAATTTTCGAGGCAGGCAAGGACAAGGTTACCTATGTAAAAATGACTCCCGAAAAAGCAGCGGAAGTTATCGAAAAGCATCTTAAGGGCGGCGAAGTTGTTTCAAAGTACACCATAGCCGCGGCAGTTGAATAATGGAGGTTAAAAGCTTATGATTCGTTCACAGGTTTTAGTGTGCGGCGGCACGGGCTGCACCTCATCCGGCAGCAAGGCTGTTATGGAAGCGTTCGAGAGCGAGATATCAAAGTTCAATCTTGATGAAGAAATCAAGCTCGTTCCCACAGGATGTTTCGGCCTTTGCGCAAGAGGTCCCGTTGTCATCGTTTACCCCGAAGGCACTTTCTACAGCCACGTTACCAAAGACGATGTTGCCGAGATAGTTGAAGAGCACCTGCTCAAGGGCCGCATCGTTGACCGCCTTGTTTACAGAGACATTGACGAAAGCACCAAGGGTGAAGTTGAAGAGAAGGCAATTCAGTACACCTCTCTCAATGACACCGCTTTCTACCGCGCGCAGAAGAGAGTTGCTCTTCGCAACTGCGGCGTTATCAACCCCGAGAGCATCGATGAATACATCGCCATGGACGGTTATGCCGCGCTCGGCAAAGTGCTCACCGAGATGACTCCCGAAGATGTTATCAAGTGCGTTTCCGACTCAGGCCTCAGAGGCAGAGGCGGCGGCGGATTCCCCACCGGCAGAAAGTGGAGTTTCACCGCGGCCAACCAGGCTGATCAGAAATATGTTGTATGTAACGCTGACGAGGGCGACCCCGGCGCGTTCATGGACAGATCCGTTCTTGAAGGCGACCCCCATTGTATCGTTGAGGCAATGACCATCTGCGGCTACGCCACAGGCGCAACCGAGGGTTATGTATATGTCCGCGCGGAGTATCCCATCGCGGTCAAG
>JAEEHB010000038.1 GCA_016280595.1 Clostridiaceae bacterium | reverse complement strand
CTGTAAAACAACAATCTGTCATTCCGGACCTGTCGGGGAATCTGCACATAGATCCTTCGACTCACTCCGCAACCCCTCAGAAACATAGTCGCCCTGCTCGCTGGTTCGCTTCGCAGTTCTCCTTGTTTCTTCATCTCAGCGCAACGCCTGTTTCTGCCACCGGCAGCGGCGTCACGCTTCGACCCAGGATGACAATTTTGTGCACTCGCTCTACGCTTCCGCGCCTGCGGCACGGACGGAACGCCGGGACGGCGTTCCCTACAAAACGAGTTTTTTATGTCACTGCCTCAGAGGCACTTAGGGAGGAGAATAGGCTCCGAGAAAAGACAATAATCAATTATTCCTTATAACAAATCAAATGGCATAAAGAAAAGAAGTTCGAGTTAAAAACCCAAACTTCCTTATTATTTGTCTTTTCGATTTTTGCCGTATATTCGCCGACCGGAATTTCGCCTTTTATGTCCCGACCGAGATGTAACCTTTCAGCAGGCGGGGTAATGTTTCTTCGCCCTGTTTGACTAACGAATACTCCCCGTTCGACAGGCACCAGTCACTTATCAGCGCGCGCTCCATCATCGCGTATGCCTTCACCACATCGTTCACGGTGAGCGCCGTGTCGAATTCGCCGTTTTCCATGCCTTCGCTCACAATCTCCCTGAGCAGTTTGTAGTAGGTGCGGTTGTGGTCGAGCAGATTGCGCGCGGAATTGGACACGAGTTGTGATGAATACATGCGCGCGAGCAGATCCATCGAAACGGAGTTTTCAATCATTTTGAAAAGTTCCCTGTTGAGATACAGCAGTTTCTCGCAGGCGGTGCTCATTTTGCCGAGTGACGGGCGCAGTTCGGAATACTTGTTGTCAAAGAGTTCGGCGAGGGTGTTGAGCAGTTCGTCCTTGCCCTTGAAGTAATGGTAAAAAGAGCCGCGCGAAGTGCCCGATTCATCCACGATTTCCTCTATGGTCGTATTCTCGTAGCCCTGAGTATAAAAGAGATTCCACGCCGCTTTCACTATTTTTGCCTGCGTGTTTCTCGAATCTTTTTTTGACATCTTATGCGCTCCCTTTTTCAGTTTTTGAGGGACTGCATGGGCGCGGGAATTCTGCCGCCTCGGTTGATGAATTTTGAGGGTGAATAGGTTGAAACGGGCATCACCGGTCCGCCGCCCAGAAGGCCGCCGAAATCGAGCTCGTCGCCGACTTTTTTGCCTATGGCGGGTATCACTCTCACTGCTGTGGTCTTGGAGTTTACCATGCCGATTGCCGCCTCGTCCGCGATAATTGCGGAGATTACATCGGCGGGAGTGTCGCCCGGAATATTAATCATATCAAGGCCTACGGAGCAGACTGCGGTCATCGCCTCAAGTTTGGTGATTGAGAGAGCGCCCGCCCTTGCCGCGTCTATCATACCTGCGTCTTCCGTCACGGGAATAAAGGCGCCCGAAAGGCCGCCGACGTGTGACGAAGCCATAACTCCGCCTTTTTTGACGGCGTCATTGAGCAGGGCAAGCGCGGCGGTGGTGCCGTGGCAGCCGCAGATTTCAAGGCCCATTTCTTCAAGTATGTGCGCCACCGAATCGCCTACGGCGGGAGTCGGGGCGAGGGATAAATCGACTATGCCGAAAGGCACGCCGAGCCTCTCGGATGCCTGTGTGGCAACAAGCTGACCCATACGGGTAATCTTGAACGCTGTCTTTTTGATAAGGTCGGCAACGGCAGTAAGGTCGATATCGTCGCCCGCTTTCGCGAGAGCCGCCCTCACAACACCGGGGCCGGATACGCCTACGTTTATCACGCAGTCCGGCTCGCCCGCTCCGTGAAAAGCGCCCGCCATAAAGGGGTTATCCTCCGGCGCGTTGCAGAATACAACGAGTTTCGCGGGGCCTATACAGCCTCTGTCGGCGGTAAGCTCGGCCGCCTGTTTAACAGCCTTACCCATAAGCGCCACGGCATCCATATTGATGCCCGTTTTTGTGGAGCCGATGTTGACGGAGGAGCAGAGTCTCTCCGTTTCGGCAAGAGCCTGAGGAATGGCCTCTATTATCTCTCTGTCGCCCGGGCCGAAGCCTTTCTGCACAAGGGCTGAGAAGCCGCCCAGGAAATTCACTCCGCATTCTTTCGCGGCGATATCGAGAGTCCTCGCGAGCCTTACGGCGTCCCTGTCATCGCAGGAGGCGAGTATCATAGCGGCGGGGGTTACGGATATTCTTTTGTTGATAATCGGAATACCGAATTCCTTTTCAATCTGTTCTCCGGTTTTCACAAGGTCCCTTGCGTACCTGAGAATTTTATCGTAAACCTTGCTGCACATAATGTTGAGGTTGCTGTGACAGCAGTCAAGCAGCGAAATACCCATAGTGATTGTGCGCACATCAAGGTTTTCATCCTGAATCATTGTTATGGTTTCAAGAATGTCTCTTTCGTTAAGCATGGCAAGCCCTTTCCGAGGAGTTAAATTGTGTGCATCGCGTTGAAAATATCCTCATGCATAGCGTGAATTGAAAGCCCCATCTCGTCGCCGATTTTACCGATATTGTCGGCAAACTCGGTAAAGGGAATGTTGCACTTGGAGATGTCAACCATCATAATCATTGCAAACATATCCTGGAGTATGCTCTGAGTCACTTCAAGCACATTGATATTATGCTCTGCGCATTCATTGGAAACCTTGGCAAGTATGCCTACCATATCCTTGCCTATTACGGTGATAACTGCTCTCATTTTATTTCCTCCCTGTATCAATAACCGTCGGGGTTTTTGCTCTGCCAGCGCCAGCTGTCCTCACACATTTCGTCAAGGGTTCTCACGGCTGTCCAGCCGAGTTCTTCCTTTGCCTTTGACGGGTCTGAGTAGCATACGGCGATGTCGCCGGGGCGGCGCGGCGCGATTTCGTATTTAATCGGCTTGCCGCAGGCTTTCTCAAACGAGTGAAGCACATCGAGCACGCTGTAGCCCGTGCCTGTGCCGAGGTTATAAGTGAAACAGCCCTTTTCGCCGAGAATCTTTTTAACCGCGCACACGTGGCCGAGCGCAAGGTCAACCACATGGATATAGTCTCTCACGCCTGTGCCGTCGGGCGTATCGTAATCGTCGCCGAAAACGGAAAGATGGTCTCTTTTACCTATTGCAACCTGAAGGATGTAGGGGGCGAGATTGTTGGGAATTCCCTTAGGGTCTTCGCCTATGTCGCCGCTTTTATGAGCGCCGATGGGGTTGAAATATCTGAGCAGGCAGATGCTCCAGTCATTATCTGCGGCGAAAGTATCTCTGAGAATTCTTTCGATATAAAGCTTGGTGGTGCCGTAGGGGTTGGTCGTTTTGCCCTCGGGCATATCTTCTTTAAGGGGTGACACATTCTGCTCGCCGTAAACGGTGGCGGATGAACTGAAAACAATCTTTTTGACGCCCGCGTCTCTCATCGCTTCACAGAGAGTAACGGTGCCGCCGATGTTGTTATCGTAGTATTCAAGCGGCTTCGCGCAGCTTTCGCCCACCGCTTTGAGACCCGCGAAATGAATCACGGCGTCAATATCGTTTTCGGCAAAAATTCTGTCAAGCCCCGCTTTGTCGCGGATATCGCACTCGTAGAATTTTATGCTTTTGCCGGTGATTTTTTCAACTCTTTTAAGGCTCTCCCTCTTGCTGTTGCAGAGATTGTCAAGCACAATGGTGTCATAGCCCGCGTTAAGCAGTTCAACGCAGGTGTGCGAGCCGATGAAACCGGCGCCGCCCGTTACAAGAATAGACATAGGTATCCCCCTTGATTTTTTTATCGAATTACATTATATTATAACGGTAGTAAAAAATCAACGAATACTTTAACCATATTTCACGGATTTTTACGGTGAAAACTATGCAGTATAATCTTACGGACAAAGCGACAATAGAACACCTTATCGGCGCGGAAGACTTCCGTTTTTCCAAAAGTCTCGGGCAGAATTTCATCATAAACCCCGATGTCTGCCCGCGTATTGCTGCGGAGAGCGGGATTGACGGAGACTGCGGCGTGATTGAAATCGGGCCCGGCATAGGCGTGCTTACTGCGGAGCTTTGCAAACTCGCGGGCAAAGTGGTGAGCATTGAACTTGACACAAAACTCGCCCCTATTCTCAAAAAGACTCTCGCGGATTTTGAAAACTCCGAAGTCATTTACGCCGACGCTCTCAAGACGGACATTCCCGCTTTAATTCAAGAAAAATTCCCGGGCATGAGGGTGTGCGTGTGTGCAAACCTCCCCTACTACATCACAACGCCGATAATTATGCATCTGCTCAGAAACGGCAGGGGCATTGAATCAATCACTGTTATGGTGCAGAAGGAGGCCGCCGCCCGCCTTTGCGCAAAGGTAGGCAGCAGGGAAAGCGGAGCGATAACCGCGGCTGTTGACTACTACTGTGAGGCTGAAAAACTCTTTGATGTGGGCAAGAATTCGTTTATGCCCGCGCCGAAAGTTGACAGCAGCGTGATTAAACTCACGCTCAGGGAAAAGCCGCCCGTTGAAGTGAAGGACGAAGCCTTTTTCTTCTCGGTTATCAAGGCGGCATTCGGCCAGAGGAGGAAGACCGCGCTCAACTCCCTGAGTTCGGGGCTTTCACTGCCCAAAAGCGTTATTTCACAGGCGCTCGCGACTTGCGGCTTTGAAACAACCGTGAGGGCGGAAACGATGACAATGGAGGATTTTGCGGCTCTTACACAGGCGATTGAAAATGTCAAATGATTGTTGACTTTTTATTTGCCTGTAATTATAATAAATAAGATAAAATGTTATGGAGGGATATTCATGACTAAAAGAAACAGGCTGCTTGTGCTTGCTCTCATGCTTATGCTCGCAGTCTCATTACTCACCAACGCGGCTTTTGCCGACCTCGTTTACCCCGATGATACCGCCACAGCCACTGCGGCGGCGGACGACGCGGAAGTTGATATCGCCCCCGCTCCCGGCGGCGAAGATGTAACCATCGAGGAAACCGACGACGCGGAAGAAGCGGAAACGCTTATCGCACAAGAAGAAACCGACGCACCGGAAGTAATCGCAGAGGCTCCCCGCTCCTTCACAATAGGCGAAGGCGAAGACGCTGTTGACTACGACCTTACCGACGGCGATTCGGCAATGGAATATGTTGACGCCTATGCCGACAATATCGCTGCCGACCCCGATTTCGAGAGCCACATTGACACCGCCATCAACAAGGTGCGCGATTCAATCGGCAGTTACGCCACCTTCCTTTCACTGCTCCCGCCCATCATCGCAATCGTGCTTGCCCTTATCACCAAAGAGGTTTACTCCTCACTGATTATCGGTATTATTGCGGGCGGCATCATCTATGCAGGCGGCAACTTTGAAGGCATTATCAACCACGTGGTGCAGGACGGCTTCATCGGCTCCGTTGCTGACAGCTGGAATGTAGGTATCCTTATTTTCCTTGTAATTCTCGGCACCATCGTTGCCCTTATGAATAAAGCGGGCGGCTCTGCCGCTTTCGGCCGCTGGGCCGTGAAGCACATCAAGTCAAGAGTTGGCGCTCAGATTGCCACAATCTGCCTGGGCGTGCTTATCTTCATTGATGACTATTTCAACTGCCTTACCGTCGGCTCGGTTATGAGACCGGTTACCGACAGCCACAAGGTTTCAAGAGCAAAACTCGCTTACCTCATTGACGCGACTGCGGCTCCCGTTTGCATCATCGCCCCCATTTCATCGTGGGCGGCGGCAGTAGCCGGCTTTGCAAACAGCGCAGGCGAAGCAAGCGGCATTTCGCTCTTCATCCGCGCAATTCCCTTTAACTTCTACGCAATCTTCACCATCATTATGATGTTCGTGCTCGCAATCGGCAAGTTCGATTACGGCCCGATGAAACTTCACGAAAAGAACGCGGTCGAAAACGATGACATATTCACCACCGGCACAAAACAGGCCGTTGAGGATATGGAAGTAAACGAAAAAGGCAAGGTTATTGACCTTGTTATCCCCGTAATCTTCCTCATCATCTCCTGTGTTATCGGCATGATTTACACCGGCGGATTCTTCAGCGGATCGGACTTCATCACCGCTTTCTCGGATTCCGATGCATCCGTAGGCCTTGCGCTCGGCGGCGCGGTAACCCTTGTATTCGCGGTTATCTACTTCGTATGCAGAAGAGTTCTCAAGTTCAAGGATATCATGGAATCCCTGCCCGACGGCTTCAAGGCAATGGTGCCCGCGATTCTCATCCTTGTATGCGCATGGACCCTTAACAGCATGACAAGTTCACTCGGCGCAAAGATCTTCATTTCACAGCTTGTTGAAGGCACTGCAGGCAGCTTCCAGATGTTCCTGCCCGCCATCATCTTTGCAATCGCCGTAGGTCTTTCATTTGCAACAGGCACATCCTGGGGCACCTTCGGTATTCTTATCCCCATCGTGCTCAGCGTATTTAAAGCGAGCAATCCCCTCGCAATCATCTCCATCTCCGCCTGTATGGCAGGCGCGGTTTGCGGCGACCACTGCTCCCCCATTTCCGATACCACAATCATGTCTTCGGCAGGCGCGCAGTGCGACCACATCAACCACGTTTCGACCCAGCTGCCCTACGCGCTCACAGTTGCAGGCGTATCGTTTGTGACATACATTATTGCGGGCGTGCTCGCAAGCACCGCAAACGCCGGCTGGATTGCGCTGCCGATAGGGCTTGCGCTTACAATCTGCACACTGCTGGTAGTCAAGGGCGTCAGCAAAAAATCCGCCTGATACGGTCGTAGCAATAAGCGCGAAAAACGAAAAGAAAAAAGTTTTGATGAACTGCGGGTTTTACACTCGCAGTTCTTTTTGTTGTTTTGCGGTAATTGAATATAAGGAAGAGTTTGTATTTTTCTTTTCTCAACGCCTTTATTCGCTCGCCGTACTTTAGTACTGTCTTCGCTCATAAATGCGTTGTTTTCATCGCTTCTTGCGTCCTCCCTAAGTGCCACTGAGGAAGCAACATCTAAAACTGTTTTGTTTTGCTTGCCGTATCCCGATACTGTCTTCAGTCCGGAAAGAGCCGTTTTCATCCGTTTCTTCGTCCTCCCTGTTGCCGTTCCTTTGAGGCAGTGACATCAAAACCCGTTTTGTCATTCCGGGTCGAAGCGTGACGCCGCTGCCGGTGGCGGATGAAGCGAGGCGGTGAGAGGAAGAAACAAGGAGAACTGCAAAGCGAGTCAGCGAGCAGGGCGATTATGCTTCTGAGGGCAAGCGCCCGAAGGGCGGATGTGGACGATATAATTTCTGCGATAGCAATCCTCAATGAATTGCAACGCAATTCAATTCATGACGGCTGAGCCGTCAATTCATGCCGAAGGCAATTCATTTATTCATTAAAAATCAACTCCCCGCTTCTTTCGAAACGGGGAGTTGTGCTGTAAATTCAATTATAAATTGTTGAGTTGTGTTGGGTTTGCCGGGTTGGGTTTTGTTTGGTTTTTATTTGCGGAAGAACGAAAACAGGTTCTTGATAAACGCCGCAAAGGCTCTGAAGAAATCCAGAATCCTCTGGATGATTGTTCTTCCCTGCGGCTCTTCTTCACCTTCGCCGGGGTCATCGGGATTACCGGGATCGACCGGGTCGTCGGGCTGACTCTGTTTGTGAGTCAGGGCGAAGATTGTGCCTGAATCGTTTTTGTAATAGAGGTCGCCGTTTTCGTCGGCTTCAAGCGTACTGATGCAGTAACTCCTGTTTGATGCGGGAGGAGTGTAAATCTGCTCGCAGCTCAGCCCGTTTGCAGTCACGGTCACGGCAATCACGCCGCCGGGACCCTGATTGTAGGTGGAGTAAACCACCGGACTGTCAAAAGCGGTTGAAATCAGCATTTCGCACTGCGGGAAACCGGGTGCTTTCACCTTGCTCACTTCGGTGAGCGTTTCGGCGTTATACTGACCCACATAGCCTTCATCTCTCGTGGCGCCCGCCATGCCGATATACACATATCCGCCGTAAACGGCAGGTGTGGAGGTGGAATATCCGCTGAGCGTTCCGCTCGCGAGTGAGCCGAAATGTCCGCTTGAGTCAAGGCTTGTTCTGTAAATCTTTGCCGCCTTTGTCACGAGATAGAGGCTTCCTTCGTAAGAAGCGATACCGCTTCGCATATCGCCGAGTATCTCCTTTGAGTCAACAACGGTGCCGTCGGTTTTTTTAACACTGCAGATGTAATTTTGTGCGTCAAATTCCTCCGAGCCGTCGTCACCGCCGATTACCACATAATCGCCCTGCACACTGCAGGTTGACCAGTAATAGCCGCCCGCGCGGCTTACGGACCAGATGATTTCGCCTGTTGCGGCGTCAATGCAGTCAAAGTTTGCATCGTCTTCATCCGAATTCCAGAAGCCCGTATAGATTTTCCCGTCTTCATACACAATTTTCGTCATCGCCTGCCCGCCGAGTGCATCGGTGCAGGTCCAGAGTTTTTCGAGCGTCTCTGCGTCAAACGCCTCTATTACTCCGCCGCCTATCGGGCAAAAGACGGTGCCGTTTGCCACTGTTACGGGCACATAAGCGTAGGTCGGCCTGCCGGACATATTTCCGGTGCCGGCGGTTTCTCCGCTTTCCCTGTCTATCTTCAGTATTCTCTTTGCGCTCATCGTGTAAAGATATCCGCCGCTGAGCACGGGTATGCTCGGGGCATTTTTATAATCCGTGCCGAGCGAAAGAATCCACTTTTCACCTGTTTCGGCGCTTGTGACAGGCGGCTTTGACGAAACCGTCAGGGCAAAGCCCGTGCACGAAAGCAGGATTGAAAGAGCAAGGATAAGCGAAACGGTTTTCAATGCTTTTCTGAGCATTATTTCACCTCATTATCAGCCAAACATTTTTACGATAATGCCTGCGATTGCCTCCATAACGGGGTTGTTTACGGGGATATTGATAAGGTTGACCTTATCTTTTTTGGCGTTGCCGAAAAGATCCTTGAGGGTGATTTCGATAACAAGTGCCTGATAATCGTCAACCGACATAAGAGAGGCGGTGATTCCCTTGGGAATAAAGAAGTTGGGGCCCTTGGGCGCAACTGTTACCTTTGCGTAACCGCTGACGGTGGGAATTTCCTCTGTATCGTCTTCATCATACTGAACTGTATACGGGCCGCTTGTTACAAGGTAGTAGTCGCCTTCGGTATCAATGGTTATTTCAACATTGCCTTCGGCATCGATTGTGCCGGCATCCTTATATGTTTCAAAATCTTCTGTGTACTGAACTTTTACGCCTTCCATGGGGACAGTATATTTGGCAAGATCTTCGGGGACGCAGCAGCCGTACCAGCACAGGGAGATACCTGTAACATTGGCCTTGAAGCTTTCGCCTGCTGTAACGGTGTAAGAAGTCTTATCAAAGGATGTGTTATGATCAAACCACATATCATGATCCTGCGGAGCGTAGAGCATAACTTTATCTTCATTTACCACTTCGGCGGCATCTATGCTGTAGCCGGTGTACTGGCCGTAAGCCGGGTTCAATACGCCGTCATTGGGAGTTTTGCCGTTGACGGAGAAAAGCAGATCGTTTGCTTCGCCGAACGCTTTGGAGAGATAACCGTAACTGAAGGTGATGTAATTCGCCGCTGTTTCGGGCGTGAATTCATCGCCGTAATAAACGATATGCGCGGCAACAAGAGCATCGAGCACGGTTATGCCGTTAACGCCTTCGGCGTTCTGATAGCCGTATTCTTCCGCGAGTCCGTCATAGACATCGATCTCTGTGGGCGCCATAACAAATTCGCCGTTGTAGTAACTGAATTCAACGAAAGTCGCTGATGCAGCGGCAAACGCCGCGGGGCACACGGAAAGCAGCATGGCAACTGCAAGCAGTGCGCAGAGGATTTTTTTGCTTGTCTTTTGCATTTTGAACATTCCCTTCAAAAAATAAAATGTGCGTCCCTTTGTGAAAAGGACGCACGCAGATAAGCCCAAGGCATAATACACCCGAACCGACGCGCCCTTCATTCCCAAAGGCACTGTTGCTTTCTTATTGAAAGCTGTCTTCGCTCCGGCCGGCATTCCGACTTTAACGGCAATGGATGTTGCGGCGGATTTTCACCGCGCTTTCCCTTCCGGAACAGATTAATTGTATCACAGCGGACATAATATGTCAATGCAGGATATTATAAGGCAACATAATTTATAAAGGACTGCCGCAGTTTAATGAGCGGCAGCCCTTTTGTTTTATGAAGTTAACGGCTCTTCTTTCATTCTTTCGCATCTTACGGTCACTCTCGCTCTGCCGCTGTATGTGCAGGTGAAAAGTGTCAGGCCGTCTTTGTATGAAGTCATTCTGTGAATTTCCGTCGGCTGAAGGGTTTCCGTTTCCTTGACCGAATACTTGAACTCGTTGCCGTCGGTGTCCGTGAAAATCACGGTGTCGCCCGACGAAAGTTTCTGAAGGTCGCGGAAATACGAGCGGTAATTATGCGCCGCTATAACCATATTGTCAAGATAAGCCGAGCCGCTGTAACGGCAGGGTGAGTTTTTCAGCACCGGCATTGTAAGTTTGGCCGCGACAGGAAGTTTCAGCCCGATTGAAGGCAGGTTTACCGTGCCGATATAATCAACTCCGTCAATCGTGACGCACGGCATATCCATTTCGGGATTGAGTATGTAATCGGGGATTATATCTTCGCCTGCATCGTTGGTTTCCCTGACGGTCCCGGTTTTGTCCGAAACCGCAGACGCCGCCGAGTCAGCCGCTTTTCCGGCGAGATAATCAATCACGATATTATAAGCGAAAAGCCCAAGGGACAGCACCAGAAGTGCTGCCCCTGCAATTATCAGTTTTGTGCCTTTATGTTTCATTTTCCCTCTCCTTGCGCTTCTGATCGATTCCGCAGACCAGAAGTATCAGACCTGCCGCAAGTGTGACAGGCAGAGGCCACCATAACTGGCCCGTCTGCGGAAGACGTCCGTCGTCGGTCTTGTCCGTTGCCTGACCTTCATCGGGAGACTGCGGTGTCGTTTCGGGCACGGGATCGACCGGCTTAATCGGGAGCGAGGGTATATCGGGAATTTCCGGAATATCGGGTGTTTCACCCGGAATAACGGGAATAAAGGGAATGATGGGGATAATCGGAATTATCGGTACTATCGGGATAATCGGCACTATCGGAATAACCGGAGTGGTTTCATCCCTCAATGTGTTTGTTATAACAAAGGTTTCGCCTTCCTGCGTCACCGATACGGTGTAGGCATACGGAGCGGGAAGCTCGGCAACAGTCCAGTCGCTTGTTTCATCGAGACCGGTCCAGGTGTGACGCCATTGGTTGAGTTCGCTCAGACGGACTTCATCATATATCTCGCCGTCTTTGAGCAGAAGCACCTTCACATAAAACGACCTTGCAAGATGAAGTTTATCTTCGTTTTCCCAAACCTTCAGAACCTTGCGCTCAATGGTGGCGCCGGTTATTTCCCTGACATCGTATTTCGGGATTATCTGAACGTCATTTGTCCATTCGCCCTCAACGTTTTTTGCAGGCAAGCGGATAAGAATTGCCTTTGAGGAGTATATTTTGCCTTCATACTCACAGGGATCGGAATAAACAAGATAGATACCCGAATCAAGGTCATCAAACTTGCATACACCGTTACTGCCGGTTGTCGCCGAAGCGTCGGGAGCAATATCCTCCGCCAGCGCAAATCCCTTGAGCGCGAGAGCCGCGCCTAAGTTTCCGCTGACATTGTCAACCTCGGTGATAAGCACGGGATAATATCCGAACGGTTCAACCGCATAAATATCACCGTTCTCGTCAACCGCTCCGACTCTGTGAATATGGAAATCGGCTCCGGGAATCAGGGTGTCATTATCCTCCTGAAAAATTATCTCTAAACTGTTTTTGGCGTAGGGATCGAAATCCGCGGCAAATGCAGGCGCGGCAGTCGTTAATATCAGTATAAGGCAGCACAGCGCCACTGTCAGCGTGCGGATTGCTTTTTTCATTCGGATTCACCTCGTTCCTTTTTAATAATTTCTTCTGTTTCTTTCTTTTTTACCGGCCGTGTAAGCACAAGAATTATCCAGGTAAGAAGTACAGGCGCTGCAAGAACCGGAGCCACTATCAGCGGATCGATTTTGATTGCTTCGGAGGTTACGGCCGCGCTTCCTTCTTTTGTTGCCACACGGTGGCCGCGCACAAGCAGTCTGTGCGTATTGATTCCGTAAGGCGTGCATGTCACAAGCGTGCAGTAATCGCTGCCTTCTTCAAGCGCGAGATTGGAAAAATCCTCGGGCACAACTATATGAATCTGATCCACCTCATAGGTCAGCACCTCACCCATCACGTTCAGAGTGAACAGGTCTCCCGGCATAAGCTTGTCAATATCCGTGAAAAGCTTTGACGACGGAAGTCCGCGGTGGCCTGAGACTATGCAGTGGCTTGTTTCACCGCCTACGGGCAGGGAAGAACCTTCAATATGGCCTATTGCCCTCTGAAGGACTCTTTCCTCAACTCCGTGATAGACGGGCAGCATAATTTTGAGCTTGGGTATTTCTATATAACCCATATTGCCGCTGCCGTCAATATTCAGCAAAGATTCGTACTCGGCTCTCTGAATATCATTCATTTTCCAGACCATGCCGTTTGCGGCAACAGTCCTGTTATATTCTCTTGCGAGTTCAATTTCCTTTTTCAGATATGCCGGACTGAGATTTCTGATTTCCTTTTCATATCCCAGCACCGCCTGTGTCTGGTGGTATCCGTTCCATCTGTTTGAAACAGCCGGATACAGCATCAGCGACAGCCCGGCAAGAAATACAAGAACAAGCAGAGCCGTTGACAATCTTCCGCTTTTGCGTTTCATTTATGATAATCAGCCGTTTGCTTTGCTTTTCATCTTGCGCTTTGCAATGAGAAGGATGCCTGCGCCGAGAACAAGGATGGCGCCGAGAGTATAGAAAATCGTGGTGCCGATTCCGCCGGTTCCGGGAAGTTCAACGCCCTTCTTGTTTACTATAGGCTGTTCAACGGTAACATTATGGCCGGCTCCTTTGCTGTCAACTGTAACGGTGACATCTGCACTGAGCTTGTTGTAGCCGGTGGGAGGGGCGATTTCTTCGATCTTATAGGTACCGTCCGCGATACCTTCAAAGAGTGCCACGCCGTCAGTGCCTGATGTTGCAACAGTTGCGTCGTTTTTATTGGTAACCCATGTAACTTCTTTTGAGGTTTGATCCTGATGGTAGTATTTGTCTTCGCTGTTTTTGAGAACGAACTGTGCGCCCTGAAGTTTGGTTGCGTCAGCCGCTTCGGAGTCAACCTTGTTAATCTGAATCGTGCCGGTGTAAATATCAACTTCAACGGGAGTGCTGTCGCTGGTAGTGGTGCCGTCGGTAATCGTGGGATCGTTGCTGTATGTAAGCTGGGCATTGTTTGATTCCATGGCAGCTTCGTTCGCGGGACGTTCTCTGAGAGCGTTGGAGGTGATTACCGCCGAATAGGTAACGGTGATTTCATCGCCGACATCATAAGTGCCTATATTCTTGATTTTGAATGAAAAGCCGGTTGCCGTAACTGTCTTGTCCTCAAGTTTGGCATCTGTAAGAGTGGTTGAGCCGACTTTGATTACAAGTGAATCCTGGTCGAACGCAAGACCGGCGGACATTTCGTCGGAAATCTTGTAGATATATGTTGTGTAACCTGTGGTATCGGGAACAACGCCTTTGATTGTGAAGTCGAGGGTATCGCCGATATCGTAACTGCCGTCAGTTTCGCCCGCGCCGACAGTCTTTTCGATGGTCGGGAACTCTGATTTCGCAACTATTTCCTGAGTGAAATCTGTGGTGGTAAGAGCGCAGATGGAAGCATTTGTTCCTTTAAGCTGAGTTGCGCCGTAAGGATAAACAAGATAATAACCGAGGGCGAGGTTTTCGAAGTTTACCTCCATCGGAGTTGCTCCGGCTGCGGGAGCGACCTGAGAAGCGGTGTAATTAACGGGCTTGCTGATAACATATGCCTGCGCCGCCTGTGAGAACTCTGCTACATTATCGTCTGTGATGTTGATATATTTGCTTGCGCCGTTAAATGTGGTAACGGGCAGTCCGTCTGAGGTATCGCTATCTACAAGATACGCCGCACCCGCGCCGTTTGCGAAGAAATCTGTCCAGTCCGAGTTAACCTCATAGTAAACGCCGTTGATTACGGGGTTGTCGGGATCGGTTTCGTCAACATCCGCCGTCATATCAAAAATACGGTAAATGTTGTAAGTCTTTTCGGGCGTAACATCGGTAACCTTGATAGCGCCCTTGTGCTCGGTCGCGAAAGCGGGTGAAGCCGAAATTGCGACAAGAATTACTGCAAATAAAACAGCTGAAATTCTTTTAATGGTCTTCATAATTTGTCTCCTTAACTTTAATTATATATTCGGGTAATGTTTATGCTTTTACTGCGTCACGTCTGCGGCGCACGATGTAAATCCAGGCCGCGGCTGTCATCAGCAGCGCTCCGGCTGTGATGTGGAAGCAGATTCCGCTGCCGCCTGTCATCGGAAGAGTGTGACCGCTCATCGTGTTTGTAACCTTGACCTCTACGGGAGCAGTTCCGTCCGATAATGTGGTGGAGCCCGCATACGTGCGCTCGTTGCCGTTTTGCATCACGATGACCTTATCCGCGTAAACCGCTATCGTTATAACGGGATCGGCGGGCATTGCGTAGCCGTCCGGCTGCTTGGTTTCAATCAGTTTGTAATTCGTCGCCCCTGCATTGGGACCGCCCGTGTGGGCAAGATCGAATACCGTGACGCCCGATGCCGAAAGTATGCCGTCCGCTCCGGACACGATGTTGTCATAAAGCACATTACCGTCGGGGTCTTCCAGAGTAAACTCCGCTCCTGCCAGCGTCTGGGAAAGCGTTTCGTTTGTCTTGATTATCGTAACGGCGTATTCCTTACGGATATTATATACCGTTATATCGGTGTCACCGGTTATAACAAACTGGTTATTGCCTGTTCCCTGCGGAGTCAGGGTAACTGCGGGAGTTACGGGATTGTGGTAGGCGTCCGTATTTCTTATGCCGGTATAAACCGTATCAAGCGAATCATCCACCGTTGTTTCCGTAACGGTCATTATCATACCGAACGGTACAACGTTATCAAGGTCTTTCGGAGTGCCGCCGTCTTCCAGAGTGAATTCTTCAAATCCCGGCTCCCTTGAGGAAGTTGTTGTATTATACTTAATATAATCAACTGTGAAATTAAATGTCTGCTGTTTGTCCTGGCTTGTTCCCTCAACCACCTTGCTTATGCTTACCCTTACCGTAGTGGGTTCCCATATAGCATAGAGCGTGTTGGGTCGGGGTTCCGTTTCATCGCCGGCTATCTGTGAGACCTCAATGGTATACTCATGGGTATCGGGGTCCTCAACATAGAACTTTCCGTTGGCTGAGTTATACTTGAACTGCGGCGTCTGGGTTTCATCCAGATACGGGTTCTGGTCCCAACCGAGGAACGTATATCCCGTATGTCCATCCCATTGATCCCAGCTCACATCGCCCTGGCTGTAACTGCCTGAGGTGAACTCATCGAGATAACGAATATTTATTGCTTCGTTATACTGTATCTTCTGGTCGAACGCTTCAATCGCGGGAAGAACGGTGCCGCTTTCGGTAACAAGCGTGTTGCCGAGGATATCAACTGTATTTGAATTATACTTGATTCCCGCCGCTTCAACCGGAAGGTCCTCATATTTCAGATAAACTGCCTTGAGATGCATGACGTTGAGTTCATCAGCATAGTCGGAGTTTATCATATAGGTGTTGCCGGGGTAATATCTTCTGACTATGTTTCCGTCGGAATCGACCAGCGCCCAGTAGAGGAACTCGTATCCGTCCGGGGATTCCGGTTTCGGCATTGCCTGCGCGTTTGATTTATCTGAATATACCGACAGGTCATTGGGAGCGTTGCTGCCCTGTATTACAGTACTTTCAGAATATGTGCCGTCGGCATTCAGGAGATAACCTTCCGCCGAGTATTCAACATTGTATTTGCCTACCTTTTTCCACATTGCCCTGAGCAACAGGTTTCCGGTAATCGGGGTATCGAAGTCATACAGTGACATTACATCTTCGCCCGACTCGTCCTTGACAATATGATTGTTTTCGTCAAGTTCGACTTTATACCAGCCCCACAGGGAATAAGTGGAAGGAAGATAAATGTATTTTGTCTCGGTATCGGTGGCATCGTCGGGGTCTGTCGTGTACCGTGCCTGACGGGTTACCGGCTGCGGATAATCGTTATCATTCGCGTGATCGGTATCGAACTCGTCGTAATGATAATAGTAGGTTCCGCTTTCAGCTTCAACGAAATCTCTCTTGACATCATAATAGGGTTCAACTCTGCCGATTTCTGCTTCTTCCCAGAACCAGGTGGCTTCTGTACTTGTCAGCGTGCCGCCGTTGGGATCTATCTTGATCCAATACCACTGGGTATCCCATCCGGCATAAACCTTGAGCTCGTTATTGGGCATCTGCCTGTTGAAATCAAACTTTTGCGAACAGGCGGGATCCGCATACCAGCCGGTAAAGAAGTATCTGTCTCTTATGTAATCCGGAGGTGTATTCGCTACTGAGCTGATATCGTCCAGATACTTGACTGTCTTCTCCGCGGCTGCTACTGTATGCGTTCCGTTTTCATCTACATAGTTGCCCATTGGGTCGAAGAAAACTATCCGATGCTGAGAGCGGGTATGGAAAACATACAAATCATTGCTGCTTGAATTGTATTGCAGCCGATAAACATGAGTTTCTGCGTTGAGAGTTGTGCCGACCGTGATCGACTTATAATCGGTATCGTTATAGGGCGAAGGCGGAGTGGGATTATCGCGTTTATTTTTAGTCACGTAATACGTAACTACATATCCTGTGAATTTATTTGTGAAATTAAATGTTGATTGAGTGGCCGCGTTCGTATTGACCGTTTGCTTGAGTGTAAATGTACCGTCGGACTGTTCAAGATAATGATGGATTCTCGCGGTTCCGTTATCGCTGCTGGAAGCGAGATTATAAACGGTATTGGTTCCGTTACTTGCCGGGAAAATAAATCCGTCAATATATGTCTGAGCAGTGGAGCCTTCAGTAACAGTTATACTGCCGTTATTGTTGACTCTGACGGTAGATTCTTTCCATCGTTTCGAGGAGTCCCAGGTGTAATTATACATCTGAACGCCTTCGGCATCCTTCTGAGTCAGAGTCTGTCCGTAAAGGCCGGTAAATGTGGCTTCCAGGCTATAGTTTCTGTTGCCTTTTACATAAAAGTTAATCGTCATCAGCTTCCGGTCATAATAGACATTCAGAACGCTGTTTCCGTCTTTTCCTACAACTATACTTTGGTCTTTTGCTTCATTGAATTCGTAGAAAGCCCATTCGCCGCCGTCATTGTTCTTGTTCCTGTCGGCAGTTGTTGTGGAGACAGTGGTTTTTGCCTGTGCCTGACGGACTTCATAATCGGCGAACTCATAATGCTTTTTAAGATTGCTGTACGGCTCGCCGTCAATAACTTCATCGTTGGTGGCATCTTTATGATCCGTAACCTGCTGCTGCCAGTAAACAACCGTATAGTTGACGATCTTTCCGGTCCAGTGGCCGTAGAGTGTTATATCTTCATTGATGGTTAACGCTCCGCTCCTGAGATAGTTTGAATGCGAATCGTCAAGATAGGTTGTCCCGGTAGCCGAAACAACATCTCCGTTTCCGTCCGTAACCTGAATGCCGCCTTCCTGCTCTGTGTACCATCCGAGGAATTCCATACCCTGCTCGGTGGAAACATTGAGACGGGAAACGCTTTCTCCGGGCTGAACATGAATAGCAGGAACATATTCGGCTCCCTCGCCGACTTTGTCCGCCTGGAATCTTATCCAGCGCGCATCCTCAAAGACGGGATAAAGCACGGTGCGGAAGGTGTTGACTTGTATCGTGTCGCCCTCGATGGCTTCTCCGCCTTCGGTGTATGACCATCCGGCGAATGCCTGTGTCGGCAAAGGCGCCTCAACCGTTATATCGCTTATCGTAACCGTCGCGATAGGATTTTCTTCTCCGGATGCCGGATTGTCGGGAACGGCTGACTTGCTCGTCAGAATAATATCTTTGTATTCTTCGGTCCCGGGAATAATGCTTTTGGCGCCGGAATAGAATGTTACAAAATAAACCTGAGTGAATCTCGCGTAAACACTGACTTCCTCTTCCTGGGTTACTGTTATCGGCTGCTCGAATTCGAGCTTTGTTCCGTTTGCAAGATACCAGCCGAGGAATTCTCTCTTGACCCTTACCGGCTCACCGGTATCGGGATTTACATACGGGTTCTCTTCAGAGTCATATTCGGGGTCGGGAATAGTCTGAAGTGTTTCTCCGTCCTTGACTATCTGGTAATATGAAATTATACCCGCGTTGTTGCGGAATAAATATTTGGGAGGCTCTTCTGTGCCCTCGGGCTCGTTCCAGTAGAATTTATAAGTTCTTCTGCCTTTGACCTGGCCGTCAACGACGGCGTAAACCGAGAACGATTCCGCCTCAAATGAAACCTCGTTCATCGTGACGGTTTTATCAGTCTGGTCAACCAGCGCCGTTTCTCCCTCATCACTGAGGTGAACCACAACGGGCTCGTTACAGCCGGAGATTTCCTCTGACGTGAATTTAACCGAGACAGGCAGCTTGGGTTCAACCTCCTCGCCGTCGGCGTTGATGAACGAAATATCAACGGCGATTACCTTGTCCGATTTCTCGGCAACGGCGTTTCTCAGAGTTTCAAGCGTCTGCTCGTCGTCAACCTTTTCGACCTTCATCGTGACCGCTGACGGGAACGCGCCTTCGGGGGCGTTGACGGAAACCGTAAGTCCGTCAATCTCACGCACGAAATCGGGCTCTTTGATTTTACCGTCGGGAATCGCATCGAAGCAGGCGTCTGTGTGAGTGTGCTCCGCCTTTTTGCATTTGAGAACCTTTTCCGTATGAGCGGGAACGGCCTTCATGCATTCGCCGGTATGCGAGTGTTCCTCTTTGCCGCAGACAAGCTCGCGCTCGATGAACATACAGTCTTCGGTGTGTTCATGGTCCGGGTCGGTGTTGCCGCAGATATAGGAAACCGTCTTGGTGTAGCACTCGGCAGAGTGAGCGTGCTCTTCCTTACCGCAGTCAATCGCCTTCCCTGCGGGAACCTCTACCTCCTCATAACAGGCGGCGGAGTGGACATGCTCGGCCTGCTCGCACACAAGAGATCTTTCCAGCGTTATCGCGGGAAGTATCAGCGCGTAGGTCGTGCAGAAAACCACAATCACACCTAACGCCATAACTAACTTGTTGCGTCTGCGGCGTCTGACATATTCTGTTGTATAGCGCTCTGCGCTTTCAACAAATTGCTGCATGATTTTCCTCTTTTATCTTATTGCTCCTATTTTTTTGAACGGCCAGGCGCGGAAAATGATTTTTCCGGCTATGTCGTCCGTTTCTATACAGCCGACTGATGTGTTGCGGCTGTCAATTGACGTTTTTCTGTGATCGCCCATAACAAACACCGCGTTATCCGGCACCTGGAAGGGCAGTTCTATATTGCATTCACCCAATGCCTTTTCGGAAACATAGGGCTCATCAATAAGCTCGTTGTTGACATATACATTGCCGCGGGCGTCAATATCGACCCATTCGCCCGCCTGAGCGATGATTCTCTTTACAAGAATCTTGCTTCCGTAATAAACTCCGACGACGTCGCCGGTTTCAAACTTCGAGCCTTTGACCGAAAGCACTATATCACCCTCAGTCAGTGTGGGCGTCATCGAATTGCCGTAAATTCTCATTACCGGCAGCAGCACAGTCGCCACAAGTACGGCAACGGCCGCGGTTACCACAAGCGTATATACCGTTGACCTTACTGCCTTGCGGAATTTCTGTTTCTGCTTTTCACGGCCGAGTTCCCGCTCCAGTTCGTTTATATCGGGAGACGGATTAACTTCTCTTTTTTTCATTCTGTCTTCTCTCCCGGTATATTCAGAAGTTCTTTTGCATGCTCAACCAGAGCGGAGCAGCCGTTTTCATATTCCTGCCTCAGCGGCCGGAGCACAAGATTTTCAAATTCATCCTGTGAAAGGGGGACTCCGGCCTTCAGCTCTCCGGTAAGGCGCGTGAAGGTGCGCGCCGTTTTATCATTTAAAAGCGAAATGTATTCGCGGCTCAGACGAACCATCGCCTCGCGGTAACGGTTTCTTATTTCTGAGGTATATCTTTTTGCGGCCTCGTCCGCCGCGGTGAAAACTCCGTCAAGCTTAAGTGACGCTTCCGCGAGAGAACCGGAATTTTCTATATTGATGTGAACATTTTCAAGTTCGAATTTAAGCTCTTCAATCTTTTCGTTAAGACGTGCGATTTCCGCTTCTCTTCTGTCGCTTTCTCTCATTTCGCCTATCAGAAGTTCAAGCAGTTCTCTGCGGTTGAGCTTTTTCAGTTCATTTGCCGCCATAATCTCTCCCCAAAATAAAAAAGACTGCAAACCCGAAGGCGCCCCGGTAGGGCGCTGATGATTTGCAGTCAGTCAATCATGAGATAAAATCTTTTAGACACTAAACTTTGCGTCTCCGCCTTTCGACGGATTTGCCGAATATTACTTTTTGAATTAATCCACTCTTTATTATAATAACTTTTTATCATTTGTCAAGAAAAAATGTTTTTTTTATCTTAAATTCTTAATAAATTTTTGCGTTTTATTTTGTGCAATATGTCTTAATTTGCGCGGCCCTTCCGCTTTATCCTTGACATAAAAAAACTAATTTGATAAATAATAATATAAGGAATTCTATAAAGCGGGTGTGTCAATATGATTGATTCTCTCTATACCGCTATGATTTTTATCACGGTGCTTTCTTCAATAATAACGCTTGTAATAATGAACAGTTTCACGCTGCTCAGCAGGCACGACCGTCTGTGCTTTGTAATCGCGTTTGTCCTGGTTGCGGTTTGCACACTGCTCGAATGGGCGCAGGTACGCAGCGACGGCCGTCTCCTCTCCTGTACATGGCTGCATTACCTGATTATAACGCTTGAATTTGCGCTGTCTCCGACAATCCCGTTCATCTTTGTTTTCGCTATCAGACCGCAGACGCCGTATAAAATCATATCGTTTGTTCCGACAATCAACTTTATTCTTCTGATGCTGAATCTTCGCTTCCGCTTCATCTTTTATCTTGACGCGGACGGGTTTTATCACCGCGGAAAATTTGGGATTTTTTATGTCGCCGCGCTCGGCATTTCAATCATTTATCTCTTTACCGGGCTTATTCTTCTGAGCCGCGATTACCATTCATATAACCTTGACGCGGCATTGGCCGTCACGGTATTCCTGGTGCTCGGAACAGCAGTTCAGCTATATGACAGAAAATATATGGTTGACTGGCCGGTTATAACGCTTTCGGCGATAATGATACTTTTGTTCTATTCCTCGCTCATCTCCCAATCGGACGAGATGACGCATGTACTTAACCGGAATAAATATGAAACGGACTGCAGGCGTCTTGACAAAAAGGCGTGCTTCATAACCTTTGATATCAACGATTTCAAAATGGCAAACGACCTGAACGGGCACAGTTTCGGCGATAAAGTTCTCAGGCGGATTGCCGATGAACTGATTGAGGTCTTCGGGCCGTACGGCAGAATCTACCGCATCGGCGGTGACGAATTCTGCGCGGTGCTGACAAAGAATTACGGGAACGCGCAGGCGCTTATCACGGAATTCAACGGCAGAACCGCCGCTGTAACAATAGACGGGACTCCTCTGCCCGGCGTTTCAATCGGCTACGCGGATTTCGACCCCGCAAAGGATACCATCGAGAGCGTGACCGCCCTCGCAGACAAATATATGTACCGCCATAAAGAAAACAAGAACAGCTGACGCTGAACGGAAAACGGAAAAAGGAAAACGACCTCCCGGCCTTTTGAAAGCCGGGAGGAATTTTTTATAATGAATACTTGCAGGGCGCGGGATAGAATGCAGAATTAAGAATTAAGTGGCGCACAGCGCCGATAATATGCCTTCCCCTTGAGGGGAAGGCGAATTGGAGCAACGCGACCCGAAATTGCGCATTGCGAATTGTTTTTATCCCCTCTTGATCGAGAAGAAGATATCAAGCCCGATAAAGCTGAACGCGGTCCAGATGAGGTTGTGGACGAATGTAACGAGTCTGCCCCAGAAGGTGTCGCCGTGATACTCGCGGTCGAGTTTGCAGATATTTGCGGGAGTATAAACGGGTTTGATTGTGATATTGCCGGCGCCGATTTCATATTCTTCCCACGCGCCTTCATAGCCCTCTTTTGCGGGCACTTCGGGCTCGTCTATGCTCGTGGTTTCAACGTCATATTCTATGGTTTCAAGCTCTGTGCCGTCTTCCTTAACGAATGTCGCTGTGTATTTGATTATGGTGAAAGTGCCGTTGATTGTCACATCTTCCGCAGGCATTGTTTCGGGGATTTCGTCAACCCACGCGAAGGTGTAGCCTTCTTTCTGAGGTGTGCGCGGCTGAGGAACAGACTGACCGAAGGTTGCGTCCAATGTTGTCAGTTCTTCGCCGTCAACGACATAGGTTACTTTATATTCCGTTCTGACGCTTACTTCCACCTCGGCTACGCTGCTCACGTCTTCACCGTCATCAACTTCAACGGTTACCTTTACGCTGTCGACGATCTTGCCTGCCAATGCATCCGCCGCTGTAACGATATGGAGTACTTGAATCTCCTCGGAAACCTCTCCCGGCTTCAAAGATCCGACGGCATAAGTAGTACCGGTCAATCTGTCAAGTACAATAACATTGGTCAGGGTTACGTTGCCGTTGTTGGCCGCCTTGCCGGCAAAGGTCAGTTTATCGCCGACCTCGGCGGTGACGGATTCGCCGGGAGCGACCGCCTCGCCGTTGACTGCGGACAGCATAACGGTTACGCTCATATCGGGCTCGGCTTTATTTACCTTGAACGCTTTTTCAGCCGAACCGGAGAAATAATTGCTGTCTTCCCCAAGGCTTACCGTCAGTTTGTAATCGCCTGCCGCGAGACCGCTTATTTCAAACTGCTCTCCGCTTGTTATGCTTGAGGGAGCGCCGTTAACCGTGTTCCATATTTCCTCGTTCGTATCGGGGTCGATTCCGCCGTATTTCAGAAGCCCTGCGGTGATATTTCCTGTCGCGTTGTCGGGAACGGTGACGGTCGCCTGAACCGATTCGCCGTAGGTTATGTCTCCGGCTGTTACGGTAATTTCGGGCTCGCTTCTGCCGACAAAGATTGTTGTTTCACCTTCTGCAGACCAATAATGCTCATCGCCGTTATAAACAACTTTTATCGTATGCTCACCCGCGTCAAGACCGGGAACATTGAAAGTTACTGTGTCTGTTTCCGATGCAAGTGTATATATTACACCGCCGTCAATAAATAATGTCGCACCGCCTAAAGAAGTGGAGCCGTGCTCGCTGAAATTAATGATTTTCGCGTCGCCGTCAACCGTGGCGGTGATTGAAATTTCCTGACCGTAAACGGGATTTCCGGGCTCAACGGTAATGTGAACCTCGGTCTCGGCTTTGTTAACCGCAAACGGCAGTTCCTCCGAAACACTGTTATATCTTTCGTCGCCGGAATAGGAAGCAAGCACATTATGGTCGCCTACTTCTATGCTTTTGCCCTCTATTGCATAAACCGCCTTGCCGTTTTCAACCGCAACTTCCACGCCGGTGTCCGCTTCATCAAAGCGGAATGTCACTGTTCCCGTTGCACTTTCGGGCAGAGTTGCCGTGATTGTGATATCATCGCCCCATACCGGTTGTTCGGGGCTTATTGTCAGTTCCATTCCGGGGTCAATTATATTTACGGAAAATTCAACAGAAGCGGAGCAGGCTGCATAATTGCCGCCTGTGTGAGAAACGGTCAGTTTATAATCTCCGGCGGAAAGGCCGCCGATGTCAAGCTGAGTGCCGTTTGTTATGCCGGAGGGAAGGGCAATGACCTCTTCCCACTCACCGGCGCTTTTCTGTTTTTCAAGTGTCACGGTGAAATCATTGCCTATTCCGGCACTCGCGGTGACCGTCGCTTTTACCATTTCGCCGCAATTTGCATCCTCTGCGGTCACGCTGATTTCGGCATCCGCGGGGTTAATCTTATACGGCACCGTAATTTCAATGTTGCCGTATTTTGCAAACTGTATCTTCGCTTCGTAATCACCCGCGTCCGCTCCGGTGGCGGATGTATTGCCGTTCACTGCGGATATTTCCATGTTGATATCTCCCGTTTCAAGCACGGTGAAATATCTCTTAAATAAAAGTTCTGTTTCATCGGATCCGATGACCGTCATTCTGTATCTGCCCGGGTTCTCAACAGATGAAGCAGGTATTTCGTCCCATTCCAGGGTAACTTCGTTCCATATGCTGTATTTTACGGTTTTATCCGCAAATTCATCGGGAATATCCATACTGCCGGAAACAATGATTATATCTTCCTTTAACGGATGCTCAGGTGCTCCGGTATATGTGAATTCAGTTGTGCTTACGGTTATCTCAAGGCGCGCGGGCCAGTTTTCGGCTGTGGACTCGGTGTCATAAGCGAAGCCTGTGAGATGCGGATAGAACAACCGGTATTTGCCGCTCACATCAGCTCCGTTGGCTTTGGTCAGCCAGGGGCTTACTTCGCCGTCTCCGTATTCAAAGACCATATTCCTGAGCGCGTTTTCGCCCGTCATCTGCGCGGTGGTGAGACCTGTGAGAGAAGAGGTTTCCACTTCGCCGCGTTTTACTCCTATTTCGGAAAAGCCGGTTATTTCATCGGAATCATAATAGCAGTTCTTTACTTTTGCTGTGCCCCCGTTAAGGCCCTCGCAGCGTCCGACTATAATACCTATGTCAGAAGCGCCGGTTCCCGGGTTTATATTACCCGTGGTATAACTGTTTGAAACGGCGTTGTTATATAAGTATCCGGTCACGCCGCCGACATACAATTCGCCTGAAACTTCGCCTGTGTTATAACAGTTTGTGATTAAACAGTTTGTGAAACTTGAATTAATATTACCTCCGACTACACCGCCGATATGTCTGTTGCCGGAAATCTTGGCTGTATTAAAACAGTTTCTGACCGTGCCGCCGTAGTTGTATCCGGTCACACCGCCTATATATATGTCACCTGAAACTTCGCCTGTGTTATAACAGTTTTCGATTGTGTCGTCGTTGATTCCGGCAATGCCGCCTATACAGCTGCTACCCGAAACCGAGCCTTTGAAATAACAGCCTGTGATTAAGCCGTTATTGTATCCGGCCACGCCGCCGACATTTTGACTTCCTGTTATCTTTCCGTCTTCAATGCCGACATTTTTAACTATGCCGCCGACGATTTCATCGCCCTCTTTTACACGGTAAACCTTACCGAAAAAACCGGCGTCATTGACAGAAGAATCATCAAATGTCAGCCCGGTAATGACATAACCGTCACCGTCAAATGTGCCGGTGTATTTATGGCTATTGTCTTTACCGATGGGAGTCCAGGCGTTTGAGGGATCATAACCGGGAAGACCCGGGTCGCTTGCCGACGCGTCAATGTCGTTCATCAGTTTTGCGCAGGCTGCCTGTGGATTTAAGGGTTCGTCCGGATTTTCTATGCCGTTGACAATGTCGGCAAACTTTTTCAGCCCCGCGTAAGATGAAATTTCATAGCGGTTTTCAGCCTCGTTCCACGCAATGCCGTCGTCATCCGCCGACACGGTCATACCGCCGACAGACACCGCGCCGAGCACGAGCAGGAGCGAAAGAAGAACGGATAATAGTTTTTTGCCTGTTTTCATAATTTTTACCTCCCGATAAGTTCAATTCGAAATGCGCAATTATATGGCAAACTCTTGCCGGGAATATTATTGAAAATACTTTAACATCAAGGAGCATACCGTAGGGGCGGATAATATCCGCCCGGAATGACGGCGAAGCCTTTATTCGCCGCAAGGCAAACGGTTTTGCTGTTTGATGTTGATTTATTTTATGCTCCGCATATCCTGTAAGGCGGGCGGATAATATCCGGCCTCACCTGTCGGTTCGGTCGGTGCTTCTGCCTGCGGCAGAGGTGTCCACCGGACACCCGCACCCCTACGGGTTAAGTGCTGTAAAACAACAATCTGTCATTCCGGACCTGTCGGGGAATCTGCACATAGATCCTTCGACTCACTCCGCAACCCCTCAGAAACATAGTCGCCCTGCTCGCCGGTTCGCTTCGCAGTTCTCCTTGTTTCTTCATCTCAGCGCAACGCCTGTTTCTGCCACCGGCAGCGGCGTCACGCTTCGACCCAGGATGACAACGGTATAATCGGACAACGCGACCCGGAATTGCACATTATTATTCACGATAAACATTTTATCATACCATATCAAATAATTACAATACTTTTACTGAATAATATAAAGAGAAAAATGCTCACTGCGGTTTGCAGTGAGCATCTGAATATAGCGCAAATTATGCGTTGTAGCCTGTTTCGAGCGCTTTGAAGTTGATATCCTTGAGGTTTGCTTTTCTCGCGGAGATAATCTTTTCAAGCGTTTTCTCGATTTCGTCGTAAGAAACGACGCCGGTTTCCTTGATAACCTTGCCGGTGATAATCATATTGGCGAGCGTGGGCGCGCCTATATCAATGGCGAGTTTTGTGGCGGGGATGTAGTAAACATCAACATCGGTCCTGTTGACTTTTCTCTCGATGAGGGTGGAGTCAACAAAGATTTTGCCGCCGGGCACAACCGCGTCCTCATATTTATCGAGCGAGGGCAGATTCATTACGATGAGTACATCGGGCTTTGAAACTATGGGAGAGCCGACGGGCTCGTCGCTGATGATAACGCTGCAGTTGGCAGTGCCGCCTCTCATTTCGGGGCCGTATGAAGGAAGCCAGGAAAGCTGCTTGTTTTCCATAAGTCCTTTATAAGCAAGGAATTTGCCGGCGAAGAGGACACCCTGACCGCCGAAACCTGCAATAAGAATCTGAGTGGTCATATCATTCGCCCTCCTTCTGCGCGCTTTTATCCTTATAGACGCCGAGCGGGTAATAGGGAATCATATTCTCCTCAAGCCATTTGAGAGCGTCCGAAGGAGTTTTGCCCCAGTTTGTGGGGCAGGAGGAAACAACTTCCACAAGGGAGAAGCCCTTGTTGTTTACCTGGTTTTCAAAAGCCTTCTTGATTATCTTCTGCGCGTTCTTAACATTTTTCACGTTGTTTACGGCAACTCTGGCTATGAATTCGGGGCCGTCGAGAGCGGAGAGCAGTTCGCTCACCTTTACGGGATAGCCGGCTGTGGAAACATCTCTGCCGTAGGGCGAGGTCTGGGTAACCTGACCGGGCAGTGAGGTGGGAGCCATCTGGCCGCCCGTCATACCGTAAATGGCGTTGTTTACGAAAATCACGGTGATGTTTTCGTTTCTTGTGGCGGCGTGAACAGTTTCCGCCATACCGATTGAGGCAAGGTCGCCGTCACCCTGATAGGTGAAGATAATCTTGCTCGGGTCGGACCTTTTGAGGCCTGTGGCAACAGCGGGTGCTCTGCCATGAGCGGCCTCTATCATATCGCAGGTGAAATAGTTGTAAGCCATAACGGCGCAGCCTACGGGAGCAACGCCAATCGCCTTGCCCTCGATACCGAGTTCGTCAATCGCCTGGGCAACAAGGCGGTGAATAATGCCGTGAGTACAGCCGGGGCAATAGTGCATGGGCACATCGGCAAGACTTTTCGGTCTTTCAAATACTACCATTATTCGTTACCTCCTGCTGCTTTTTTGATGCTCTCAAGCACCTCTTCGGGGGAAGGAATCATTCCGCCGACTCTGTTGCACAGAGAAACGGGCCTTGAGCAGCCGATTGCGAGATTGATATCATCTATCATCTGACCCATTGAGAGCTCTACGCTCACAAACGCCTTGCAGGTTTTTGCCGCTTCGGCAATGGGCTTTTTGGGGAAGGGCCATACGGTAACCGGTCTGATGAGACCTGCCTTGATGCCCTGCTTTCTCGCCTCAACAACCGCGTTCTTTGAAACACGGGCGGCAATACCGAAGGCAACAACAACCACGTCGGCGTCTTCCGTCATGAAAGATTCCCAGCGGGTTTCGTTTTCTTCAACCGCTTTGTATCTTTCAAATCTTTCGATATTGGTTCTTTCAAGTTCTTCGGGAACAAGGTAAAGAGAATTTACGATATTATGCTTTCTCTTCATATCCGTGCCGGTGAGAGCCCAGGGTTTATCTATAAGTTCGGGCTCGGTTTCGGGCAGTTCAACGGGCTCCATCATCTGGCCCATTGTGCCGTCGGCAAGGAGCATTGCGGGCATGCGGTATTTATCGGCAAGTTCAAAAGCGAGGCCTGTGAGGTCCGCCATTTCCTGCACCGATGCGGGGGTGAGCACTATGAGATGATAGTCACCGTGTCCGCCGCCCTTGGTCGCCTGATAATAATCGGACTGGGAGGGCTGAATGCCGCCGAGACCGGGGCCGCCTCTCTGCACGTTTACTATGAGCGCGGGAAGGTCGGAGCCCGCGATATAGGAGATACCCTCCTGCTTGAGCGATACTCCGGGGCTCGATGAAGAGGTCATAACCCTCTTGCCGGTTGCGGAAACGCCGTAAACCATATTGATGGCGGCGATTTCACTCTCCGCCTGCAAAAAGCAGCCGCCGATTTTGGGCATTCTTTTTGCCATATAAGCGGCAAGTTCGGTCTGCGGAGTGATGGGGTAGCCGAAATAATGGCGGCAGCCCGCTCTGATGGCAGCTTCGGCAATTGCCTCGTTGCCTTTCATAAGAACTTTTTCAGACATTTTTCCGGCACCTCACTTTTCTACTGTAATAACACAGTCCGGGCACATTGTGGCGCAGAAAGCGCAGCCTATGCAGGCGGACTGATCGGTCATCTCGGCGGGAGAATGTCCTTTTTTGTTAATCTTGTCTTTTGCGATAACGAGTATCTGCTTGGGGCAGGCCTCAACACAGAGCCCGCAGCCCTTGCAGCTGTCGGTATCAAATGTTACCTTAGGCATATATAAAACCCTTTCGTCAATAGTATTTTTTCTGAAGGATGAGGGGCATCACATTTTCGCCTCTTACCTGCGGCGCGATGCTCTCACGCGCGGTGGTGAATCGGACAGGCACTCCGGATAATCCCGCGAGCCTGTGCGCCTCGCCGAATGTGCTTTCCACATTTTCGGGCGCTGTCTCTTCGCCGAGGTTTGAATTGTTGACTATACCCGTGAAGGGGACGCCGCCCGCCGCCTCAATCTCTTTCATCACCTCAAGAGCCTCTTCGGCAGTCCTTGTGAGAGGCCTGAAAAAGTTGGCGACATAGAAGCAGTCATAATCATCCTCTTCGAGAATCAGGGGAGCAAATCTGCCGAGCGCGTAAGCGCCTCTGTCATCTCCGCCGATGTCAAGCACGGCGAATCTGTCTCTCTGCTGAAACAGGCCGTAAAGCTCCTGCGGCAGAGCGGGCAGGTCGACATTGGAATTCGCGTACTGCGGGGAAATAAGGTCAATCCCCTTTTCGGCAAGTTCCGCTTCGCTGTCTTTGGTGCGGAAGTAAGGGTTGACTATATCCATATCCGCAATCCTTACGCCGCGCCCCGATTCTTTTATCCAGAAGGCATAGTTCACGGCAATGTTGGTTTTGCCCGAGCCGTAATGCCCGCAGAAAAGCGTTACACGCTTAAACTTCAGCATACCTTATGGCACCAGCCGTGGACATCTTCAATCTTGCCCCACTGAATGCCGGTGAGTTCATCATAAAGTTTCTGGGTAACTTCGCCTATCTTGCCGCCGTTTACGGTAAATTCCTCACCCTTGTAACTGAGCCAGCCGATAGGAGAAACAACAGCGGCTGTGCCTGTGCCCCAGGCTTCCTCGAGGGTGCCGTTCTGAGCCGCTTCGTGAAGTTCGTCAATGGAGATAAGTCTTTCGCTTACCTTGTAGCCCTTTGCCTTGAGCAGTTCAACGCAGGACTTTCTGGTAATGCCGGGAAGAACGGAGCCGGTGAGTTCGGGAGTGATGATTTCGCCGTTAATCTTGAACATAACGTTCATTGAGCCGACTTCTTCAATATACTTTCTGTGAACGCCGTCAAGCCAGAGAACCTGTGTGAAGCCCTTCTTCTCCGCCTTTTCGCCCGCTCTCAGGGATGCTGCGTAGTTGCCGCCGCACTTTGCGTAGCCTGTGCCGCCCTTTACAGCGCGGACATCTTCGCTCTCGATGGCGATTTTAACGGGGTTGATGCCCTCTGCGTAGTAAGCGCCTACGGGTGAGCAGATGACAACATAGGTGGCGTTCTTTACGGCGTGAACACCGAGGTGGGGGTCATTGCCGTACATAAAAGGTCTGATGTAGAGGGAAGTGCCTTCGGAATGGGGAATCCAGTCCTTCTCAAGTTCAACGAGGGTGTCGAGTATTTCGAGCGCGTCATTCTCGTCAAGCTGGGGCAGGCAGAGTCTCTCTGCGGAGTTGTTGAGTCTTCTGATATTCTCCATAGGTCTGAACATACGGATTTCGTTATCCGCGGTTCTGTAAGCCTTGAGGCCCTCAAAGATCTCGGTGCCGTAGTGGAGAACGGTTGAAGCGGGATGAATGGGGATAGGCGCAAAAGGAATAATTCTTGCGTCGTGCCAGCCTGCGTCGGCGGAATAATCCATCATGAACATATGGTCAGTGAAGATTTTACCGAAACCGAGCGCGGATTCGTCAACGGGCTTCGCCTTGGGGCTTGTGGTTTTTGTGATTTTGATTTCCATTTTTCATCTATCCTTTCATTATAACTTGTTTCTTTGAATTTTGCCGCTGATTGACTTGGGAAGTTCATCGCGGAAGACGACGAGCCTCGGATATTTGTAAGGAGCGGTGTGCTCTTTTACGTAATTCTGGATTTCCTTCTTGAGTTCTTCGGTGCCTTCGGTGCCCTTTGTGAGCACGATTGACGCCTTGACTATCTGCCCTCTCACCTCGTCGGGAGCGG
>JAEEHB010000037.1 GCA_016280595.1 Clostridiaceae bacterium | reverse complement strand
GAAGATAATACGGAAATACATAAAATCATGCTTTATCAGGCCGAAGAAGGCTGCTATCTTTTTATGTATTCCTCCCCGGAAGCCGATGAATGCGTATCGGAGCGGCTTTACCCTTCGTGCGGCGAGCTGTATGATGAATGGAATGATTTGATTGATGAGGACGGCTGGACCGGAATCGATGACCCCCTGCCCTTCTGCCAGCACGACGCCTTTATACCATTGCGCGTAAAAGGCCGTGCCGACGGAAAGCCCGAATGGGGAAAATATGAAACGCTCAGGGACGGCAAATGGGTAGAATATAAAAAACGGATAAACCCGGCTGACCCCTGCACAGATTTGAGCTAAGCTCTTTCCGACCCGGTCACAGCCCGGGAAACCCATATCACAGTAAGAGGACGATTATATATGCCAATCAAAGAAATCTTCAGGGCAATAGCGGCGTTTTTTCAATCTGTCTGGCTCTTTATCGCCGCATTTTTTTCGCCCGCGCCCGTAAAACCCGCTGACCCTGTTATTATTCCTCCGCCCGAAAATCCGGCAATTATAAGCCTTGATAATTTTTCGCTCGCGTGGTCCGATGAGTTTGACGGCGAAACGCTTGACACCTCAAAATGGACGGGCTTTCGCTGCGGCGCCGAAAAATCCGCTGTCCGTCAGGGCGGCTGGTGGAATACCGATTTTGCATCGGTCAGGGACGGGCATCTTAATATCTGCGCAAAGTATTATCCCGGCGGATACAAGGGCGGAAAAGCAGGCTGGTACAGCTGCGGCCTGTGCACATCGGGTCTGTTTGAACAGACATACGGCTACTTTGAGGCGCGCTGTATATTGCCTAAGGGCACGGGTCTGTGGTCCGCCTTCTGGATGCTGCCCCGGGATTTCAGCAACACAATCGGCAACGGCGGCACAGACGGCGCGGAGCTCGATATTTTTGAGTCGCCCGATTATCATTATAAACTGAGCCACAATGTAAATGTAGTAACCACAAACATCCATATTGACGGCTACGGTAAAGAGGAACAGTCGCAGTGCGTTGCCACACCGTTTATTGAAACAAACGATCCTTATGAGGACTTCAACACCTACGGAGTGGAGTGGAATGAAAAAGAATACATTTTCTATATAAACGGCGTTGAAACAGGCCGCACATCTTTCGGCGGTACTTCCCGTGTGCCCGAATATCTGCTGCTCTCAACAGAAATCGGAGGCAGCGGCGGCAAGGCCGGCGCAAGCTGGGCAGGAGACGCGATTTCACCCGACGCCGAACCGACCGATTTTGTCATAGATTATGTAAGAGTTTACCGATATAACAGTAATTAGCGGAGGAAACAGCAATGGAATACAGAAAATACGGCAGTGCGGTATATATCCGCATGGACAGAGGCGATGAAATCATAGAGGGCATTTTGGACATCTGCAGGAAAGAGCATATTCTCTCAGCCGACTTCAGCGGAATCGGCGGCTGCGGCGAAGCGGAGGTTCAGACCTATATGCCGGAAACCAAAACATTTGAAACGCGTAAAGTCAGCGGCATGCTTGAGCTTGTGTCTCTCACAGGCAATATTACGGCAGGCGAGGGAGATGAGCCTCGCCAGCATTCCCACGCCCTGTTTGCTTACAAAGACGGGGAAGAGCACT
This sequence comes from Clostridiaceae bacterium, assembly GCA_016280595.1. GTDB lineage: Bacteria > Bacillota > Clostridia > Oscillospirales > Acutalibacteraceae > CAG-177. The sequence goes on along the minus strand of JAEEHB010000037.1, from coordinate 12,150 downwards.
GCGTTGCCGCAGGGCACATCAAATCAATTACCGTTCTTCTTACTGCTGAAATCGTGCTCAGGCCGGTTGAGGCGGGTATCATCAGCCGTAAAGCCGATGAAAAAGCGGGCATCGATGTCTGGAGTTTCAGTTGAAGCCCGAAGCAGCGGAAAAAAACCGACAGAAAAACAGGCAGGGATAAGATATATCCCCGCCTGTTGCTTTTAAAAAATCAGAATGTGTCCGATATGAAACTCCGTATTGCCTGAAAAAGACTGATGAACCATTTTATTACCGTTCCGATGAAAGAAAAAATGCCGGAGCCGCTTTCTTCTTCAATCTGCTCATCAGGCTGTGTTCCGGGCTCCTGACCCGGCCGGAATGGCTGCCCCGGCTGCCCCGGCTGCGTTGCGCCTGATGAGGAATTTGTCGCGCTCGCGCTCGCGACCTGAGAACCGTTCGAATACACGGTATATGTTGAACCGCTTGACAGCCCGGAGCTCGCGAATACTATATAGCTTGCGTCTCTGACGGCTTTAGCGGAATACAGCGTATTGCCGGAGGAATCTTTTATCGCGATTGTGCTGCCCGCTTTCACGAGAGAGGAGCTGACGCCGGCGCCGAAAGCGTCGGATGAACTGTCACTCTGAACACTGTTTCTCCCCGGGCCGCCGGGATTGCCGCCCATACCGCCCCCGGCGTTTCCGAATGTAACATACGGTGTGCCCGCAGAATAACTCTGCTGCATGGCATTATGTCCGACTGCCAGCACTGTCGCTCCGGCGAAGGTTATTTTGCCGTCCGCGTCAAGAGGGTCGCCGTCACCCTGTGCCGGAGAATATACTTCAAGCGTGCCGCCGCTGAGGTTAATTGAACCGTTGGAGTCTATTCCGTCTCCGTTTTCGCAGTTTACATAAACATATCCGCCGTATTGATTATATGAAAACGCGTAACCGCTCAGGTCGCTGTTTGCCGCGTTGATGCCGTCATCGACGGAGTTGACGGTAACCGTTCCCGAATATATATTCAGCGTTGCCGCTTCTATGCCTTCATTGCTGTCTGTTACTTTGATTACGGGCCCTTCGGCTGCGGCTGAACCGATATTAAGAGTATAATCGCTCTTGATACCGTCATCGGCGGCGGAAACGGTTATGTTTCCCGAAAGGATATTCAGCTCCTTGTCGGCTTTCAGCCCGTCGTTTACGGCCGCTTTGATATTGAGAGTGACCTCTTCTATTGTAAGAGATGCTTCGGAGACAAGCGTATCCGTTGCGTTACCATCTTCATCTTCCTCATATAAATCGTAACCGCCCTTGACTCCGTTTTTGCCGTATGAATTTATGTTGATTGTGCCCGTTCCCGAGATTTTCACTTCGGAGCCGTCTTTGCATTTGATTACGGCATTTTCAATATCGGGGTATAGCTCTGTGTCGGTGTAAATATCATCGTTATTGTATCGGTCGTCGGCGAGCGTGTTGACCGAGCCGGATGAGGCAACAATATTTACTTGCGTGCCTTTGTTGCAGGTAATCGGGGCGGTTGCCGATGCCGAGAGTGTGAGATTGTCAAGAATGAGCGTTACACCCTTGATATTTTTCTTGACAACTATTGTGCCCTGCGAACAGGAACCCGTAAATCTGTAGGTGCCGGATTCGTTTACTTTAACATCCGTACCCTTGATTGAAAGCCCATCTGCTGAGCCGCTTACGGTAACACCGCTTTCGGTAAAAGTCACCACCGTTAAGCTGTCCGCGGCAAATGACGGAATAATGCCCATTGTAAGTATCATTACAATACCGAGAAAGATTGCTGCTGCTTTTTTCATTATAGTTCTCCTTGTTGTTAAGATTGGTTGCCTGTCTGCGCTTCGCTGTTCATAGGAAATCATCCTTTCGTTTTCCTTTGACCCGATTATCGCACCCGAACCTTAAATTAACCTAAAGCCGGGATTTGTTCAAAAAAATTTTTCCGGCTTTGTTGACTGCCGGTATTGTTTCGGGCTATAATTCAGTTAAGAAATTTAATAAAGAAAAGGAGCAGATTATGATTATCAAAGCAATAAAATTCAGAAAAGACGGGTTCTATTCACAGCCGTTTGCTTTCGGCGGGGAAGACGGCCCCGAAAAGTATGATCTGAGCGTACGCTACCGCGGCTCACTGCAGAACTATCTTATCGACACGGGTAACGAAGTAATTCTCGTTGACACAGGTCTTCCCGCAGGAACACCCGAGGAATCGCCGGATGAAAACAGCCCTGCTTACACCGGCAAGGACATCTGCAGCTATATGGAAGCTTTCGCGGCGCTTGGGTATAAGCCGGAGCAGGTCACAAAAATCCTGCTCACCCACAAGCACGCCGACCATTCCGGCGAGCTTAAATCATTCCCGAACGCGAAAATATATGTCAACTCCGAAGAAACTTCCGCAGATGAACTGCAGGGTCTTGATAATATTGTGCCTGTTTTCTTCACAGACGGCGCTTATCACAACTTTCCCGAGAGCCGGAAAATATGCGACGGCGTCTTCTATATCAAAGCGAAAGGGCATACAAACGGCAACAGCATTGTCATAGCTGAAAATGACGGGCTTTTCTATATGCTCCACGGTGATATTACATATGTTGATGAGGCGCTTTATGAAAACAAACTCTCCGTTGTCTATGAGGACAGGGACGAAGCGAGGAAAACGCTTGAACGCGTGCGTGAATTTGTTTCTCACAATCCCACCGTTTACTGCGGAACGCACACGCCTCAGGGCTGCGAAAATCTTGAGGGCAAAAAGATTGTTGATTTAAGCAATCCTCCGGAAACAATTCCCGCCGGCGAAATAGTATTCAAAACGGCAACAGGCAAATATGTTTGCTCTGTCTGCGGCTATGTTTATGACCCCGCAGAAAACGGCGGCGTTGCTTTTGAGGACCTGCCGGACGACTGGAAATGCCCCCGCTGCAGGCAGGGTAAAGAAAAATTCAACAGAGCCTGACATATCCGGCGCTCTTCAATACTTTGCCGGCGGTCACGCGGCAGGTGCAGCGGCATACATCTTTTGCACAAAAAAAAGAGCTTGAGGATAAAAAACAACTCAAATACCGTTTTTATTTACACATAGAAACAAATTACCCCGTAGCGCGGAAATCTGCCGTGCTCCGGGGTATTATTATGTAATAATCAGCAATGCTCCTGGCTGTGGTGCGGCAAACGCAAAGCCCGAACTGAGCCCGGCTCTTGCCCCGCTTTTACCTCTCTGCGCCCGTCAGCGGACCATTTTTTTACGGTAAAGCGCTTTGAGTTCATCTGTGTTTGTGTCTCTCGGGTTGCCCTCGGGATTGCCTTCGGGGTTGCCGCCGGGTATTACATCGGAGCTTCCGTCGGCGTTTTCTGTCAATGTACCGTTTGCCTCGTTTAAAAGGAACGAATCTTCGTTTGTATCACTGCCGCCCGTTAAAAGAGTTCCGTCTTCAGAGCCGCCTTCTGCGTTCTGCGCGGTAATTTCTGCAGGAACAACTTCACCCGAAAGTATATCTTCAGGGTTAATTGTTTCGTCTGTCGCCGTAACGCTGTTTCCCGCCGCCTCGACAATAAAAGCGGCATCGGGGCTTTCCTCGGCAGCCGCTGTGACGGAAAAAACTGTCACGGCGAGCAAAACCGCAAGTACCAAACTGATGGCTTTTTTCGTTTTCATTCTCCCTTAACAAATAAACTATGCCCGGAATCAGGTTAAAAGCTGTTGCTTCACACAGGGTCCGGCATTAAAAATCAGATTGTTTTCTTATTTCATTATTAAAACTCAGCGAGAAAATCTTTTGCAGCTTCTTTTAAAACCACTATAATTCTTTGCGGAATCGGATCGTTTTCAATATATATTGTTTTTTCATCAATATCAGCTTTCACTTTAAAACTGATGTTTGATCTTAGCCATCCGTTTGCTGAATAATTAACACTGACTATACACTCACGGTCAAGTGAAAAAATATCATAAACCCCTTCTCCGCCCGCAAAGGGATTTCTCAGAATGTTAAAATTAAATAAAACCAAATAGAATTCTAATTCTTTAGGAAGCGGTATATCAAAAACCGGAAAGCGTGTCAGGCGTACTGCTTCGGAATCATAAAAGAATATTCCGGAACTGTGTATAATAATTGCATTTTTACCAAGCCAGATCACTTTTCCTCCCAATGCTTTTATAACTGTAAAAAGCGGAATCTGCGCAGCAATAAATCCATCGTCGTCATAATATATTTTGACATATTCATTGTAATCCGATATTTCTTTTCCGTTTACAATCAGCTTGCAGTCATTTACTTCATAAAGAGGTGAAACATCAGTATTGACTTCACTTGATATGTCTTTAGGTGTGTTATCCGCATATGCAAAAACAGAAAGACCTGAAATAATAAAAATGATTGACAAAACAATTGAAAGAGCCTTTTTCATAATCATTTCTCCTTTTTTGAATTCACTTATCAGTGACGGATTTCGGCAAATTTGTTGCAGATGATTGAAAGAGAAGCCCTGTATCTATTCCTCATCCGGCGTTGATTTTGCGGTGTTTATATGACTGCTGATATACTGTTCATCCAATATGTTAAGCCCGCGGATTTTATGTTCGCCGCCGGGCGTGCCGATTTTCAGCACGCTGTGTTTGCCTGCTTTCGCAACATAAGCGTAAGAAATGTCTTCATATTTGCACTCGAGATAATCAACAGTTCCGAACGCTGTTGGATATGCCGCTTTCACACCGTGATTCTTGATTGAGAAAAAGCATTTGCCGGCGTTTATTATGAGAAGAATACCGTATACAGCCATAACTATGCCTGCAATGAACACAACTGAAAACATTGCTTCAATCAGACCGAAACTGCGGAAAGAAAAGCCAAAACGGAAAAATGAACAGAATTCCCATATTGCCGCCGCAATTAATACAGCGGAAAAAATTACGGATATCGTGCCTGACGAGCGCACAGCGCTCTTCATATCAAAGAATTTCAGAGTACCGCCCAGTCCTGTTTTGTCAATCGGTTTTCCGCATTCAGGGCAGACTTCTACTCCATCGGGTATAACAGCGTCACAATAAGCGCAGTTCATAACGACTTTCCTTTCTTTGTTGATTTTAAGTGTCAATCATGGGACGATTTCCTGATTGACTTTTGAGAAAAGACAGGGTACTCTCCCCTGTCTTTCTGCTTTAATTTGAAACTTTTTTATCCGAGCACGGAGGTTATTTCGGCTTCGGTCAGAGCGTGGGCGTCTCTGCCGATTTCGATTACATCCGAGAAATAGCCGTCATACGCTTCGCGGTATTCCTCTTCGCTCACGGTTTCGCCGTCGGAGATATATTCGGTATCCGAGTCATCGCCCGTAAGAGTTTCGCCGTTCCACACGGCGGTGCAGGAGCCGTCTTCAAGCTTATAAACTATCGCGCTCGAGGACTGCTTGCTCTTGTATTCGCCCGCGATTATGCCTTCATCGGGGTTTATGCCCGTAGCGCCGAGCGAGCCGGAGGTGCACAGAAGCACAGCGTTTTCACCGTCAAATCCGTAAATCTCAACCGCGGAGGTTTCGCTCTCGCCCTGAGAGATGAAAAGTTCGGGCTCGCCGTCGCCGTCAATATCCGCAAAGCCGAATCCGGGATTCTCGCCCGTTTCGCTCAGGACTTTTTCATTGAGAAGTTTTTTGTATGCCGCCGCCGCTTCGCCCAGAGGCAAAACTTCGGAATAACCTTTTGAGTCTTTATCGTCTTTTATTTCGTCGCTGAAATCGGCGCCCGTTTTAACGGCAACCGCGTTTTCTTCGGTAAGAGGATGTCCGTTTCTGCCGGCTGTTTCGGTTTCCTTCGGCACATTGAGGGTGAATTCTTTTCTGTAGTCCTCGGCGGAGGCGGGAGTTTCGGCGTCGGAAGTGAAAAACTCCACTTCGCCCTCGTCATAATCCTTTGTGCAGTCAACGGGCACAAGGTCTTTATCGGAGGCGACCGTAATGCCCTGCCAGAGCTGTTTCACCGTGCCGCCGTCATAAAAATCTACCGTATGTGTTTCCTGCGTGTCAAGCACTTCGTAGGTGTAGATAAGGCCCGCGCCCTCAACAAACGAAATGCTGCCCTTTGTGCCGGACGAGCCCGCGTAACGGGTTTCGTAGCCGTCAAAGAAGTGGATGTCAACCTTTGAGGCATCCTGCCCGCCGCCCGAGATAAGCAGTTCGGGCACGCCGTCCGCGTCAAGGTCTTCAATCAGGAAGCGGGAATCCTCAACCTCGTAGCAGTAGCCCGCGAGGTTTGCGTTGCCGCCGATAACTGAAAGCAGATAATCGGAGTAGGACCTGCCCCACGCGTCAAAGTCCGGCGCGGCGGTGGTGCTCTCGGTGGTGCTTTCTTCGGTGGTTTCTTCTTTTATGAGAGGAATTTTTATATCGCAGGCGGTAAACGCGCAGGCGATAATGATAAGCGTAAGGACGGCACAAATAATTTTTTTCATTTTACTGTCGCCTCATTTCCCTTAATTTATTTTTATATTTTACCTTGAAATAACGCCGTGTGAGTAGTAATATACTCATAATTATGCCTTTTAATCGTCTTTAAGGCGGTCAAGCGTAAGTTCATAAGCGGGAAGGAATTCTTTCACAAACACATCCGCTTCGGGGAGCCCGAGTCTTTCTATGGCTGCCGCGGTGCTTTCGGCGGCGGAATCAAAATCGGTGTTGCCCGCTTTCTTTTCCTGTGTGCATTTTATCAGCGCGCTGATTTTATCGGCGGCCTTTACATATTTCCAGAGCTCTTCGTCGCTTTCTTTGCGCACGAAAAACGGCTCGTATTCATCTCTGAAATCATCGGGGAGCATCGTGAGCAGATTTCTGCACGCTTCGTTTTCGACCGTCATATACGCGCGCCTGACTTCGTCGCTGTAATATTTTACGGGCGTGGGCATATCCCCGGTGAGAGTTTCGGGAGTATCGTGATAAAGGCCGAGCAGAGCCGCCCTTGCGCAGTCAAGATTTTTGCCGAATCTTTTGTTGCCTATCACGGCGAGCGCGTGCGCTATGGCGGACACCTCAAAGGAGTGCTCCATAAGATTTTCGCTGTGCTCGTTGCGCATAAGAGCCCAGCGGTTGATATATTTCATCCTCGATACCATTGCGAAAAATCCGTTTTTCAAAAAATCACCTCCCGGCAGCATCTTTTATTATGATAACATATATGTCTCTTTATTTCAATGCAGAAAGGTTACAATATGTGCAAGTTTATATCGTCAAAATTTATAAATGAACTCGACTCCTACTACGCGAGGGAGGACCTTCGCGGGGCGCTCGCCTACCTTACGCAGTGCCGTGAAGACTGTGTGCGCGATGGCGACCTGCCCTCCCTGCTGACCGTGCTCAATGAATTCACGGGCCTTTACAGGCAGACGAAGCAGGAAGCGGAAGGTATGCAGTGCATAGCGGACTGCGAGGAATTACTTGAAAAAGTGAAGCCCGGCGCAAAGACCGAGGGCACAATTCTGCTCAACTGCGCCACCACGATGAAGTCTTACGGCAAAGCGGACGAGGCGATGAGGCTCTATGAAAAAGCGGAAAATCTGCTGACCGCCGTCCTGCACGAAAACGATCCTCTGCTCGCGGGGCTTTACAACAATATGGCTCTCGCCCTGCAGGATACGGGAAACAAAGAAAAGGCGGAAGAGTATTTCCTGCGCGCTCTCGGGATTACCGGAAAGAGCAGGGAGCAGGCGCTCGAATACGCGATCACCTGCGTTAACCTCGCGCACCTGAGATTTGAAAAAGACTACCTTGACGAAAGCGTCAACACACTTCTTGACAGCGCTATGGATATACTGAGCAGCGACGAATTTTACAACTTTGACAAATACGCCTTCACCTGCCGCAAATGCGCGCCGTCCTACGGCTACTTCGGAAGATTTGCGGACGAAAAATATCTCAATGAAAGAGCGGACAAGAAATATGCAGGGAATTGAATTAAGCCGCAGATACTATGAAGAATACGGCAGAGAAATGATACATTCCTCGTTTGCCGATTATGAGGGCAGGATTGCCGTAGGCATCGCGGGGCCGGGCTCCGACTGCTTCGGCTTTGATGACGAGGTGAGCACGGACCACGACAGCGGCGCGGGTTTCTGCCTGTGGCTCACGGATGAGGATTATGAAAAAACCGGCTTTGCTCTTTCGAGGGCTTATGCCGCCCTGCCCGGTGAAATAGACGGAGTGAAGAAAGCGGCTGTCAGCCCTTACGGCAAAGGTCACTTCGGAGTGATGAAAATCCCGGATTTCTTCCTGCCGCTCACGGGGTGCGCGGGCGCTCCCGCAAGCGATGAGCAGTGGCTTTACACTCCCGATTTCGCTCTTGCCGCCGCGGTTAACGGAGAAATCTTCAGGGATGACCTGAAAGAATTCACGAAGATAAGAGAAGAAATAAAAAACGGTATGCCCTGCGATGTGCGCCTTAAAAAAATCGCCGCTAGGGTGATAGGTATGGCGCAGAGCGGACAGTACAATTACGCACGCTGCCTTGCTCACGGCGAAAAGGGCGCCGCCGCGCTCGCTAAAGCGGAATTCGCAAAAAACTGCATTTCGCTCGTCTATCTGCTCAATAATTCCTATGCGCCGTATTATAAATGGGCGCTCAGGGGTATGAAGGCCCTGCCCGTTTTCGGCGAAATCGCGGACGAAATCGAAGACCTGCTCTGCTCTGAAACAAACGCCGCCGGGGCGCAGGTGATTGAAAACATCTGCTCGCGCTTTGCCGCGTATTTCAGGCAGGAGGGTTTGAGCGTGTGCAGAGACGACTTCCTCGAAATGCACGCATACGAGATACAGAATAAAATCAAATCGCCCAAAATCAGAAATCTGCACATAATGGAGCCGCCCCTTCAGATGTGAGAAAATAAAAGACATATATAAAAGCGCATATAAGCGCATATATAAGTAAAATGAAAAAAAGACTTGACTTTATTGCGCTAAAGTGATAATATGCTGAATTGTAGGATACTCCCACCCATTTTGAATTAACAGAGGGATATTATGAATCTTAAAAACGAACAGACCGATCAGCTCTTCAAAGCGATTCTCAGCCTCAGAAATGTTGACGAATGCTACACCTTCTTTGAAGACCTGTGCACCATCAGGGAAGTGCAGGATATGTCACAGCGCCTTGAAGCGGCAAAGAGGCTTTATGAAGGCGAAAACTACCTTGCCATCTCCGGCGAAATCGGCATAAGCACAGCCACAATCAGCCGTGTGAGCCGCTGCCTCAACTACGGCAACGGAGGCTACAAGACCGCCATCGAAAGGATGAAAGAAGATAATGCTGAGTGAATTCACGCTTCGCGATGACGAAAAAATCATCTTTTCACTGCGCTCGCTCTATGAGAAATACGGCTACGAGCAGTATAAGATGGTAAAATTCGAGGAATATGACCTCTACGCGAAAAACAAGGAATTCCTTGTTTCCGAAAATATAATAACTTTCAACGACACGAGCGGCAAACTTATGGCGCTCAAGCCCGATGTCACCCTCTCGATTATCAAAAATACCGAGGATGACCCGAAGGGCATACACAAGGTTTACTACAACGAAAATGTTTACCGCGTATCAAAGAGCAGCAAAAACTACCGCGAACTGATGCAGGTGGGCATTGAGTGTATGGGCGATGTTGACGGCTACTGCATTTCCGAAACGCTGTCACTCGCGGCGATGAGCCTTGCGGCGATAAGCGAACGCGCCGTGCTGAGCATCACCGACCTTGATGTGATATCCTACGCCGTGAGCCTGCTCACGGACAGCAGCCGCGTTGCCGCCGACCTGCTCGCGCTCGCGGGTGAAAAGAATCTGCACGGCATCTCCGCCCTGTGTGAGAAAGAGGGCATAAGCGAAGACAAGTGCGCTCTTTTCCGCTCAATCGTTTCGCTTCACGGGCAAAGTAATTCTGTTATCGAATCGCTCAGGCGGATTATTCCCGCCTGCCCCTGCCTCGACCTGCTCGCCTCAACAGCGCAGTCGCTTGAGGAATTCGGCGATATGATTGAACTCGATTTCACATACTCGGGCGACCTCAATTACTATAACGGCATAGTTTTCAGAGGCTATGTTGACGGCGTGCCCACGGCGGTGCTCTCGGGCGGCCAGTATGACAGGCTTATGGAAAAGATGGGCAGAAAGTCAAGAGCAATCGGCTTTGCCGTATATCTTGACGAGCTCGAAGGGCTTTTCAGAGGCGCTAAAGAGTATGACGTTGACACCGTGCTTATTTACGGCGAAAACGCGCCCCGCAAGGCTCTTACCGAAAAGGTGAGAGAACTTACGGCGCAATACGGCAGCGTGCTCGCGCTCAAAGCCGTGCCCGAAAAACTCAGATACCGCCAGAAGATAGAATTCTGAGGGAGGAGAAAAAGTGGATAATTTTGTAAATGTCGCTCTTCCCAAAGGAAGGCTCGGCGAAAAAGTATATGATATATTTGAAAAATCCGGTTTCGAGTGCCCCTCAATCAGGGAGCCGAACCGCAAACTGATATTTGAAAACGAAGAAAAGAAGATAAGGTATTTCTGGGTAAAACCCTCCGATGTCGCCATCTATGTTGAAAGAGGCGCGGCGGACATAGGCGTTGCGGGCAAAGATATCCTGCTCGAATACAAGCCCGATGTGTTTGAACTGCTTGACCTTGATATGGGCAAATGCCGTATGGCGGTTGCCGCACCTAAAGGTTTCAGGGATGACCGCAGCCGCACGCTGAGAGTGGCGACAAAGTTTTCAAACATCGCCGCAGATTATTATAATTCAATCGGCAGGGATATAGACATAATCCACCTCAACGGCTCAATAGAAATTGCCCCCATCCTCGGGCTTTCGGACGTGATAGTGGATATAGTCGAAACGGGGGCAACGCTCAAGGAAAACGACCTCGAAGTGCTTGAAACGATTGTGCCCATAAGCGCAAGGCTGATTTCAAACAAGGCGAGTTTCCGCTTCAAGAGCGATATGATAGAAAAAATTGCAGGCTGTATTGCGGAGGCAATAAAATGATTAAAATCCTCAACTACAACGAAATAGACAACAGCGAGATTTTCATAAGAAGCACCACCACTCCCGATGTGAGAGAAACGGTTGAAGCGATAATCGCTGATGTAAGGCAAAACGGCGACAAGGCGCTCAAAGACTACACTCTGCGCTTTGACGGCGCGGACCTTGCTTCGCTCGCGGTGTCGCAGGCGGAGATTGACGAAGCATATGAAAAGGCGGATAAAAAATTCATCCGCATACTCGAAAGAGCGAGGGATAACATCACCGCCTTCCACAAAAGGCAGGTGCGCAATTCCTTTATCATCAATGACAGCAAGGGCATCGTGCTCGGGCAGAAGGTTATACCTGTTGACAGAGTCGGCCTCTATGTGCCGGGCGGCACGGCGGCCTACCCCTCAACCGTGCTTATGGATGCCATTCCCGCCAAGATTGCGGGCGTTAAAGATGTGGTTATGGTCACTCCCCCGTCAAAGGACGGCAGTGTAAACCCCGCCATTCTCGCGGCGGCAAAGGTCGCGGGAGTTGACAGAATATTCAAGGCAGGCGGCGCCCAGGCAATAGCCGCCCTCGCCTACGGCACCGAAAGCATACCGAAGGCGGATAAAATCGTAGGCCCGGGCAACGCCTATGTTGCCGAAGCGAAAAAGCAGGTTTACGGCGTTGTTTCAATCGATATGATAGCGGGCCCGAGCGAAATCCTGATTGTTGCCGACGGCAAATCAAACCCCGCTTATGTGGCCGCCGACCTTCTTTCACAGGCGGAGCACGACAAAATGGCAAGCGCGGTGCTTGTGACAGACTCGAAAGACCTCGCCCTGAAAGTAAGCGAAGAGATTGAAAAGCAGCTGCCTCAGCTTGCAAGGTATGAGACGGCAAGGGCTTCAATAGATACAAACGGCAAGATAATCGTTGCCGACACGCTTGACATCGTGCTCGAAATCGCAAACGAAATCGCGCCCGAGCACCTTGAACTCTGCGTTGACAACCCGTTTGATTACCTTGATTCAATCCGTCACGCGGGCTCAATATTTATGGGCAGATACTGTCCGGAGGCACTCGGCGATTATATGGCGGGCCCCAATCACCCCCTGCCCACAAGCGGCACGGCAAAGTTTTCAAGCCCGCTTTCGGTTGACGATTTCGTAAAG
>JAEEHB010000036.1 GCA_016280595.1 Clostridiaceae bacterium | reverse complement strand
GCATCATCGAATACGATTACGGTGACAACTACACACACAATCTCGAGCACGATCATCCTATAAAGGATGCCCCCAAAATCAAGAGATACAGGCTCCCGTTCTTCGTGCCCGGCTCGGCGGAGCTTTTCAACTCCTCGCTTGACCGTATCGAGAAGAACCCTGCCGTAACCAGCTTTTTTGAGAGAATGACCTATATTCCCCTTGCCGGCATCACCCACATGGTAGCGCCGGGCGGTATGGGTATCGGCATGCATGTTATCCCCGTTGAGAAGGCAATCAGCGCTCAGCAGGAATCTATCACTCTCGAAAAGATTTCATACTGGCTTGAAAAATATGACGGCCACATCGCCGCCGGCATCTGCTCCTGCAGAGCTTCAAGAGCAGTGCTTGACGAGGGCTGTACCGACGATGTAAACGACTGGTGCGTGCAGCTGGGCGATATGGCAGATTACGCCGTTGAAACCCACCGCGCCCACTATATCACCAAAGAACGCGCCCTCGAGATATTTGAGCTCGCCGAAAAGAACGGATATGTACACCAGATAACGAATATCGACGGTGAAAACAAGATTTTCGATATCTGCAACTGCAATGTCCGCATCTGCAACGCGCTCAGGACCTCAATGCTCTTCAACACCCCCTACCTTTCAAGGAGCGCCTATACCTCAGAGGTTGACCGCGAGAAGTGCGTCGCCTGCGGCAAGTGCGTTGAAATCTGCCCGGCAGGCGCTGTCAAGCTCGGCCAGAAGCTGTGCAAGAAAGACGGCTCCCCCGTTCAGTATAAGCACGCAATCCTTCCCGACAAGGTGCGCTGGGGCGAATATGCCTGGGATGAGAACTACCGCGACACCAAGGTTATGTCAAACACCTACGCTCAGGGCAGCGCACCGTGTAAAGCGGCCTGCCCCGCCCATGTGCCCATCCAGGCCTATCTTAAGCTCGCGCGTGACGGCAAATACCGCGAAGCGCTTGCTATGATAAAGACGGAGAATCCCTTCCCCTCAGTTTGCGGCCGCGTGTGCAACAAGCGCTGCGAAGACGCCTGCACAAGAGGACTTGTGGATGCCCCCGTTTCAATCGACGCAGTAAAGAAATTCGTGGCTGACCTCGAGCTCAGGAGCGAGGACCGCTTTGTTCCCGAAAAGATAGTTCAGTCCGTTTACGGCAAATGGGATGACAAGATTGCAATCATCGGCGGCGGCCCCGCAGGCCTTTCTGCCGCATATTACCTTGCCGAGATGGGCTACACACCCACTGTATTTGAAAAGAACCCCACTCCCGGCGGAATGCTGACCTACGGCATCCCGAGCTACAAGCTTGAGAAGGATGTCATCGAGGCCGAGATAGATGTTCTGCGCAAGCTCGGCGTGGAAATCAAGTGCGGAGTCAATGTGGGCGAGGATGTCACCATTGATGAGCTGCGCAAGCAGGGCTACAAGGCCTTCTATATCGCAATCGGCTGCCAGGGCGGCAGACGCCCGGGCGTTGCAAACGATAACGCCGAAGGCACCGATATCGCTGTTTCATACCTTCGCAAGAGCTATGAAAACAGAGAGAACTTCACAGGCGATGTTGTAGTGGTCGGCGGCGGTAATGTTGCCGTTGACTGCGCGAGAAACGCTCACCGTCTGGGCGCGTCAAGCGTTAAGATGTTCTCACTCGAATCCCGCGACATTATGCCCGCATCAAAAGAAGAGATAGCCGAAACTCTCGAAGAGGATATCGAAATCTGCAACAGCTGGGGACCCAAAGAGGTGCTCACCGATGAATCGGGCAAGGTTACCGGAATCATCTTCAAACGCTGCGTTTCCGTCTATGACACCGACGGCAAGTTTGCCCCGAAGTATGACGAGAACGACACCATCGAGGTCAAGGCGGACAAGATTGTTTTCGCAATCGGCCAGGCAATCGAATGGGGCAAGCTGCTTGAGGGCACCAAGGTTGAATTCTGGCACGGCAATTATCCCGTAGCCGACAAATTCACCTACCAGACCGCTGAGGAAGATATCTTTGTGGGCGGCGATGTTTATACCGGACCCAAATTTGTCATTGACGCCATCGCGGCAGGTCACGAGGCGGCGGAGAGCCTTCACCGCTTTGTAAGGCCCAAGGCAGATATGACCATAGGCAGAAACAGGCGCGCATACACTCCGCTTGACAAGGATGACATCACCTTCCCCGATTACGATTCAGCCGGCAGACAGGAAGCCGGTATGGATGAGTCCGAAGACCACAGAATGTCATATAAGGATCTTCACCTTACCCTCACCGAGGAGCAGGTAAAGACCGAGACGGCAAGATGTCTCTCCTGCGGCGCATCGTATGTTGACCCGAACCTCTGCATCGGCTGCGGCCTGTGCACCACCAAGTGCCAGTTTGACGCAATCCACCTTGTCAGGGATAACCCGAAGTGCTCGGATATGCGCGTAGCCGAGGACAAGGTAACGGGGCTTATGAAATACGAGATTTCGCGTATAGGCAAGATAATCGCGAACTCCGGCTCCGAAGAGGCAAAGATTATGCGTGCAAAGCGCAAAGAGTGGAAAAAGGCGCAAAAAGGCTGATAATATGCACGAACTCGGTATTGTAATGAACGTCGTTGAGCAGGTGGACAAAATAGCCGCCGACAATAACGCTCAGAAGGTTGTGGGTATCACGATGGAGATAGGCGAAGTGAGCACCATCGTGCCGGAGCTGTTTCTCGATGCTTTCAACTGGGCAAAAAAAAGGACGGAATACCTTGAAGAGGCCGAGCTTGAGATGATAATAATCGAGGGCAGAACCTATTGCCGTGCCTGCGGCGAAACCTACCGCACAACCGAATACGGCAAGAAGTGCCCGCACTGCGGCAGCCCGGATACATACCTTCTCACCGGCGACCAGGTTATCATCAAAGATATCTCCGCCGTGTTTGAGCAGGATGAAGCGGCAGAATAAAACACAACAAAACGGCAGAATCTGTAAAATGCAGGTTCTGCCTTTTTTTGTATCTGTATTTGTCCCCCGCCGGGCGCAAAAAACGGCTCCCGCCAAAGGCAGGAGCCATTATCTGTTATAAAT
Organism: Clostridiaceae bacterium; assembly: GCA_016280595.1. Taxonomy (GTDB): domain Bacteria; phylum Bacillota; class Clostridia; order Oscillospirales; family Acutalibacteraceae; genus CAG-177. Next base: position 45,047 of record JAEEHB010000036.1, on the reverse strand, counting down.
TACACTTTGGGGGAAAGGGAAGCGAAAAACACGCAGATTCTCTCAACGAGATTGCTGAAAAACGCCGCGATGCGCTGGAAGAAATTGAGCTCGGGCTCGTCCTCGCCGCCGGATTCGCTGCCGCTGTTATACTTCTCAAACAGCTGACCGGTGGACGGGTCAATGGAGCCGTCTTTGGCAACTCTGAAAGAGATTTCGGCAAGGTTGGTGCCGATACTGCCTATCTGCTTCTCTTCATTCACCCAGAATTCACAGCCGCCGGAAATATGGTATGCTCATCTGTTTAATGACAGAAAAATAGACATTCTGAATTCTATGATTTATGGGGTAGAAGATGAAACGGAGAGTAACGAAGGGTGATTCAGAGGAAAAGCCGCTTGGCAAAATACATAGAAAATCGGCTGTTATTTTGTGTAAAACCTTGCGGATTTTTAGAAAATTTTAGAAAGATTTTCTAAAAATCTAAAAAGCGCCCGGTAACCACTTTGAAAGAAAAACTCGGAAAGCCTTGATATATAAGACTTTCCGAGTGGTCGGAGTGGCGGGATTTGAACCCACGGCCTCTTGGTCCCGAACCAAGCGCGCTACCATCTGCGCTACACCCCGAAATATAAAGTTTTAGGTGAGGGGTGTAGCGCTGCGCATATTACGAGCGTAGCGAGTAACAAGGTTCTGAAGCACAGCTTCAGGTTCTTACACCCCGAAATATCTTATTGAATACAGTTGCTTGATCGCCTATAGTCTTTCCGATACGGCAACGCTTATTATATTACATTGTTGCTGAAAAATCAAGATATTTATTTATATAATTGAATATGCCTTTCAAACCAATCTGCGGCGGGGTTTTGTCCCGCCGCAGAAGTTTGTTTTATTACATTTCCCAGCTGCCGAGCCAGTTTGCAAATTCGCTGTAAAGCGCGTCGTATTCGCTCATGAGTTCATCGCCTTTGTTAAGGGTGTAAACATAGTCCTCACAGTCGAATTCCTCTATATAAGTCATCTTTTTCGTGTAGTTTCCGTCAAAGAGTTCTTTCACCGCTTTTTCGGAGAGCGCTTTGCATTTCTCAACATTCTTTACAAGGTCCGCGAATTCATCGGGATCAACGGCTTTGATTGAAGCGATTATTTTATCAAAGTAACCGTCTTCATACCCGTAATGATACTGTGCGTCTTTCCCTTCAAGAAAATGCTTCGCGTCGGTATCCCAGAGATAAAAGCCGTTGTGCTTTTCGCCGTTTTCATCTGTCCAGGGTTTTACGGAGTAAGTGTTCCAGGAGCAGACGAAGCAGACGTAGTTATACATCTCGTAAAGTTTGTTGACTATATCCGACTCTGCGATTTTTGACCACATTGCGTATTCTTCGCCGAGTTCTTCGGGCTTTAGTATCTTATACTCCGCGTCGACTATTTTGAAGTTGAATTCGTAGCCGAATGTATCCGTGAACGCCTTGCTTTCGTCGGGTGCAACTTCGAGCGTTCCCGTTACTTTTACCGCCTGATTGGTGTAGTCAAATCTTTTATCTTTTTTTGGATACACCTCAAGCGTATTGGAAAGCTGTGAAGTGTTCGGTTTGCAGAACGGACAGCTCTGGTAGGGGAGGTTCATCAGAAAGATGAATGAGCCGTCTGCGGGTGAACTTGTGGCAAGGTAGCCGTTTATTGTTACCTGCCGGCCGTCGAGCGTTTTCAGGTAGTCATAACTCATTGCGGATTTGAAACTGAGTTTGTTGCCCGCTTCCTGCACTGAGCCGGATGCACTTTTTCCGCCGCAGGAACTCAGCGATATCACGGTAATCAGCGCAAGCAAAAATGCGATAAATCTTTTCGTTTTCATAATATCACCTCATTCGCTTATGCTGTCACGCCGCGCCATTACAAATGTGCAGATTATTGTCGGCAGCACCGCAATGGCAAACACCAGGGCGAGTATCACCCATTCCATAGGGTAAACCTTTGCCGTGTTAAGCACAACGCCCATGGATGACGCGTAGGTATCCATAAACCTGAGGCATATTTTTGAAACTGCGAAAGCGAGCAATACGGATACAAGTCCGATAATTCCGTTTTGCAGTATATAGAGCAGGTTGATTTTTTTCATGCTTATGCCGATAAGGCGCATAAGCGAAATCTCTTTTGCCGAGTTATACATATTGAGCAGCGTGATAATCGAGATGACTATCACATTCATTATCAGGATAATGGCGCACAGCACATATACGATATACTTTGTGGAGTCGATTTCCTCAAGTATGCCTCTCACCGTTTCCATCGGCTCAATCGCCTGAAGGGTGACCGAGTCGCCGTCTTCATCTGCTATGATTTTGCCGCCGTAATCACTTACGAGAGTCATTGCGAAAGAGGGATTTTCCGTGCTGACGATTGCCGCGCATACGCTGTTTTCCATATGCTCGTGCTCGTGCTCTTCCTCTTCTTCGTGCTCCTCTTCGTGCTCGTGCACTGCCCATATTGTCTTAAGCTGAGTGAACACAACCCTGTCATAAGCCGAGTGGCTTTCTTTGAGTATGCCCACAACTTTGAGCGGCTGCGTGTGCTGCTCGGAAGCGGAGTGACTTGTGAATATATCATCGCCCACGCTCACATCGCAAACCTTTGCAACGCTTGCTCCGAGCACTACTTCATATTCCGCAGCGTAATCAAACATTCTGCCTTCGGCGATTTCTTTGCTTTCAAGAAAAGCGGGTTCTGTGCCGACCACACGGTAGCCGTTGTAATTGTCCGCCATAGCGTAGGGGATAACCCGCTTAACGCGGCTGTCGCGCTGTAATTCACTGACAACGGAGTAGGGGATAGTGCCGAGAGGCTCATCCGTGAAATACATTGTGTTCATCGCCAGCTGGGTTTTGCTTCCGGCAGGGCCGATGATTGCCGAATACCAGCCTGCGGTGCCTGTTATACCGTCGCGCACCTGGTTTGCGGTGTTGTATGCGAGCACGGCAACGCCCGCCGAGATGATTATCGATACAGCCACGAGGATAACCTGGACTTTTTTGATTGCCATATTTTTAAGGGCAAAGGACAGCATTTCAGTTCACCGCCTTTCCCTGAGCAGCGTCATAGGGTGTTCCGGTAACGCTGTTCATATCAATCACGCAGTCAAAAAATCTGCTCAGGCGTTCATCGTGAGTCACGGCGATAAGGGTTTTGCCCTGCGCCGCCTGAGTCAGTTCTTTTATTACCTGCTCGCCGATTGAGTAGTTGAGGTTGCCTGTGGGCTCGTCTGCAAGTATGATATCGGGCGATTTTACGAGCGCCCTGACTATAGCAACTCTCTGCTTCTGACCGCCGGAGAGGTGCTTTACCTTTTTGTTTTTCTTTTCGGCTATGCCGAGTTTTTCCAGCAGTTCATCCGCGCGGGAGGTATCAACGCCTTCAAGGCGGAGAATATTTATATTGTCGGCCACGCTCATTTCGTTTATCAGTTTGAAATCCTGAAAAATATAGCCTATTTTTTCTATGCGGAATCTGTCTTTTTCTTTCTGTGAGGCGGCGCTCATTTCTTTGCCGTCAATTATGATTTCGCCCTTGTCGGGTGAAAGAATGCCTGCAATCATATTGAGCAGGGTGGATTTGCCGCATCCGGACGCGCCGAGCAGCATATAGGATTTGCCGTTTTCAAACGCAATATCCCTGTAGTCGAGAGCAGTCTCGTTTTTGAACGTCTTGCTCACGCCTTTTATTTCTATCATATTCAATTTCCTTTCCGGTTGATTGTTTTACAGAATCAAACGGAAAGTCAGGACAGTATTACGGTATGAAGTTCAACGGGGCTCGATGCGGTAACCGTGACCGCGCTGTGTTCGCTTTTGATTTGCCCGATAATCAGGTATGCCGCCGCTGCCGCCGTGAACGGGAACAGTCCCGCCGTTTTGAACAGATTGGACACCGCGCAGACCGCTCTGCAGATAGCGCAGTCGTCATCATTACAGTTATGGCAGCAGCCGATTACGGGGCTCAGGCATAAAATAAGCAGGCAAAATGACAAAACAACGGCAAGTATAACAGAAGAACGCTTTTTCATCATTTCACCTCGCTAACACAATATATTGTATTTTATTTTACAACCGCATCGCTATTTTGTCAATTATTAAAGAGTATATACGATACAATAAACCTATTGACATATTCCGTAACGATGGTATAATACAAATGATAATTCTCGGGGCGGGGCGCAATTCCCCACCGGTGGTTACAGTCCACGAACCTCATTGAGGCCGATGCGGTGAAATTCCGCAACCGACGGTTAAAGTCCGGATGTGAGAGGATGTTATATTTCCGCTTATTATGTGCTCCGGTTATTATCGGAGCATTTTTTATTGCGGAGGAAAGAAAAATGAGCAAATCTTCATCCAACATTTTCAAACTTACTCTCACGGCGGTGCTCTCTGCGGCGGCGTTTGTGCTGATGTTTGTGGAGTTTCCCGTGCCCGTGATGCCGGCTTTTATAAAGTTTGATATTTCCGACCTGCCCGCGCTCTTCGGCGCTTTTGCGCTCGGCCCGGTTTACGGCGTAATCATTGAACTTATCAAAAATATACTGCATGTTGTAATCAAGGGTACCACAAGCGCCTTTGTGGGTGAACTGAGCAACTTCCTGCTCGGTGCCTCCTTTGTGCTTGTAGCCGGTCTGATTTATAAAAAAAGCAAAACCCTCAAGGGCGCGGTCATCGCTTCGATTGCCGGCGCGGCGGTTATGGGCATTATCTGCCTGCCGCTAAACTATTTCGTGGTATATCCCGCATATGTCAAATTTTACCATCTGCCGCTCGAGGCGATTATCGGGATGTATAAAGAAATCCTTTCACCCGTTGCCGAAGTGCCCACCTCAAACGCTCTGTTCAACTGCCTGCTGATTTTCAATGTGCCGTTCACATTTATCAAGGGCGTAATTGACGCAATCATCTGCATCGCCGCATACAAACCGCTTTCAAAACTGATGAAAGGGAAAATCTGAACAGTTTTACACTTTTGATAACTATAATTCAAGGACTGCAAGTTTTTATACTTGCAGTCCTTTTTTCTCTATTATCTTTTCGTTTTTCGCGCTTATTGCTACGATCGGCTTAGTAGCCGAAGTATTCTTGGCAATAGGAGTATAGTGCCCGGTAATACATTATTTCACTTACAGGATCAAGTATCAGCCCGTGCCCCGAGAACGGGAAGAAGATGAATTCGTGCTCCGCGCTGCAGGCATCAAAAGCGGCGTTCATCGCTTTCCTGTTATTGGCGTTTACGAGAATGTCGTTGCCCGCGTATGCGTAAATTGAGGGGATGGTGTCATCGTTTATAAATGCAACGGGGGAGACGGAGTCCGCTATTCTTTCCGCTTCGCCGCTTTCAATCATTTCGTCGGTGATTTTCACACCCGCAAGCATTGAGGCGAGTGAATAACTGCCCCAGGCATCCGCGCTCATGTCGGAGGGACCTACTCTGTTTGCAGTGAAGGCGAGTTCAATTGATGAATCCTGCGGCCTTGAATAACTGTAAAGCATTGAGATGTGACCGCCCGCGGAGTAGCCGGAGGTCGCCATCTTTGTTATGTTCAGGCCGTGCTCATCCGAGAAATCCTTGATTGCGTCAATGCATTTGTCCACTTCGTCAATCATTGTAAACGCGGTAACTTCGCCGAAAACTTCTTCGCTGTAAAGCGAGTAACTCATTGTGGCGGTGATGTAGCCCTTCATTGCGAGTTTCTTGCAGTGGGGTGCCATATCTTCTTTTTCGCCGCCCTGCCAGGAGCCGCCGTGGATGTAAAGAATACAGCCGTTGTGCTCGTTTTCATAGGCACTTTCGGGCACATAGATTGTCACAAGGTCTCTTTCGGCATCGCCGTAACGGATATCCTTGTAGACTTCATATTTATCTCCGGCAAGGCCGAAAACGGATGTGAAGGCAAGGATAAAAGTCAGGTAATACGCCAGCATGGTTTGCATAGTCATTTCTCCATTTCGTTCTTATTTTCTTTGTTTCCCTTATTTTATTTCTTCCGCAATCTCCATAAGTCCTTTGACAACTGTAGATGCGGTTTTGTCACCGAGTGAAATGAGTTCCTGATAGTGGTCGTCCGCTATTGCGAGGCAGTAATCATTGTCGGGTACTATGTAGCCGAAAGCGTCGTTGCACAGGCCGAAGCAGATTGTATCTTCACCGAAGATTTCCCTTATGTAAGGCAGGCCGAAATCCTTGCCGCTGAACGAACCCTCTGCCGTGAGAGAGCCGCCGCCGTACATAACATCCTGCACGAGTTCGCCGGGCACCATTGCGATTTTAACATCGCCGAATTCGGCGTAGCCGACTTCCGAGAACATATAGTATTTGCTAAGACCGTCTTTGTAAATCTCGTAACTTGTAAGTTCGAGTTTGCCCACAAGTTTGATAAGCGGATTTGTTACTGGCACCTGAATTTCTTTGAGCCTTATGTTGAGCACAGGCTCAATCTCGCGCTCCTCAACGGGCTCCCAGCCTTCAAACCAGAGGGTGTAATGCTCGTTGCCCTCGGATTCCGCGTTGATTGTATCCCAGTCCGCCTCTCTTGAAATCTCATCATAGGTCTTCGTGAGGCTTAGGGCTATGTTGCCCATTTCCGTGCCGTATCTCACGGCCTGCATATATCTTCTTTCGAGGTCTACGCCGTCGTTTGAAAGGCCTCTGCCGTAGTAGATGCCCGCGATGGCTCCGTTTACAAACATAAAGTTGTAGCCGCCCTCTTCAATCCTTTTGCCCAGATAATAAACATAGTCGCCGGAAAGCTGTCTGCCGTTATCCTGCGGGTCGCTTGTTGCAAGGCCTACAACATCGGGATGGGCGTTTATGTTTACGAGCATGGTCGGAGTTTTGCCGCTGTCATCGGGCGTGAAAATGAATCTTGACATATCGGAGCACAGGCTTGTTGATGACTTCCTGTTTCTGTTGTCAAAATATTCGGGGTTGAGAGTTTTCACGGCGTAAGTCATTGTGCCGGGTGTCATATCCTCAACAGCCGCCTTGATGCTGTTTGCTATGATATGGCACACGCCGTCAAGCCATTCTTCGTTTGCGCCTCTTTCAAGTTTCGCAAAGGGAATATATGACTTGAAAAGATTGCCGAAAATCTTTTTGAATGTATTGGTCCACAGTCCCTGCGTGTCAATGCAGCTGTGGCAGTGAGTGGAAGAAATGTTTACGCTGTTGAAATCAACATCGAGATTAAGGTCTTTGAGATACTGCCTTACCACTTTGATGTCGCTGTTGCAGAAGCCGATGCAGTCAACGTTTGCAAATACGCTCACGCCTCTGTCGCTTGAATCGGAGAGCGCGATTACCCTGACCTGCATATCGTCAATTACTTCCTCAATCTTGTTGTTCATACCGTTGTCAAGGGTAAGGAAACCGCCGAGATAATACTCGGTGCCTTCGTCAAGTATATCGTCGGGCACAAGCGAAGACTTCGCGTAGCCGAGCTGCCACTGCGCGCCCGGGGCGGGGGAGTCAAGCATCGTTTCGGTGCCGGAGTAGAAATTCTCCGAAGTCTTTTCACTGAGTTTTTTCGTTTTTGCGCTGTCGGGCACTATGGCGCAAAGCCCGCCTATAAGGCCTTTAACTATTCCGCCGAGCGCGCCTACGCCCGCGTGAGTGAGAGCTTTTTCAACATCGAGTGCCGATGCACTTGCCGTGAAACATCCGCCCACAAGCAGCGAAACCGCAAGCACAACGCTTACCGCTTTGATACCGAAATTTTTCATCCTGCAATTACTCCTTCCGGGATATATTCATAAAATCATTTTACCATTATGAGAGCGTATAGTAAAGTGTAAAATATCCGCACAGGGCACGATTTTTTATGCAAATGCCGTTAATTGACTGTAACGCGAAAACGTGATAAATTTTTCTTTCAAATATGTTGCATTATTTCTCAATGTTTAGTATAATCTATTAAATATAATCACATTTAACGGGGGAGGCGGCTCAGATGAAGCGAATAGCGGCAATTCACGATATATCCGGCGTGGGCAAATGTTCGCTGACAGCCGCAATCCCGATTATTTCGGCATTCGGCATAGAGTGCAACCCCGTTCCCACCGCCGTTCTTTCAACCCATACGGGCAACATAAACGGCTACACATTCAGGGATCTTACGGATGAAATCCTGCCGGTATGCCGCCACTGGGCTTCGCTCGGCATTTACCCCGATACCGTTTATTCCGGCTATCTCGGCTCCGCGCGGCAGGTAAGCGATGTAAAAGAAATCATTTCGCTCTTTTCATCTTCAGACCGCCGTCCGTTTGTTGCCGTTGATCCCGCTATGGCGGACTCGGGTATCCTGTATAAAGGCTTCGGTGAAGATTTCCCGTCGCTTATGGCAAATCTCTGTAAATCCGCCGACCTGATTATACCCAACATCACCGAGGCGTGTATGCTCACGGGTATGCCGTACAAAGAGCAGTATGACAGAGATTATATTGAAGCCCTTGCCGAAGCACTGCTTGATTATACCCGCAAATACGCGGTTATTACGGGCGTTTCATTTGACGGCGACAGAATAGGCTGCCTCGCCTGTGACGGAAACGAAAGCCGCTATTATTTCAGCGATAAATACCCGGGCACATATTACGGCACGGGCGATATATTCGCGAGCGTGCTTGTGTCGCTTGTCACACTCGGCAAATCCGTGTTTGAAGGCGCGGAAAAGGCGCTTAATTTCACCTCACGCGCAATCCGTGAAACATATAACGAAGGCACCGACCCGAGATTCGGAGTCGCGTTTGAAAAATATCTGTATATGCTTAACAGGGCAGAGGAGGAAACCGAATGAGTTACGCAGACAAAGTTTTTATCGACACCTGCAGAGACATTCTCGAAAACGGTATCTACGATAACGATATCGAAGTAAGGCCGAGATGGGAAGACGGCACACCCGCCCACACGGTCAAAAAATTCGGCGTTGTAAACCGCTATGACCTGAGCAAGGAATTCCCGATGCTAACCCTCAGAAAAACATTTCTCAAAAGCGCCGTTGACGAACTGCTCTGGATATGGCAGAAAAAATCAAACAACATTCACGACCTTTCCAGCCACGTATGGGATTCCTGGGCTGATGAAAACGGCTCAATCGGTAAGGCTTACGGCTATCAGCTCGGCGTTAAGCATCATTACCCCGAGGGCGATATGGACCAGGTTGACAAAGTGCTTTACGATCTTAAGCATAACCCGGGCAGCAGAAGAATTCTCACAAATATCTATGTGCATCAGGACTTAAGCGAAATGGCTCTTTATCCCTGCGCATACAGTATGACTTTCAATGTGACCGGCGGCAAACTCAACGCCATCCTCAACCAGCGCAGCCAGGATATGCTTGCGGCGAACATCTGGAATGTGGCGCAGTATTCCGCTCTCGTTTGTATGATAGCCCAGGTTACGGGCTTTGAGCCGGGCGAGTTTGTTCACGTGATTGCTGACGCTCATATCTATGACAGGCATATCCCCATTGTAAAAGAACTCATCGAAAAAACTCCCTATGACGCCCCGACTGTCACTCTCGATAAGAGCGTAACCGATTTTTATGCGTTCACCAAAGACAGTTTCACAATAGAAAACTACAAGTATCACGAGTTTACCGCGAAGATACCCGTTGCGGTGTGAGAGGTGCAAAATGAAGACTATTGTTTGTGTTGACAAAGCGTGGGGCATCGGCTCCGCAAACGACCTGCTTTATCATATCCCCGACGATATGAAGTTTTTCAGAGAAAAGACAATGAACAGCGTAGTGGTTATGGGACTTGCTACCCTCAAGTCTTTTCCCGGCGGCAATCCGCTTAAAAACAGAGTCAATATAGTGCTGTGCGACGATCCGGATTTCAGAAAAGAAGGCGTAATTCTCTGCGGCAGCATAGATGAACTGATACAGACACTTGATGATTATGACACCGATTCCGTTTTCATTATCGGAGGCGCCTCCGTATATGCGCAGATGCTTCCGTACTGTGACACGGCATATGTAACAAAGGTTGACGCCGTTTCTCCCGCAGACAAATACTTCCCCAATCTTGACGAAATTCCGGGCTGGGAATGCGTATGCGAAAGCGAAGAAAACGAGTATGAAGGCCTGAAATTCAAGTTTACAAAGTATACAAAGACCATTTAACATAAGGAGTGAATGAATTATGGCAATCTATTGCAAAGAACCCTCAAGAACTTTCAGCGAGTATCTTCTTATCCCCGGTTACACTTCTCCCGAGTGCATACCGGCAAACGTTTCTCTCAAAACCCCTCTCGTGAAATACAGGAAGGGTGAGGAAGAGTGCCCGCTGAGCCTTAATATTCCTCTCACATCCGCGATTATGCAGTCCGTTTCCAACGACACTCTCGCAATCGCTCTTGCAAAAGAGGGCGGTATCTCTTTCATCTACGGCTCACAGAGCATAGAAGATGAGGCGGCTATGGTCGCAAAGGTAAAGAGTTACAAAGCGGGTTTCGTTGTATCCGACTCCAATCTCAAGGCGGATTCCACCCTCAAAGATGTTCTTGAACTCTATGAGCAGACAGGCCACAGCACAATGGCGGTTACCGAAAACGGCAAGCCCGACGGCAAACTCATCGGCGTTGTGACCGGCAGGGATTACAGAGTAAGCCGTATGAGCGAGGATACCAGAGTTGAAGAATTTATGACTCCGCTTGACAAACTCATTGTTGCAGGCGAATCCACCACGCTCAAAGAGGCAAACGACATCATCTGGGACCATAAACTCAATTCACTTCCTATTGTTGATAAAGAAGGCAAACTTCTCTATTTCGTTTTCAGAAAAGACTATGCCCAGCATAAAGAGAATCCTCAGGAACTGCTTGACGCCAACAAGAGTTATGTTGTAGGCGCGGGTATCAACACCCTCGACTATGAAAAAAGAGTACCCGCCCTTGTTGAAGCGGGCGCTGACGTGCTCTGCATAGATTCATCCGAAGGTTACACCTGCTGGCAGGAAAAGACTCTTGCTTTTATCAGAGAAAAATACGGCGACAAAGTCAAAGTCGGCGCAGGCAACGTTGTTGACAGAGACGGTTTCCTCTTCCTCGCAAAAGCGGGCGCCGATTTCGTAAAGGTCGGTATCGGCGGCGGCTCAATCTGCATCACCAGAGAGACAAAGGGCATCGGCAGAGGCCAGGCAACCGCGCTTATCGAAGTTGCCGCGGCAAGAGATGAATACTACAAGGAAACGGGCATCTATATTCCCGTATGCTCCGACGGCGGCATAGTGCATGATTATCATATGACTCTCGCACTTGCAATGGGCGCCGATTTCCTTATGCTCGGCAGATATTTCGCAAGATTTGACGAGAGTCCCACACCCATCACCATGGTAAACGGCGTTTATGTAAAAGAGTACTGGGGTGAGGGCTCCAACAGAGCGAGAAACTGGCAGAGATACGACCTCGGCGGCAAGGCAAAACTCTCGTTTGAAGAGGGCGTTGACTCCTATGTTACATACGCAGGACCTCTCGGCGACAATGTCGCAAAGAGCCTTTACAAAGTGAAGTCCACAATGTGCAACTGCGGCGTTATCAATATTCCCGATTTGCAGAAGAATGCGAAGCTGACGGTTGTGTCGGCGACGAGCATTGTTGAGGGCGGATATCACGACGTAATGCTTAAGTCCACCGCCACACCCGGAAGATAATTCGGTCGGGACATAAAAGGCGAAAAACGAAAAGACAAATAATAAGGAAGTTCGGGTTATTAACTCGAACTTCTTTTCTTTATGGTATCTGATTTGATATAAGAAATTATTGATTATTGTCTTTTCTCAGAGCCTTTGCTCATTCGCCGTACTTCAGTATTGTCTTCATTCGCAAATGTTCCGTTTTCATCCTTTTCTGTTCCCTCCCTAAGTGCCACTCAGGAAGTGACATCTGGAACAAATGGAGAATTAAAAATTGATTGTCATCCTGGGTCGAAGCGAAACGCCGCTGCCTGTGGCAGATAAAGGCGTTACGCTGAGATGAAGAAACAAGGAGAACTGCGAAACGAACCAGTGAGCAGGGCGACTATGTTTCTGAGGGGCTGCGGAGCGAGTCGAAGGATCTCATAGCGCAAGGATATGCGGAGCATAATAGTTTTCGGAGCGAAGTGACCCGAAATTCTGCATTCTGCATTAATAAAAAGGACTGCGACTTACTCGCAGTCCTTTATCTTTATTTCATTTCGCAGGTTGATACTATGTAATCGCCGTGCGTTTTTTCGGTTGTAAATATGTATCTGTCATCCGAGCAGGTGATTTTACCGTTTTGCACTGTGAAACTCACGCTTTTGAGCCCTGCTTTTATGCCTGTGCCTGCCGCTTTGAGGTATGCCTCTTTGAGAGTCCAGAGCATTGCGGCGTTTTCTTCGCTTGCCAGGGCGAATTCTTTTTCGCTGTCGCAGGCGAATCTCGGGATTACTTTGAGTATCTTTTCACTGATTTTTTCAATGTCAATGCCTGCCGGCTTGTCGCCTGCGGCGACGGCGACGAGCATGCCGCTGTGGCTGTAATTGAACTGAATATCAATGTTTTCAGCCTGTGGCTTGCCGTTTTCGTCTTTTGAAAAAACGATGTCTGCGGCGGGAATTCCCGTTTCTTCTTCAATCATTTTCCTTGCCGCATAATCGGCGAGTATGCAGAGTTTTCTGTCTTGCGCGTTACGGTAACCGGAGCATTTTGCTTTTCTTTCTTCGCTCATCATCGAGAAAAAAAACTCAAACTGCTCTTTGCTGTAATCTTCCGTGTTGAAAATACCGGTTTTCATGCAGTCACCGTCATTGTAGTCTGCAGGTATTTATCCGTGCCGTCCGCTTTGAAGAGGATTATGTAAGTGCCTTGCTTCACTTCGGGCGAAATCGTGAACATGCAGGAGGCAAAGCCCGATTCGTCGGCCTGAGTTTCCGTGTCGGCTCCGATGTCGGCGGGCACACCGTTTTCATCATATACTTTAATTGTGTAGTTTGCGCTTTCGGGGCCTTTTATCGCTATTGATGCGGTTTCCCTGTGATGTACCTGGTTTGATATACCCATAAGTTCCACGCCGTTTCCGTTTGCTTCGGGTTTTTCGGCGCTCGCGGTGGTGTTTCTGCCGTATTCGTCAACGCCTCTGTTCTTTATGTATTCTGCAACGGCGGGCTCCATTTCGGTGCCCGAAGAAGCACCCGTGTCCGCGCTTTTGTTACCCGCGCAGGAGCAAATAAGCGCTGTTATTAAAAATGTGCACAGTAAAATGATGATTGCTTTTTTCATATTTTCACCTTATTCCGATTGATATTTCGCCCGAGGAGAGCGTGATTGTGCCGCCGTCTGTTTTTACCTCAAGGTTTCCGCTTTCGTTTATGCCTGAGGCAACGCCTGTCATTTCTTTCCCGTTTATCCGGAAAGATATTTCTCTGCCGAGTATGAACATCCGCTCTCTGTAAGAAGCGAGTATTTTTTCGATGTCGGTTTTTTCAAGCGTTTCAAGTATGCGTGCGCTTATACTTTCCGCCAGAGCCTGCGGGTCAATCTGCGCACCGAGCGAGCCTGCCTGCGGTATATCGGGGGGGAACGCCTGCGTGGTAAGGTTTATCCCTATGCCTATGCTTATGAGTGCCCGCCCTTCGCAGATAAACTTTTCGGTAAGTATGCCGCATACTTTTCTGCCGTTTAAGAATATATCATTTACCCACTTTATGTCAAGTTTAACGCTAAGCAGTTCCTCAAGCGCTTCGCACACACATACAGCCGCGGCGGGAGTAATCAGGTCAAAGCCTGAGGGAGCCTCTGTAAGCAGTGTCATATAAAGCCCCGTGCCCTCCGGCGAATAAAACTTTTTGCCCGTGCGCCCTCTTCCGTCTGTCTGTCCCCTTGCCGTTATGAGCGAGGGCAGGGGAAGCGAGGCGGCGTTTTCTTTTGCGTATGTGCTTGTTGAATCAATAATATCAAGTTTTACGGTGTTAAGATTCATTATTTCGCCTCCCTAATTAAATTATACCGCCGTAAACCGTAAAGTCAACACTCCCGTTATTGACTTGTTAATAATTATGCGATAAAATTTATACAGATAAATATCCTTGAAAGGGGTAACCGTTTATGAAAAAGATTGTCTGTGTTATTCTCGCTCTCTGCTTTGCATTGATGCTCGCTTCCTGCGGCAAATCTTCCGGCGAAAGCAGCGACGCTCCCGAAACAACGCAGGAAGACTTTTCCTCTCGCACGATTGTGCGTTTTACGCTTGAAAGCGGCGAGACATTTGATATAGCGCTTTACCCGGAGCATGCACCCAAAACGGTTGAGAATTTCCTTAATCTTGTAAACAGCGGCGCTTACGACGGTGTTATCTTCCACAGGGTTGTTGACAATTTCGTTGCGCAGGCAGGCGCAGTGGAGCCAAGCGGACGTATGAGACAGGCGGATAGAATTGAGGGCGAGATGATGGCAAACGGCTATGAAAACCCGATGAAGCACGAAAGAGGCGTTGTTTCAATGGCGAGAGTCGGCAACGATTACAACTCCGCCTCCAATCAGTTCTTTATCTGCTACGGCACTATAGATTATCTTGACGGCGAGTATGCCGCATTCGGCAAAGTTGTAGACGGTATGGACGTGATTGATTCTTTCCAGAAAGTTGAAAAGGTATCCGGCAGTTCTCCCGTCGAGCCGATAATAATTGAAAAAGCAGAGGTTGTGTCATATGAATAATGTTGTGCTTAAAGGCTATAAGGTGACAAAACTCGAATTTGTCAACAGACACGACAACGGCACAAAGGTGCAGCTGGGCAACAAGGTGTCCTACAATGTTAAGTACGACGGCACAAGAGTCTGCATAGGCGAACTGTCCGTTGAAACGTTTGATAAGCAGGCAGAAGATAAATTCGGCGTAAAAATCGTACTTACGGGAATATTTGAATATAACCCCGAAAAAGAGAAAGAGATTATTCACGTAGCCACTTTCAAAGAACTCTATCCTCTTTGCAAAAGCATAATTATCGCCGTTTCCGCGAATGCGGGCATCCCTCCGATTATCATACCTCCGTTTGATGTTGAAGGGCACGATATCTACCGCTTCGAAAAGCCGCAGAAATAATTCAGGAAAGGAAAGAGAAAAATGGATCCACTCGATCTTGTAATGAAAGGCATCATCGGCATTGATCACCGCTATGCCGCAAAAGTAAGAAAAAAGCAGGACCTGCCCGCGATTGACCCGGCGCCGGTATGCACAATAAGCGGAAGCGGATTCAGAGCAGGATTTTCAACTGCCGAGATTATGCCGAATACCGCAAGCGGCAGGACTTTCTGGATTGCTGGTCACGGCTCCGGTCACAAGATGGAAGGCATTCTCACCCCCGTTTATGTCAGCGCAGTATGGCTTGACTGCGGCGGTGAAGAGGGCATTATCTGGATAAGCGCGGATATAATCGGCCTTACCCGCATAGAAGTAAATCAGATTCGTGAGCGAATCCTCGCCTCCGAAGCAATCAAGGGCTGCCGTAACGTGATTGTCAGCGTAACACACAGCCACTCCGGCATTGATACTCTCGGCTACTGGGGCAAACCGATTGCAAGCGTACCCCTAAACGGCAAAGACGCCGAATATATGGAAACCCTTATGTCAAACGCCGTTAAAGTATCCGAAGAGGCTTACGCATCAAGGAAACCCGGCAAATTGCTTGACGGCAGAATTGAGATAAAAGACGGGCTTTTCACCAAGAGAGGCTTCATCGATAAGCACGAATTTCTTACGAGACTCCGCTTTGTGCCCGATGATTCCTCATCGGAAATCTGGATGATGAATTTCGGCGGACATCCGAATTCTCTCGGCGGCTCCAACAGAATGCTCAGCGGCGAATATCCCTACTTTATGAGAGAAAAAATCAAGGCCGAATGCGGCGCTGATGTGCTTTTCACCATAGGCGCGATAGGCGGCATGGATGTAGCCGAAATGGCGGAAGACAGAGTTGAATGCGTGAAACTGCAGGGCGAAATGATTGCGGATAACGCGCTGAAAATAGCGGATGAGCAGGAACTTGCCCCCGAGATAAAATTCATTGAGCAGCCCTTCTATATGCCGGTTGACAATTACGTGCTCACCCTTCTCGCAATCTTACACACCATGAGTTTCAAGGCTTATCCTTGTGAAGACAGTCTCACCGGCGTTGCCACCGAAACAGAGATTTCTTATCTTAAAATCGGCAGTCAGAAGTTTGTGCTTCTGCCCGGCGAAAGTTTTGTTTCCACCGTTTACGGCTCATATATGGATGCCGATACGGCGCCTACAGGCGAAGGCCCCGGGATTAACCCCGAGCCGCTTTGCGAAATCTGCGGCGACAGTGAGATTATCGCCGTGGGCAACACAAACGATATGACGGGCTACGTGGTGCCGCCCAATGATTTCATCCTTAATCCCACACAGCCTTTCCTCAACGGCGTAAAGGATAAAAACGGACTCAATCACTATCACGAAACCAATTCAATGGGTATCAATTCGCAGAAAGCAATCGCCGACGCTTTCAGAGAAATTGTAAGCAGAATGGATAATCAGTAATAACCATTCATATAATTTAAAGGCTCACCCGTAAAGGGTGAGCCTTTTGCTTTGCTTTTATTTCTGGTCGAGTGTCAATTTGGATGCGGCAAATATGTTTCTGAAGAAGTAGATGATTTTTGCCACAAATCTTGCGTCTACATTTACTTCCTCCACGGCGCTCTCTTTAACAAGGTCGCCGGCTATAAGTCTGCACTGTATTTTGTAATTCTGAGTTGCCGATTTTACCGTGTATGAAAGCGAGCCGTCATCGGTATATTCGTTGCTGCCGATAATCCATATAACCCTGTCGTAACTGTCGGCATCCACAACTACGTGGAATTTAACAGTTGTTTTCCAGCCGACCGAGAGTTTTGATTTATAAGCGGCGATTGCGATGGAAGGCTCTTTTATAAACTGTGCCGTGAAGGTCATATCGCGCCCGGGCATGGTCGCGGGTATTTCGGGAGACCAGCCCTTGAAGATGTATCCGGATTTTGACGGAGCGGCAGGCACGGTAATTGCCTGACCGAAGGTGACGGTCTGAGTGTTATATTCTCTGCCGTCAACCTTGAAAGTCGCCGTGTAATCGCAGATTGTGTATGTGCCGTTTATCTCAATATTGCTCGCGGGCATTGTCGCGGGCTTATCGGTCCATGTGAACGCGTAGCCTTCTTTTGCTGGAGCGTTGAGCAAGGGGACAGCGGTGCCGTAGTCAACATTACGGGTTGCGAACTGTTCACCGTCAATATAATAAGTTGCTTTGTAGGTGTTAACCTTCCAGACAGCTTTTACTTCAAGGTTTTCGCCGGGCATTGTTTCCGGCAGAGCGGGGGTCCAGCCCATAAAGGTGTAGCCCTCTTTCTGCGGGTCTTCGGGAGCGGTGACGGGCTGTTCAAATATATAAGTCTGACCGTCCAGAGGCGTCACTCCGTCGGAGTCGTAGTATTGAATTGAAAACTTGCCTTTTTCCCATTCGAGCGAGTAAACGGCGTCGCCTTCGCAGGGCGATACAGGTGTTTTCCCGTCAGCGTCACGCCAGCCTTCGGTTGCGTAGCCGTATTTTGAAGGAATACGGGGTATGCTCACGCTCTGACCGTATTTGTATGTGTTTGTCATACTCTGCGTTGCGCCGTCATTGAAATTGAAAGTGACGGTGTGAGTTTCTCTGTCATAATAAATGGCAAGATCTGTCGAGCCGTCGGGAGCGATTTCATCGGAAGTTTTGCTCTTTGACTCGTTATATACAAAGTGCTCAATCGTATCGGGAGTAACCGATACGGGCGCTTCCGTAGTGCCTTTACAATCCGTTACCTCTGCAGTGTAACCGTCATCGTCTGCGTTTTGTTTATAAACGGTTACCGAGTAGTGAGTGTTTGTCGAGGGAGTCCATACCGCTTTGAAACTGAGGTCATTATCGGGCATCGTTGCGGGGATTTCGTCATCCCAGCTGCTGAAATCATAGCCCTGTTTTACCGGAGTTTCAGCAGGTATCGGCTGATTGTATTTCACATCTTTCGACAGGGTTTCGCTGTTGTTTGAATTGAATTTTCCGCCGCTTGCGTCAAAGGTGACAGTGTGAGTATTTGCCTCCCAGTTTGCATAGTAAACAAGTTTGTCGCTTCCTGCCTGCTGAGGAGGCTTTTCGTCCCAGCCTTTGAACTGATAGCCCGTTATACCTGCGGGGGAGTAGGGAGTGATACTGTCGCCGGGAGTGTAATAATCCGTGTGAGCGAGTGTGCAGTCGGGGTCGTAGTAATAGGTGACGGGCGTCTTGCCGAATACCGTGTTGCTTGCAGATATATTGAGGTTTATCACGGCTCTCACACCGCGTACTTTCTGCATCGGAGTTTTTGTTGCCGAGCCTGTATAACCTGCGGCATACAAGGAGGCGGAGGTGTCGCCCGCGCTTTCGTCATCTATCCAGTAAGGGCCGGGATATATTCCGTTTACCTGCTGAAAATGCGGCTCTCCGAGCGCCGCGGCATAATCCGTGGCAATCGCGGTGCGGTTTGCATCCAGACTTGTAATGCCCGCCGTAAAGCCGTAACTGCTGTCGGTCGCCTCCGACGCGGTAAGAATTCTTACCTTGCCTATGATGAACGAGGCCTCTTCATCGGTAAAAGCGGTTTCTGCGAAATCACCGTTGAGCCAGGCAAAAAGTTCAGTCTGAGCAAACGGCATGTCGTTTGAGTTCAAACCGTTTGCGGATTGAGCATCAAGCACGCTTTCGCTCATAAGAAGCCCGGATGAGCGGTCAAGCACATTCCATACTATCGGCTGATACTTAAACCAGTAAACCTTGTTCTTTTCGCTGTATCCGTTTTTGTACTGAGGATAATCCGAACTGTTTAACTCCCCGAATACGCCGTATGACATATCAGGTCTGAATTCCGTAAACTTAACAGCGCGGTAGAGCGCGCCGTGCAGAGTGACATCGGCATAGTAGGTATATTCCGTGATATGCGCGCTTATTTCCGTGCCGTCGCCCGAATAATAATCAAACGCCTTCCAGTCTTCGTCTTTCAGTTTTGCCGTGAGCGAATTGATTATCGCGCCCTCGCTCTTGTTATTGGGGTCGAGCACTTTCTGCGGATAGTAGCCGTACTCTATTTTTTCGTATGAATCCGCAAATGCCGTAAGCGATACTGCAACGGCGGAAAGCAAAACAGCCGCGCACAGCAGCACAGATATCGCTTTTCTGAGTGATTCTTTCAAGTTTTTCATCTCCCATGAAATGATAATTATACGGATAAATAATATCATACACAAAACAATTCCGTCAATATGTTCTTTACACGCGCGCGTGCGGGTGATAAAATATGAGAGGGTGATTACAATGAAAAAAACTTTTGTCAGAATCCTTTCCGTTATCCTTTCCGTTTCGCTTATCGCGGCCTTTGCTCCGCTGTGTGTTGCAGACACAGACGGGCCCTCCGTTTCGGGTGAAAGCGCCGCTTTTACCGCCGAAGATATGCTCAGCGCGAAGGGCAAAAAAATAGTCAACGCAAGGGGAGAAGAGGTTGTTCTCAAAGGCGTAAATCTCGGCGCCTGGCTGATTTTTGAGGACTGGCTCTGTCCCTATGAAGAAGTGTCGGATAACTATGAGGTGCTCAAAACGCTGACAGAGCGTTTCGGCACGGAAAAAGCCTATGAACTTCTTAACACTTACTATGATAATTTCATCACCGAATACGATTTCGATTATATAAAATCACTGGGATTCAACTGCGTGAGAATACCCTTCTGGTTCAGAAATTTCTATTCCGACGACGAGGGCACAAAGATACTTGACGAAAACGGCGAGTGGGATTTTTCACGCCTTGAGTGGGCGGTGAACGAGTGCTCGCAAAGAGGACTTTATGTTATCCTCGATATGCACGGAGCACCCGGCTATCAGAGCGATGCTCCTCACGCGGGCAAAGGGCTTTCCTGCGGGCTGTATGAGCAGACGGAGCAGGGCGAGGAATACAGGCGCCTGACAATTGAACTCTGGCAGGC
Source organism: Clostridiaceae bacterium (assembly GCA_016280595.1). GTDB lineage: Bacteria > Bacillota > Clostridia > Oscillospirales > Acutalibacteraceae > CAG-177. The sequence goes on along the minus strand of JAEEHB010000036.1, from coordinate 25,034 downwards.
AATCGCCCTTAAATTCAAGGATTCGCCCGCTGTGGCAATGTATGACCTTCTCAATGAGCCGATGTGCGATGTTGACTGTACCGAAATCAAAAGGCGTCAGAATAACGAATACATATATTCAATCCTTTATGATGCCGTGAGAGAGGTTGACTCCGCTCATCTCATCTCGATAGAATGTATCTGGACCTGCCTTGCCGCCCCTCACAAACAGCTCAAGGGCTGGGACAACGTTGTCTATCAGGTGCATTTTTATCAGAATTCCGATTTTATCTTCAATCTGTTTGTGTGGATTACGAGAGTATGGTTTCCCGACTGCCCGCTGCTTATGGGCGAGTTTTTCCCGCACAAGGCGGCAACCTGGGCAAACTGCTTCAAAGCGATGGATAAATACGGCTACTCGTGGATGCTCTGGACATATAAAGCGACAGGCCATCTGATGTGGAGCAGCGACTGGTGCATTATGGGCAGCAAAGACGGTTTTGAGAGAGCAAAAATCAAGACCGACAGTTTTGAAGAAATCGCCCGCAAATGGGGCGAATGCCAGCAGACGCAGATTGGCTACACCGATTCAGGCCACTATGACAAAGACGTAAAACCGGTTTTATAAATTACATTTTCAAATGGGAGGGACGTTATGTCTCTCCCCTTATATTTTCTGTACACTTGACAAATATATAAATAAAATATAAAATACTATGGGTTATTTTTATATGGACGACGCTCAAATTTTTAAGATTACATTACAAAACAGGAGATTATATGCAGAAGAAAACCGATAATCAATCAAAAACCTCAAATAAAAATAAAGAAAAAACCAAAGTCTCAAAAGCCAAAGCGGATAAATCCCAGAAGGCCCGCAATCAGGACAGAGCCGCCAAAAAGAAGAATTCCGCTTCAAAGGCCGCTCCTGCCGCCTCCGCGGTAACCGAAGGTCTTCCTTCAAAGAAAAAGACGGCGGGTAAGCAGACACCCAAAAAGGCGCCCAAGCCCCGCAACGGCTCAGAGAAAAAACGCAGGTCAAAGAATACAAGCCCCGTGAGAATTTCCTTTCTGGGCGGCATTAACGAAGTCGGCAAGAATATGACTCTTTACGAGTATGAAGACGATATGTTCATTGTTGACTGCGGTCTTGCTTTCCCCGATGTCGATATGCCCGGCATTGATATGGTTATCCCCGATTTTACCTATGTTGAGAAAAACGCGGATAAGATAAAGGGCATTGTTATAACCCACGGTCACGAGGACCATATAGGCGGTCTTGCCTATCTGCTCAAGTCCGTCAACATTCCGGTTTACGGCACCAAACTCACAATAGGCCTCATAGAGGGCAAACTCAGGGAGCACGGTCTGCTCTCCGCCTGCACGCTCAATGTGGTTTCTCCGGGTGACACGGTCACTCTCGGCAAATTCAGCATTGAGATGATTCATGTAAACCACTCTATACCTGATTCCATCGCTCTTGCGATTAAAACAGACGCGGGCGTAATAGTGCAGACGGGCGACTTCAAGATTGACACTACTCCCATTGACGGCGATGTTATTGATATAGCGAGGTTTGCCTCGCTCGGCAGCGAAGGCGTGCTTGCCCTTCTTTCCGATTCCACCAATGCGGAGCGCCCCGGCTTCACCGAGAGCGAGCGTAAGGTGGGCGAGAGCCTCGACATACTTTTCAGGCAGGCAAAAAAGAGCAGAATCATAATCGCTACTTTCGCCTCGAATATTCACAGGGTGCAGCAGATTATCAATGTGGCTCACGCCGCCGGCAGAAAAGTGTGTATGGTCGGCAGGTCACTCGAAAATGTTGTCAGCATTTCAGAGGAGCTCGGCTATCTCGATGTGCCCTCGAAACTGCTTATCAGCCCCGATGAACTCGGCTCTTACCCGGATGACAAACTTGTCATCATCACCACGGGCAGTCAGGGCGAGCCGATGTCCGCGCTCACCCGTATGGCTTTTTCCGATCACAGAAAAGTTGAAATTAAACCCAACGATTTCGTAATCATATCCGCCACCCCCATCCCCGGCAACGAAAAGACAGTAGGCAATGTTGTCAACGAACTTATGAAACTCGGCGCAAAGGTCATCTACGAAAAGATGTATGACGTGCACGTGTCCGGCCACGCCTGCCGCGAAGAACTCAAACTTATGATGAGCGTTGTAAAGCCCAAGTTCTTCATCCCGGTACACGGCGAGCAGAAGCACCTTCAGAAGCACGCCGAACTTGCGCAGAGCATAGGTATTCCCAAAAAGAATATCTTTATCGCCGACAACGGTATGACCGCCGAGATTACCTCCAAGGCAATCACCAAAGGCGAGGGCGTCACAGCAGGAAAAGTGTTTGTTGACGGCAAGGGCGTAGGCGATGTAGGCTCGGTAGTGCTCAGAGACAGAAAGAAACTCGGCGAGGACGGTATCATCGTTGTGACCGCTTCCGTAGATTACGAAACAGGTCAGCTCATAGCGGGTCCCGAAGTGCTTTCGAGAGGCTTCGTTTATGTGAAAGAATCCGAAGAAATAATCGAAGGCGCACGCAATGCGGCAGAAAAGACCCTTGAAAACTGCTATTATTCAAATATAACCGATATCAACGCCATAAAAGGCAAAGTAAGAGACTCGGTTTCAAAATATGTCCGTGAAAAAACAAGACGCGATCCGATGGTTTTACCCGTGATAATGGAGGTATAAATGAGAATCAAAGGCTACCGGTATGACGGCTTTGTGCTTGCCGTTTCTGTTGTAGCGGCGCTCGGCTTTGCCGCTTATACAGCCCTCACAGGCAATTATAACCTCGCGCTCTATGAGTGCGCGGCTGTGTTTGCGGTGCTTGTTCTTTTCCTCGCAAGAGCCGCTGTTGCCGGCAGAAGATACCGCAGGATGCTCACCGCGGCGGCAAAGAAAGCGGATCATACCGACACAAAAATTCTCGGCAGCCTTACCTATCCCGTGTGTGTGGCGGACGATGAACTGCTCGTCACATGGTGCAACAAACCGTTTCTTGACGAAGTCGCTGGTGATGATTTCAATCAGTATTATTCGGCAAAGAACTTCCTCGGCAATATTGACCCCGAGAGCGAAGACATCTGTGTTCCGGTGGGCGATAAATATTTCACCGTGTTCACCGTTCCTTTCCACAGAGACGGCAAAAACTACACGGTATTTGAACTGATTGACAACACCTCTCTCAAAAAGACTGAAGCAGAGTTTTTAAGAACAAGGCCTTATTCAATTATCATTGATGTTGATAATATCGATAATTCCCGCTCCGATATAAAAGACAGCGAAAAATCCGCCATCATTTCAAGGGTGGAGGAACTTATAGAAGAGTGGAGCGAAAAATTCGGCTCGGGCGTCAGACGCATAAGCGATGACAGATATTCCGTTATCACCGAAAAGGAAAACATCGACAAAATGATTGAAGACAAGTTTTCAATCATCGAGCAGGTCAGAAACTTCACCTATAAAGAAAAGAATGCCGGAGTTACGCTCTCAATCGGCATCGCGCCCGGAAGCACTGTTAAAGAAGCCGAGAAGGCGGCGCGCAAAGCCTTCGATATGGCAATCGGCAGAGGCGGAGACCAGGCGGCGCTTCTCGCTCCCGACGGCTCATATACCTTCTTCGGAGGAGTATCCGCGTCGGCTGAAAAATATTCCAAAACTCAGACGAGGGTGCTTGCGGGCAACCTCGCCGCAGAAATAAAGAGCAGCAGTGCCGTGCTCGCTATGGGGCACGCGTTTTCCGATTTCGATTCCGTAGGCGGAGCAGTAGGAATAGCGGCGGCGGCGCGTGCGCTGGGTGTGCCCGCCTATGTGGTTATCAACAGAGACACAACCCTCGCGCTTTCGCTTGTCGAAACGCTTGAAAAAGGCAGCTTCCCGGATATGTTTATCGGGGCTGAAAAAGCGGCGAAACTAATCGGCAGAAAAACTCTTATGGTGCTCGTTGACACTCACGTTGCCGCGATGAGCGAATATCCCGAGCTGTTTGAGAAATGCGCAGACAGAATCATAATAGACCATCACCGCCTTGCCGCAGGCAGTTACGACTCCGAGGTGAAACTATATCATTCGCCCACGGCATCATCCTGCTGTGAAATGATAACCGAGTACATCTCCTATGTGCTCGACGATACCCAGGTAAGTGCCGAAACGGCTCAGGCGCTTCTCTCGGGAATTATGCTCGACACCAAAAACTTCGTTATCCGCTCGGGTGCGCGTACCTTCGGCGCGGCGGCGTACCTCAAAGAGCGAGGAGCAAATCTTGTTGAAACCAAAAAACTCTTCAATTCCTCCTTTGAGGAAGTGAAATATAAAAATGCTGTGGTTGATTCGGCGGTATTCGTCGGGGAGTGCGCGATTGCGCAGGTGCCCGGTCAGATATCCGAAGCGCGGCTTATCGCTTCAAAATCCGCCGATGAACTTCTCGGCATCTCGGGCGTGAAAGCGTCATTTGTTATTTACGAAACAGACGGCGGTGTTTCCGTTTCCGCAAGGAGCCTCGGCGAAATCAACGTGCAGCTCATTATGGAGGCGCTCGGCGGCGGAGGCCACAGGACTATGGCTGCCGCGCGAATGGAACTTTCACCGCAGGAAGCAAAAGAAAAACTGATTGAAACTCTCGACAATATGATTGAATAAGTGGAGGTAAGTGAAAATGAAAGTTGTACTGTTACAGGATGTAAAAGGTCTCGGCAAAAAAGGCGAACTTGTAAACGCGTCCGACGGTTATTCAAGGAATTTCCTCTTTCCGCGTAAACTCGCAATGGAGGCAAATTCCCAGGCTATGAGCGAACTCAAAAACAGAGAGTCCGCCGAAAAGCACAGGATTGAAACCGAAATCGCGCAGGCAAAGGAAGAGGCCGCGAAACTCGAAGGCAAAACAATCAAAATCAGCGCAAAGGGCGGAGCAAACGGCAAACTTTTCGGCTCCGTAACCGCAAAGGATGTTGCCGAAGCAGTCGGCAAAGAGTACGGTTTTGATATCGATAAAAAGAAAGTGCAGATGGAGGAAATCAAATCCTACGGCACTTACCCTGCAGAGGTTAAACTCTACAAAGGCATTTCAGCCTCTATTTATGTACTTGTGGGAGAATAATAATGGACGAATCCCGTATCATTTCATTTGACAATATTGATATGCCGTGGAGCCTTGAGGCGGAGCAGGCGGTGCTGGGCAGCATTCTCGTTGACCCGGCTTGCCTTCCTCAGGTCGCGGTTTACTTAAAGCCGGAATCGTTTTTCCATCCGCAGCACCGTGAGATTTTCACTCAGATGCTTGCCGTAGACAACGCGGGCAGTAAAATCGACCCGCTTGTTATACTTAACAAACTTGTTGACAACGGCACTTTTGACAGCGCAGGCGGAAAAAAGTATCTGATGGAGATAGCAGATTCCGTCCCATCGACCGAAAATGTTGAGAGATACGCTAAGATAGTACGTGAGAAGTTCTATCTGCGTTCTCTTATTACGATTTCGAGCGAGACAATTCAGGGCGCCGCCGCTCAGGAAGATACAGCCGATGCCCTGCTTGATAACGCGGAGCAGAAGATTTACAACATCCGTCAGGGCAAAACCACGGACGCTCCTTCACAGCTCAAGGATATCCTGATGAACGAGGTTTTTGACACGCTCAAAAAACTCACGGGCGAAGATAAGGAGCAGTACAAGGGCTATACCACCGGCTTTGATGAACTTGACAATATACTCACCGGTCTCAACCGCTCCGACCTTATCATTATCGGTGCGAGACCCGGTATGGGTAAAACAAGTTTCGCGCTCAACCTTGCGAGAAATGTTGCCGTAAAGGCGAAAAAGAAAACTCTTATGTTTTCACTCGAAATGACCAAAGAACAGCTTGCCATGAGAGTGCTCGGCACCGAAGCGAGAGTTTCCTCAAAGAAAATGAGGTCCGGCCAGATTGACCAGGATGAGTGGGTGAGGCTCGGCACGGCGGCAAATGTGCTCGGTGACTGCCCTCTGTATTTTGACGATACTTCCGCAATCACCGTGCCCGAAATGAAGGCAAAAACAAGAAGACTTTCCGGCGTTGACTGTGTTATAGTTGACTATCTCGGACTTGTGCGCCCGAGCACCAAAGCGGAAAACAGAGTAAATGAAGTCAGCGAAATCACCAGAAACCTCAAGATGATGGCAAAGGACCTTAACATCCCCGTTATCTGCTGCGCACAGCTTTCAAGAGGCACCGAAACAAGAGGCAAATCACACAGACCGCAGCTTGCGGACCTTAGAGAATCCGGCTCAATCGAGCAGGATGCCGACATCGTTATGATGCTCTACCGTGAAGATTATTACAACGGCGAAAAAGAGGAAGGCGAAGATTATTCCTCCCAGCCCGAAGTCAACAAGATTTCCGTTATTGTTTCCAAAAACAGGCACGGCGAACTCGGCACTGTTGATTTCGCGTGGGACGGCGAGCACACTCTCTTCCTGCCGATAGAAAAGATACACAATGATTGATAAAGTAACCGACGCAATTGAAAAATACGGTATGCCGGTTGCACGCCGCAGGGTTGTTGTTGCTCTCTCGGGCGGCAGTGACTCTATGTGCCTGCTTCACATACTGTATAAACTCCGTGATGAATATGATTTGACTCTTGAGGCGGCTCATGTGAATCACGGCATCAGGGGCGAGGGCGCAGAGCGCGATATGAACTTTGCCGTGAACGAATGCGAAAAGCTCGGCATAAAGTGCCATGTGCTCAGAGCGGATGTGCCCGCATACGCAAAGGAAACGGGAATGTCACTCGAAGAGGCGGGCAGAAAAGTCCGTTATGATTTCTTCGCTTCTTTCGGCGAAAGCACTTTTATCGCCACGGCTCACAACCTGAGCGATCGCATTGAAACCCTGCTTTTCAATTTCGCCAGAGGCTCTTCTCTCAAAGGCCTCTGCTCCATACCGCCCGTAAGGGACAATATAATCCGCCCGCTTATCGACTGCACAAAGGACGAAATTGTTGATTACTGCAAAGCAAACGGCATAGATTATATAACAGATGAAACCAACGACGATATAAAATACTCAAGAAACAGGATAAGACACAGGGTTATTACCGAACTCAAAGAGATTAATCCCGCTTTTGAGGAGTGCGCTTTCAGATGCCTCGACGCAATCAATGACGATGAGGAATACCTTTCGTATCTCGCGGAAGATGCCGTTAAGGCGGCGAAGACAGAAAACGGTTACCGCATTTCACCTCTTCTCACTCTTGCGTTCCCCGTGCTCAGAAGGGCTGTTTACATGATAATCATTGCCGAAACAGGCGAAAGCCCCGACACCCCGGTTCTGGAAGATACGCTTAAAGCCCTTTATGAATATGAGTGCCACGGCAAAGGCAGGCTGATTCAGCTCGGTAAAGGTCTTTTTTTGAGGACAAGAGCGGGCATAATTGAAAAGCCGGAAAGTGTTGACTGCGCGCCCGCTGAAGCCGTACTCGACAGTCCGGAAATGATCTTCGGTGTTTTTACGGTGAAAACCGCCGTTATTTCGCCCGAAGAATATAAACTCAAAAAAGACAGCGGCAGCCTCTTTATGGACCGCGATAAGATAAACGGCAGCATAAGGCTGCGCACCCGCCTTGAGGGCGACAGAATAAGCCCCGCGGGCAGGGGCGTGAGCAAATCCCTGCGTAAACTGCAAAACGAAAAAGGCATACCGCCCGAATACAGAGAGACCGCTCCCGTATTCTGCGATAACAGCGGCATTATCGCCGCCTGCTTCTGCTGTGTTGACGAGAGGGTAAAGGTTGACGGCGGCACGCGTAACATATTTGAGATAAGCATTGAAAAAGGAGACGGCAGTTTTGTATAAAGACATTGAAAAAACCTACTACACCGAGGAAGCCCTCAAAGCGATAGTAAAAAGGCTCGGTGCGGAAATAAGCGAGGATTACAAAGACAAAAATCTTCTGCTCGTGAGCATACTCAAAGGCTCGGTAGTTTTTATGGCTGACCTTATGCGCGAAATAACAGTTCCGTGCGAAATTGATTTTATGTGCGTTTCCTCTTACGGAAACAAAACGGAAAACACTTCCGGCACCGTCAGAATTCTCAAGGACCTAGATTCCGATATCGCGGGAAAGGATATTCTGCTCGTTGAGGATATTCTCGATTCCGGGCGCACTCTCAGTTATGTAATAAGCGTGCTCAAAACGAGAAATCCGCGCAGCATAAGAATCTGTACTCTGCTCGATAAAGCCGAGCGCAGAACGGTTGACATAAAAGCCGATTACCGCGGCACCGATGTGCCCGATGAATTCGTTGTAGGCTACGGCCTCGACTTCGCGGAAAAATACCGCAACCTGCCGTATATCGGCGTTCTCAAAAAAGAAATCTATTCAGAAACCAAGGAGAGGGAAAGTGGAGAACAAGAATAAGAACAATAAACCTGACAGCAAGAGAAGATGGCTCACCATCATTCCCTATATTCTGATTCCCCTTATCATCATTTCAGGCGTGTCTTTCTACGCCCAGAATCAGAAAAAAGAAAAACTCGAATACTATGAGGTTGTAGCCCTGTTTGACGAGGGCAAGGTGTCAAGTTACACCCTCAATCTCAGCAGCGGCTCTCTCGTCTATTATCTCAAAGGCGAAGACCCGAAAAAATCGGAAGGCCACGTATTCGTTGTGCCCAGCGTATCGCTCTTTGTGGAGGATGTTCACGAAGATGTGATGGATTACAACAAATTGAATCCCGATAACCCGATTGAGGCAAAATACGTTTCGGGCTCTTCAATGTCGGCAGTTATGAGTATTCTGCCTACCTTGCTGATTACCGCCGTTATGATTGCCGTGATGGTAATTCTTTTCCGCAAGATGGGTCAGACCATCAACAGCGAAAACAACAAGACCATTTCATTCGGCAAGGCGAGAATAAAGCAGGGCAAGGACGAAAAGAGAAAGACCACATTTGAAGATGTCGCAGGCGCCGACGAAGAGAAAGAGGAACTTGAAGAGATAGTTGAGTTTCTTAAAAACCCGAAGAAGTTTGACGATCTCGGCGCAAGGATACCCAAAGGCGTGCTGCTCGTAGGCCCTCCGGGCACGGGTAAAACCCTTCTTGCAAGAGCCGTAGCGGGTGAGGCGGGCGTACCCTTCCTCTCCATTTCGGGCTCAGACTTTGTTGAAATGTATGTAGGTGTCGGCGCGAGCAGAGTGCGCGACCTGTTTGATAAAGCCAAAAAAGAAGCCCCCGCAATTATTTTCATTGATGAAATTGATGCCGTCGGCAGGCACAGAGGCGCCGGTATGGGCGGCGGCCACGATGAAAGAGAGCAGACTCTCAATCAACTGCTTGTTGAAATGGACGGTTTCGGCGCAAATGAAGGCGTAATCGTCATAGCGGCGACCAACCGCCCCGATATCCTTGACCCCGCGCTTCTCAGACCCGGCAGATTTGACAGGCAGGTAACTGTCAACTATCCCGACGCAAAGGGCAGAACGGAAATCCTCAAAGTCCACGCCAAGGGCAAACCCATCGGCCCGGATGTTGACTTTGAAAGCGTTGCTCACGCAACCGTAGGCTTTACGGGCGCAGACCTTGAAAACCTGCTCAACGAAGCAGCACTGCTTGCCGCAAGAAGAAATAAACTCGCCATCACTATGGAAGAGGTTGACGAAGCGGCTCTCAAGGTTGAAGTCGGCTCGGAGAAGAAATCGCACAAGATGAACGAAAAGGCGAGAAGGCTTACCGCCTATCACGAGGCAGGCCATGCCGTATCGGCATATTACCTTGAAAACTCCGACCCGGTTCACCAGATTTCGATTATACCCAGAGGTCTTGCTGGCGGCTACACCCTGCACAGACCTACCGAAGATAAAAACTATGTTTCCAAGAATCAGATGCTCGATGAACTTGTCAGCCTTCTCGGCGGCAGGGTTGCGGAGCAGATTGTTATCGGCGATATTTCAACAGGCGCTTCAAACGATATTCACAGAGCCACCGAAATCGCCAGAAATATGGTTACCAAATACGGTATGAGCGACAAACTCGGTCCCATCGCTTTCGGCAGCGATAATAACGAAGTGTTCCTCGGCAAAGATTACGGCCAGGTGCGTAATTATTCCGAAACCGTTGCCGCGCAGATTGATGAGGAAATTGAAAGACTTATCAACGAGGCTTACAGCAAGACGGACGCCATCCTCAATGAACACATCGACAAACTCCACGCCGTAGCAGGCGCACTGCTTGAAAACGACAAGATTGAGGGCGCCGAATTCAGGGCTATTATGGAAGATAAACCTGCACAGGAGCCGGAAACTCCCGCTGAGCCCGAAAGCAACGAAACTCCCGAACAGAGCGATACCGAAGAATAAAAAACACAGGGGCTGCCCGCAAGCGGCCCCTGTTGATTAAAACAGAGCAGGTATTATTTATGTATAAACTCATAAGTAAGCAGGGCACCGCAAGGCGGGGCGAATTTGTAACCGTGCACGGCACGGTGCAGACGCCGGCGTTTATGAATGTGGCAACCTGCGCGGCAATAAAAGGCGGCCTCTCTTCAACCGACCTTGAAGCGGTTAACTGCCAGGTGATGCTCTCAAACACCTATCACCTTCACGTGAGACCGGGCGATGAACTTATAAAAGAACTCGGCGGTCTTCACGCCTTCACCGGCTGGAAAGGTCCCATCCTGACCGACAGCGGCGGTTTCCAGGTTTTTTCACTCGCTTCTTTAAGGAAGATTAAAGAAGAGGGCGTATATTTTCAATCGCACGTTGACGGCAGGCACATTTTTATGGGTCCCGAGGAGAGTATGCGTATTCAGTCAAACCTCGCTTCAACCATAGCGATGGCGTTTGACGAATGCGTTGAAAACCCCGCAGAATACGAATATGCAAAAAGGTCCTGCGAAAGGACCGTGCGCTGGCTTGAGCGCTGCAAAGCTGAAATGGAAAGGCTTAACGCTCTGCCGGATACAATCAATAAGAACCAGCTTCTTTTCGGCATAAATCAGGGCTGCACCTATGAAGACCTGCGCATAGAAAATATGAAGCGGATTGCCGCTCTCGACCTTGACGGCTACGCAATAGGCGGCCTCGCGGTAGGGGAGCCGAAGGAGGAGATGTACCGCATCATTTCCGCCGTTGAGCCTTATATGCCCGAAAACAAAATCAGATATCTTATGGGCGTAGGTACGCCCGGCAACATAATAGAAGCTGTCTACAGGGGCGTTGATTTGTTTGACTGCGTTATGCCCAGCAGGAACGCGAGGCACGGCCATCTTTTCACAAAGGCGGGCATAATCAATATCAATAACAACAAGTACGAAAAAGATACTCTGCCGATTGACCCTGAGTGCTCCTGCCCCACCTGCCGCAAGTTTTCGAGGGCATATATCAGGCATCTTTTCAGAAGCAAGGAAATGCTCGCCATGAGGCTTGCCGTTATGCACAACCTCTGGTTTTACAATAACCTTATGTCCGAAATCCGCCTCGCCCTTGACGAAGGCAGATACGAGCAATTCAGAAACGAAAACGCCGAAAAACTTGACACAAGAATATGACTATATTGTCTTTATAAAATATACTTGCATATTTTTACAACATAATATATAATTGTTATAATTTGATTCGGAGGTTATAAAATGAATTTTCTTTTAATGAATACCGCTCAGCAGGGCGGCACTTCCCAGGGCTCACCCATCACTATGATTGTTATTATGGTTGCTCTTTTCGGCGCGATGTATTTTATGATGATTCGCCCGCAGAAGAAAAAGCAGCAGGAAGAGCAGTCAATGAGAGATAATATCCAGGTCGGTGACGAAATCACCACCATCGGCGGTATTATGGGCAGAGTTGTCACCGTTAAAGAAGACTCTCTCATTATCGAAACCGGCGCAGACAGAAACAAGATGAAGATTGCGCGCTGGGCTGTATCGCAGAACAACACCGCCAACGAAAAGGCGGAGGCTGAAAGACAGGCTGCCAAAGAGGCCGCAGAAGCCGAAAAGAAAGCCAAACTTGATGCAGCAGCCGAAGAAGGCAAAGCAAAGAGAAAAAAGAGCAAAAAGAATAAAGACGACACTTTTGATGAATAATTTTTAAGGAGAGAAAAAAATGGGAAAACTTAATCAGATTGACAAAGCAGCCGACAGCAAAGGTTCAGCAGTAACCACTATTTGGCAGTTCGTTAAGTTCATTTTCGTAAGTCTTCTCGCGATGATAGTTCAGTTTGCACTGCTGAACATCCTTCCCCTTATTCCCGCAATCAAAGCGCAGTATGATACACCTTTCGCCTGGTGGGTATTTGTTTCAACAGTTGCCGCTGGCGGTCTCGGTTATTTCATCGTTAACAACACCGCAAACATCATTGCCCAGATAGTTGCTTTCTTTGTAAACAGAGAAAAGACTTTCAACTCAAGCGCAAACATCGCGGTAACCCTTCCTATTTACATCGTTTTCACCATCGCGCTTATCTGCTTCTCCGCCTGGCTCAATCCCACATTAAAGGATTTGTTTGTATCAAAGGGCTGGATGGAAGACGCGCTCGCATCAAACGCGTCAACAATGATTTGCTCCGCAGTTCAGTTCTTCCTCTATTTCCCGGTTGACAAGATTCTCTTCCACAAGAAAAAGGAAGAGGCAGTCGAGGAAGCGGCAGACGTAATTCCCGCCGCCGAAGAAATCGCTCAGGAAGTAACCGAAAAAGCAGAGGCCGTTGAAGAAACCGCCGAAGCAGTTGCCGAAGAAGTTGAAGAAGAAGCCGAAGCAGTTGCTCAGACCGCAGAGGAAACCATTGACGCTGTTGCACAGACAGTAACCGAGGAAACCGAAGCCGCCGCTCAGGCAGTTGAAGACGCCGCAGACGATATTACAGAATAATAAAAAAGTTATTATAAAAACGCCGTCAGTTTTATACTGACGGCGTTTTGCTGTGTTTGTGTTATCTGTCTTCTCTGAAATATGAGAGACCGAGACTTGCGGGGGGCTGATGCTCCTTTTTCTTTTTCGCGCTGATGAATATGAGCACGAGGATTGTTACGAGGTAGGGGAGCATCTTGATGATTTCTTTCGCGGCGGACGAAAGGCCGGGAATGTAAACGCATATAATGTAGAGACCGCCGAAAATGAAAGAACTCCAGATTGCCGATTTCGGTTTCCACAGAGCAAATATAACAATCGCAATCGCGAGCCAGCCTCTGTCGCCGAAGCCGTTGTTTGTCCAGGCGCCTGCGGTGTAGTCCATAACGAAGTAGAGACCGCCGAGACCCGCTATCATTCCGCCAACGAGGGTCGAGATATATTTGTATCTCGTAATGTTGATGCCTGCCGCGTCAGCAGTCGCCGGGTTTTCACCTATTGCCCGGAGGTTCAGGCCCGTTCTCGTTCTGTTAAGAAACAGCGAAGCGATAATCGCGATTATAACAGCGAGATAGGCAAGGAAACCGAATGAAAGGAAAGTGTCTCCGAAAAGACCGAGTTTTGCAGCGAAAGGCAGAGTCTTTTTGTAGGCAAGGCCCGTGTTGATAAGCGAAATGGAGCCCGATTCATTAAAGAATTTGAGCAGCGAGCCGCCGAAGAAATTGCCGAGACCTATGCCGAATGTCGTAAGAGCAAGACCCGTTACATTCTGATTTGCCTTGAGCGTCTGAGTGAGGAAAGCATATATCAGCGACATCAGAGCCGAGCCGAAAAGAGAGCAGGCGAGGGAAATCAGTATGCATAGAATCGGAACGGGGTTTTCGTTGCCGTGTTCATACAGGTAGCCGCCTATGATGCCCGAAATGCCGCCCACATACATAATGCCGGGAATACCGAGATTGAGGTTACCCGATTTTTCGGTGATTATTTCACCGGTTGAGCCGAAAAGAAGGGGAATGCCCTGAATGATTGCGGCTTTTATAAACTGCGCTATCGTAAACAGCATTTATTTGCCCTCCTTTCCCGAATTTGTACGCATTATCTTATAGTTGATAAAGAATTCGCATCCGATAATAAAGAAGATTATAATGCCGGTGAGTATATCCGCGAGGCTTGTGTTGAGGTTGAATTTTGTTGCGATTTCGCCCGCGCCTCTCTGAAGGAATACAACTATGAGCGAGGTGAGTACCATCATCACGGGGTTGAATTTCGCGAGCCACGAAACCATGATTGCGGTGAATCCGTTGCCGCCCGCGAGTTCCTTTGAAATGGTGTGGTTGGTGCCTGCCACAAGCAGGAAACCGGAGAGACCGCAGATTGCGCCCGAAAGAATCATCGTGCGGATAATTACTTTCTTTACATCTATGCCGATGTATCTCGCCGTGTTTTCACTTTCGCCCACGACCGATAGTTCATAGCCGTGCTTTGAGTATCTGAGGTAAACAAACATTACAACCGTGAGCACCGCTACTATAAGAATGTTTATGAGGTATTTCTGACCGAACAGATCGGGCAGCCAGCCCGCTCTTGTGTTTGAATTGACAAGACCCATAACGCTTGAGCCGCTCGGCACCCAAACCATAATCGCAAAGGAGACGAGCTGAATAGCGATGTAGTTCATCATCAGAGTGAAGAGGCTTTCGTTTGTGCCCCATTTTGCCTTGAACAACGCGGGGAGCAGACCCCAGATTATGCCGCCGAGTATTGAAGCGACGAGCATCGCGAGTATCAGAAGTATATTGGGGATTCTGTCACCGACCATAAACATCAGCACCATGCTGCACAGTCCGCCGAAAAGCACCTGACCTTCGGCACCGAGGTTCCAGAATTTCATTTTGAACGCCGGGGTTACGGCGAGGGAGATGCACAGCAGGATTGCGAGATTCTGAAGCATCGCCCAGAATTTTCTGCTTGTGCCGAAACTGCCCTTGATCATCGCGCCGTAAACTTCAAGCGGATTCTGATGTGTCAGTGACACTATTATAACGGCGCAGACAAGAAGTGAGATGATTACGGATATTCCTCTTATCAGCCACGCTTTCCACCAGACCATACCGTTGCGCTTGGCAATATGGAAAAGCGGCTCGTGCGTCTTTTTGACGGAGTTACTGTTCACTGTCTGCACCTCCTTTGCTGTTCTTTGTCATCAGTCTTCCGAGTTCTTCTTTTGTGGTCGTCTTCGCGTCAACTATTCCCGTCACCGCGCCTGAACTGAGCACCATGATTTTGTCACACAGGTCAATAAGCACATCGAGGTCTTCGCCCACGAAGATAACCGCAACGCCTTTTTCCTTTTGCGAATTCAGAAGATTGTAAATGAGGTATGATGAGTTTATATCAAGACCTCTCACCGCGTACGCCGTCATCAGTACGCTCGGGGAGAGGGAGATTTCTCTGCCAACAAGCACTTTCTGAACATTGCCGCCCGAGAGCCTTCTTATCGGAGTGTTAATGCTCGGAGTAACCACCTCAAGGTCCTTGACTATAGTCTTCGCAAGTTCTCTCGGAGCATTTCTTTTAAGGAAAGCGCCGCGCCCTTTGCGGTATGAACGGAGCATCATATTGTCGGTTATATCCATATTGCCCACAAGACCCATACCGAGCCTGTCTTCCGGCACAAACGAGAGCCTTACACCGAGTTCTTTTATCTGATAGGGTGATTTGTTTTTGAGGTTTACGTCTTTTCCGCTCTTCGGGTCGCTGTAAATTATTGAGCCGCTGTCGTATTTCTGAAGACCTGCAATCGCTTCAAGCAGTTCTTTCTGTCCGCTTCCCGCTATGCCGGCAACGCCCAGTATTTCTCCGCCGCGTGCCGTGAACGAAATATCGCTTAGCACTTTCACGCCGTCGGAATCAATGCAGTTAAGACTTTCAACCTTAAGCCTGTCAACACAGTTTTCGGGCTCGCTTCTGTTAATATCAAGCGAGATTTTTTTGCCGACCATCATTTCCGTAAGTTCGGCTTCGTTTGTTTCAGCTGTATTGAGAGTGCCTATGTATTCGCCCTTGCGCAAAACGGAAACTCTGTCGGATATATCGAGCACTTCGTGCAGTTTGTGGGTGATGATTACTATTGCCTTGCCGTCCTCTTTCATCTTGCGCAGCACTGCAAACAGTTTCTGCGTTTCCTGAGGCGTAAGCACAGCGGTGGGCTCGTCAAGTATCAGTATGTTGGCACCTCTGTAAAGTACCTTGATTATCTCAACCGTCTGCTTTTCGGACACGGACATCTCATAGATTTTCTTTGAGGGGCTGATTTCAAAGCCGTAACGGGAACTGATTTCGGCGACCTTCTTTTCAACCTCTTTTATGTTGTACTTCCCGTCCTCTTTCAGACCCAGCACAACATTTTCAGCGGCGGTGAAAATATCAACAAGTTTGAAGTGCTGATGAATCATGCCGATTTTATAATCGAAAGCGTCTTTAGGGGATCTGATAACCGCTTCCTTGCCGTCAATGAAAATCTGACCGGCGTCGGGGAAATATATGCCCGATATCATATTCATAAGCGTTGTTTTGCCGCTTCCGTTTTCGCCTAGCAGTGAAAGAATCTCGCCGCTGTTTACGGTGAGGCATACATTTTTATTCGCCGTGATGCTGCCGAAAGTTTTGGTTATGTTTTTCAGTTCAATGGCAGGTGTGCTCATATATTACCTCCGTCATGTTTTCCTAAAACAGAGCGCCGTTAAAGCGCCCTCTTTTCGGAAAACAGAGTATCAGAAATAAAAAACTTCGGGCGAAGCGAAATCCGCTTCGCCCGTGAAATGAAAACTATTAAAGAATGGTAATTCCGTCAATCGCAATATCGAAGTAGGGAGCGGAGCGGAACTCACTTTCGTGGAAGTAGCCGTCCTTGACCGCTTCGGTGTCGCCGGTGAAGGTGCCGTCATCGTCAACGTCTGCAAGATAGGATTCAATAGTCTTGCCTTCAACGGTGAAGGAGTTGATATCATAAACCTTGAGATCGCCGATTTCGATGCGGTTCTTCACTTCGTCAAGTTTCTCTTTGGTGCCTTCTGCCGCAACAGCGTCGTTGAGTTCAAGCAGTTCAACGGAGCCGGTAGCGATGGTGCCGGTCCAGTCGGCGTCAAAGCTTTCGCCCTTTGCAGTTGCTTCGATAGCAAGCTTGTAGTAGGGAGCCCAGTTGATTCTTGAGGAAACAAGAGCAGTATTGGGGCCGATGGAAGCGGTATTGATGTTGTAAGCAACATTGGGGATGCCCTTCTCTTCGCAGGCCTTGGGTGCGCCTTCGGAGTCGGCATGCTGGCTGATAAGAACGCAGCCGTTGTTGATGAGTTTGAGAGCGGCTTCTCTTTCGAGAGCAATGTCAAACCAGGAGTTGGTGAAGGTTACTTCCATTGTAACTTCGGGCACGATATAACGAACGCCGAGATAGAAGGAAGTGTAGCCTGATTTAACTTCAGCATAGGGGAAAGCGCCTACATAGCCGATTTTAGCCTGATCTGCGGTGATGTCGCCCTTGTCAATCATTTCTTTTACTTTCATACCTGCGGCAACGCCTGCAAGGAAGCGGCCTTCATAGATGGAAGCAAAAGCATTGTGGAAGTTGGGGATGCCCGCATTGTGAGCGTGTGTGCCGGTTGCATGGCAGAACTGAACATCGGGGTTGTCCTGCGCAGCCTGCATAATATAAGTCTCGTGGCCGAAGGAGTCGGCAAAGATTACGTTGCAGCCTTCGTCAACAAGTTCCTCAGCAGTGGTCAGGCAGCTGTCGTCTTCGCCGATATTGGTCTTGATAAGTACCTGGTCGTCGGAGAGACCGAGTTCAGCCTGTACCTCTTTGAGGGCAAGGATGAAGTTGTTGTCATAAGTGGAGTTTTCGTCGTGAAGGCAGATAAGACCGATCTTGAGGTCGGCATAACTGACTTCGCCCTGTGCCGTGGTGTCTTCGGGAGCGGATGTGCTTTCTTTCTCAATGCTGTTTGCTCCGCAGGCGGCAAGGCCGATTACGAGCACAAGAGAAAGAACGATTGCCAATAACTTTTTCATTTCATTACCTCCGTGAAATAAATAATTGTTATCGTGTTAACCAAAGACGATTTTTCCGTCGTCAATGGAATTGATAATAGCCAGGGACTCAAGCTGATATCCCATATCCCTGAGTTCTTTGCCTCCGGACTGAAAGCCTTTTTCAATCACTATGCCGATGCCTTCAACGTGAGCGCCCGCCTGCTCAATCAGACCTATGAGCCCTTTTACGGCGCCGCCGTTTGCAAGGAAGTCATCGATAATCAGGATATGGTCTTCCGGGTTGAGATATTTTTTCGATATTCCGATTTTTGTGGTGATTCCTTTGGTGAAGGAAAAAACCTCGCCCTCGTAAATATCGTTGCCCACATTTCTGTGTATACCCTTTTTCGCAAAAACAACAGGCACAGAAAAATACTGCGCGGCAATGCACGCAATTCCTATGCCCGAAGCTTCAATTGTGACAATTTTATTTATGTTTTTGCCGGCAAAAAGCCTCTTGAACTCTTTACCTATTTCGCACAGTAAGTCAACATCAATCTGGTGGTTGAGAAACATATCCACTTTGACAATATCGTTGCCTATTATTTCACCGTCTCTGCGGATTCTTTCCTCAAGCAGCTGCATAAAACTTACCCCCGAAAATACTGAAATAATTATAAAATAACAGAGTAAAAAAATCAAGACCGAATTGACGGTACAGGGCAAAAAATCTGCCCTGAAACAGGCGTATTTTTTTCAGAGCAGGTCCGTCAGATTCAATATTGCCGAATTGGAAACAAGAAAACCTTTCGCACTCAGCGAAACGCTTTTATCCGAAACTTCCGCAAGCCCTTTGCTTTCAAGAAACTTCGCGTATTCAACGAATCTTTCAGGCAGAGAGTGTGAAAATCTTTCGCGAAATCTTTCAAACATCACGCCCTCTTTAAGCCTGAGAGCGAGCATAACATATTCTTTTTCATCTCCGCCTTCACAGTCGAAAACAGGCTGTATGCCGCTTATGTAATCGCTTGTGCTACGCGGATAATAATATCTTCTGCCGCTCATAAATGAGTGGGCGGAGGGACCGATTCCCTCGTATTCTTCGCACCGCCAGTATTTGAGATTGTGTCTGCTCTCATATCCGGGCACGGCGAAGTTTGAAATCTCATATTGCATTATGCCGTGCTTTTCGAGGTAATCAACGGCCTGCAGATACATATCGCTTGTTTCTTCTTCGCCCGGCAGGTCGAGTTTATCCTTTATTCTGCTGAAATAAGTGCCGTCCTCAATCTTGAGCATATAGGCGCTTATGTGCTTTGCTCCCGACGAAACACAGAATTCAAGTGTTTCGCTGAGAGAAGCGGGCGTCTGACCGGGTATGCCGAGCATAATATCGAGCGAGATGTTGTCAATTCCTGTATCGTTTATCCTGCGGATTGCCGTAAGCACTTCTTTTATTCCGGCTTTTCTTCCGAGCGCTTTTCTTTCGGAGTCTACCGCGCTCTGAAGTCCGAGCGATATTCTGTTTACTCCTGCCTCGGCTACCGTGCAGAAATCAAACGTGCTGTTTTCTCCTCCCGTGCCGGAAGGGTTGCACTCGAGAGTTATCTCGGCGTTTTCCGTGAAATCCGCCGCCGAAAGCAGGCGGGCGATATTACCGTGCCCGAGAGTATCCGGCGTGCCTCCGCCGAAATATACCGTGTCAAAGGTTTTGCCGAGCGAAGAAACAAGTTCTTCTGTGCGCTTCACATAGAGCGCTTTTGTCTCTTCGTCGGGCAGGGCGGAGTAGAAATCGCAGTAGGGACATTTGCCTCGGCAGAAGGGGACGTGTATATAGAGTCCGGGCAGAGTTTTCTCAGTCATTGTCATCAAGTTTGAGCACTGCCATAAACGCCTCCTGAGGCACTTCAACCGTGCCGAAGTGGCGCATTCTCTTTTTTCCTTCCTTCTGCTTTTCGAGCAGTTTCTTCTTTCTCGTGATATCACCGCCGTAGCACTTCGCGAGCACGTCTTTGCGCATTGCTTTTACGGTTTCTCTGGCGATAATCTTGCCGCCGATGCCTATCTGTATGGGTATTTCAAACATCTGGCGCGGGATATTGTCCTTGAGCCTTTCGGCAATTTTCCTTGCCTTCGCATAGGCCTTATCGGCGTGAATAATAAACGAGAGCGCGTCAACGATGTCGCCGTTTAAGAGCACATCGAGTTTCACGAGTTTTGACTGCCTGTAATCGCAGATTTCATAGTCGAATGAGGCGTAGCCCCTTGTCCTCGATTTGAGCGAATCAAAGAAATCATAAATGATTTCGTTAAGGGGAAGTTCATAGTGTATATCAACTCTCTCGGGAGTGATATAGTCCATATTTTTGAATACTCCGCGCCTTTCCTGGCAAAGGTCCATAATAGTGCCTACGTATTCGGCGGGGGAGTAGATATGAGCGTCGGTAAACGGCTCCTCGCAGGATGCGATTAAAGCCGGGTCGGGGTAATGAGTCGGGTTGTCAATCTCAATCTGTGAGCCGTCGGTGAGGTTGATTTTATATACAACGCTCGGGATTGTGGTTACAAGGTCAAGGTCGTATTCTCTTTCGAGCCTCTCCTGTATGATTTCAAGGTGAAGAAGACCGAGGAAACCGCATCTGAAACCGAAGCCGAGAGCACCCGATGTTTCGGGCTCATAACTCAGAGCGGCATCGTTTAACTGCAGTTTTTCGAGCGCGTCGCGCAGGTTTTCGTAATCCGCGCCGTCGGCGGGGTAGATGCCGCAGAATACCATCGGGTTTACCTTGCGGTAGCCTGGCAGCGGCTCGGAGGCGGGATTCTGCAGTGTGGTGACCGTATCGCCGACTCTCGCGTCGCTCACGGTTTTGATAGAAGCGGTGATGTAGCCTACTTCACCCGCCGTCAGTTCGGCGCAGGGCTCGGGGTCCTGAGCCCTCATATACCCCGTTTCAACTATTGTAAACTCCGCTCCGGTTGCCATCATTTTCATGGTGTCGCCTGGTTTGAGTTTGCCTTCAACTATTCTTACATATACGATAACGCCCTTGTAACTGTCATAGACCGAGTCGAATATAAGGGCGCGGCAGGGCTTGCTGTCATCCGCAACCGGCGGAGGAATAAGTTTCACTATCTGCTCAAGCACTTCGGCGCAGTTTTCACCCGTCTTCGCGGATACTCTCGGCGCCTCACTGCAGTCAAGGCCTATCACATCTTCAACCTCTGCGGCAACCCTGTCCGGGTCGGCGGAGGGCAAATCAATCTTGTTGATTACGGGCACTATTTCAAGGTCGTGGTCGAGGGCGAGGTATGTGTTTGCAAGTGTCTGCGCCTCTACACCCTGAGTGGCGTCAACTATGAGTATCGCACCCTCGCAGGCGGCGAGCGAGCGTGAAACTTCGTAGTTAAAGTCAACGTGACCCGGAGTGTCAATCAGGTTGAGCGCATATTCCGAGCCGTCTTCCGCCTTGTAATTGAGTTTTACGGGATGCGCTTTTATGGTGATGCCGCGTTCTCTTTCAAGGTCCATCTTGTCAAGAAGCTGCGCAGTCATATCCCTGAGCGCAACCGAGCCGGTGAGTTCAAGGAGCCTGTCGGCAAGGGTTGACTTGCCGTGGTCAATATGAGCAATTATGCAGAAATTCCGGATTTTGCTTTTGTCAACTGCCAATGTGATTACCTCGTTACATTATGTTTTCTATATCTCTGTTAACCTTGCTTTTGCCTATCCACATATCTTCCCATTTCATACCGGCAATTTTTTCTATGCGCTTCTTTTCGTCGTTTGTCACGGTGCATTCGCCGGTTTCGTGCTTTTCTTTGATTATTCTCTTGATTTCCTCGTGATCGTGTTTTGTCATCTTGTAATTGAAGATTGACAGCACGCAGAAGAACGCGAGAATTGACGGGATGATTGCGTAGTTGAGCCTCAGGCCGAATATGGTTTTTGCGGACTGCTCTGTCGGGTGCTTGACTTTCGGGTCGTAGCCAAACCACTCAAGGCTCTGCCCGACGGCGAAGCCCATCAGACTGCTGATTGTTTTGCTGAAGAACGTCTTGAATGTTGAGATAACGCCTTCACGCCTTCTGCCTGTGATAAGTTCGTCAACGTCGGTAATGTCGGGCTGAATGTTTTCCGCCACAAAGCCGGGTCCGCTGAAGCCGATGTTATAAAGCACCTGCGAAATTACTATCACGGCGTATTTGATTGCTTTGGGAGTTTCGTAAGTCAGGAAACCGTTGATTGCCATACCGACAACCATGAGCGGCCCGAGTATCTTGCCGCAGGCGGTTTTGCCCTTGTATCTTGTAATCAGATAATTTATCGGCGAGCCGGAAAACTCGGATATACCGGCAACTATGTTCATTGAAATAAAGATATTGTAAGTGTCCGTAACGCTGACCATAAAGTACTGATCTGCGTAGGAGCAGAAGTATCTGCTCATTGAGAAGAAGAGGGAAATTATGAAATACTGCCTGAACGACCTGTTTGCAAATACCGCTTTGTATTCGCTGAGCAGGAACTTGAAATCCATCTTTTCGTTAATCTGGTCTTTTGACGAGGGCTCTTTTGTTTTAAAAAAGCAGACAATAGGTGCCCAGACAAACCATATCATAAGCACGATGCCGACCATCGCGTAATTATGGCGGTCGTCGGGCGAGGGCGTCGGAAGGGCGGTGAGAGCGGTTTTTACATTGAAACCGCTTAGCGCGAGCGCCGTGAATACATAAGAGGAAACCTGACCTACGGAGTTCATGGCGTATTCTACTATTTTATACTGCGTTCTCTCAAAGTAACCGGGCGCGATTGTGGGGAGCATCGCCGTGTGCGGAATGCTCATCATAGTCATAAATGTGCAGTAAAGAAGCGAAGCAAAGAGATACCAGAGCCAGGTCTTTGTTTCGTTACCCTGCGCGGAAATGCCGAAGGAAGTCCATTTGAAAAGGTAGGCTATCGCAAAGGGGATTGCGCTGATAATCAGATACGGCCTGTGCCTGCCCATTTTGGATTTTGTCCTGTCGGTTATAAGGCCCATCATCGGGTCGCTGATTGCGTCCCACAAGCCGGAAATCAGGGTGATTCTGCCCGCCATTCCGGTGCGCATGCCTTCAACATAGGCAAGGAACTGCTGATGGAACTGACCGAGAGGATAGCCCGCGCCGCCCAGAGTGATGTTGGCGCAGGTATAGTTGACCATCGGGCGCAGTGTTTCGCCCGTTTTGCCTTCTATACCGACAATGTCTTTGATTTTATTACCTAACCCCATAATAACCCCTCTTATTAAAAGATATTTTATTATAACATTATCATATACCTTTTTCAAGGACTCTTTTAGCAGTTATTGAGTGTTGCTTGAATTATTCTTTGCGGGGTGATAGAATAACAGCGGTGATTATAATGAATGTGATATTTATTGTACTTAAGTGCGCCGGCGCGCTTGCAGGTTTTCTTGTCGTTACCGCGGCGGGCTATATGCCTTTTGTGCTTGTAACGGCATCAAAAAAATATGAGGATGACTGCGATATTCTGCTTATGCTCGGCGGAGATATAATCGGGGCGGATACTCCTGCGCCGCAGACTTTTGAGCGAATGAAAAAAGGGGCTGAATACCTTAAAGCCCATCCGGATACAATCGCGATTCCCTGCGGCGGATGCTTCAGAAAAGAGCAGAAAAAGAGCGAAGCGCAGATATTTGCCGATTACCTTATATCACAAGGAATTGAAAGAGACAGAATCATCCTTGAGGATAAATCGACCACCACGTTTGAAAACTTTGATTTTGCCTCAATGATAATAAAAGAACGCTTCGGAAACGAAGAGAAAAAAGTCGCTTTTTTAACGAGCAGTTATCACATTTTCAGAGCATCTCTGATAGCAAAAATCTGCGGCGTGAAAATAAGCGGCAAAGTCACCGCGCCTACCCCGGGCGAAGCATTCAGAAGATATGTCAGAGAATACTTTGTAGCATATCAGCTTCCCGTTGAAGCGATTAAAAGAAAGGCGGGCAAAAAATGATGAACGGTATCTTCACGGCTCTGCTCACGCCGTTTAACGCGGATTATTCAATCAATGAAAAAAGCCTTGAAAAACTTATAAAATACAACCTTGACAGCGGCGTTCACGGCTTCTATATCGGCGGCAGTACGGGTGAAAGTATGCTTATGAGCAAAGAGGAGAGAAAACGCATTTTCGCCCTTGTCAAAAACTGTTCGGGAGGTACTGTGCCTCTTATTGCTCACGTTGGCGCTATTTCAACGGACGATGCTCTCGATATGGCGCGCGAGGCTAAAAAACTCGGCTATGACGCGGTTTCCGCCGTCGCTCCGTTTTACTATTCTTTCCCGCTTGAAGCGATAATCAAATACTATACCGATATAGCACACGAGGCTGATTTGCCCGTTTATATCTACAATTTCCCCGCGGGAAACGGCTTCGGTCTTACACCCGACGTTGCCGAAAAAATCTTTTCGCTTGATACTCATTTTGCAGGCATCAAGCATACTTCAAACGATTTGTTTGCCATAAGGCAGTTTAAGAACAGAATCAGGGATATCACCGTTTTCAACGGATATGATGAAATCTGCCTTGCAGGGCTGTCAATGGGCGCCGACGGAGCAATCGGCTCAACATATAATTTCATGGGCAAAAAGTTTGTGCGTCTCTATAACGCCTTCTGCTCGGGCGACCTTGAACTTGCTGAAAAACTGCAGGCTGAGGCGTGCAGAATAATAGAGGTTATGTGCCGCTTCGGAGTATTCCAGTGCGAAAAAGAAATCCTCACTCTTATGGGAATTGATATGGGTCCGTGCCGCAGACCTTTCCTGCCTCTTGATGATAGCGGAAAGCGCGAAATGAAGAACCTGCTCGATCTGATTTGACAAAGACGGTTTGATATGATAAAATTTCATCAGTAGGCGCGTCAGGCCTCCCGATTGCTTTCGCAATTTTCGCCAACGAACCTACTGATGAGTGCTCTGTTACAGCCCAAAACAGAGCACTTTGGTTTTATATGAAAACACGGGACTGCTTTGGGCGGAGAGTCGTAATCCGGTATTGGTTTTCACGGAAAACTAAAACCGCAGCACATCGTCAGATTTGCTTACCATACATACTCAGTATGCTTTCGCAAATCTTCCTTGTTCTGCGGCTTATTTTTCACGGGAAAACTGCTTTGCACCTCAAAGAG
>JAEEHB010000005.1 GCA_016280595.1 Clostridiaceae bacterium | reverse complement strand
TGTAAGGAACAAGTCTCTTGATCTGCCTGACGTTGGTTTCGTCGGCTACGCTGACCTTGCGGAGA
Organism: Clostridiaceae bacterium; assembly: GCA_016280595.1. Classification (GTDB taxonomy): domain Bacteria; phylum Bacillota; class Clostridia; order Oscillospirales; family Acutalibacteraceae; genus CAG-177. The sequence continues at coordinate 6,358 of JAEEHB010000005.1, read as the reverse complement.
TTTCTCTTGCGCTTGGTGCTCTTCTTGTTGAGAATGTGTGACTTGTAAGCGTGGGCACGCATGGGCTTGCCGTTCTTTGAAATCTTGAAGCGCTTCTTCGCGCCGCTGTGTGTCTTGATCTTAGGCATAATATATCCTCCTTAATTATTTTTTACTTGTTGACTTTAGGAGACATAAACATCAGCATTTGTCTGCCTTCCAGCTTGGCGGGCTTATCCACTACGGCTATATCTCCGAGGTCCTCAGCGGCCCTGTCCATAATATCCGTACCTAATTCGGGATGAGCCATCTCACGGCCTCTGAATCTGATGGAAACCTTGAGTTTGTTGCCGTCGGCAAGAAACTTGCGGGCGTTCTTGATTTTGAAATCATAGTCGTGAGTGTCGATGTTGAGAGAAAGACGAATCTCTTTGATTTCGATAATCTTCTGATTCTTTCTTGCTTCCTTCTCTTTCTTTGCCTTCTCAAATCTGAACTTGCCGTAATCCATTATTTTGCAGACGGGCGGAGTCGCCATAGGGGCGATTTTGACCAGATCGAGATCTTTTTCCTGAGCGAGGGCAAACGCTTCTTCGGCGCTCATGATGCCGAGCTGCTCTCCCTCTTCGGAAATGAGCCTGACTTCCGGATCGCGGATTTCTTCATTGATTTGCTGTTCCTGTTGCTTGCTGATAAGTATGCACCTCCGTAAATGATAAGCGAGGCGGATTGCTCCACCTCGCGTAAAATCAACATCAAAGGGCATTATACCCCGTAAAAGATATTGACCGACTCGGGACGAAACCCGGAAGGTGAGAGCAACGCTCTGCTTTGTTGTGGATAGATTTTAATATATAAAAAGGGATTTGTCAAGAGATTTTTACTCTTTAGGCTCTTTTTTTATGAGATTGAACGGGAAAAGGGTGATTACCGCGAGTACAATCTCCGCCAGGAGCACACCTATGACGGCGAGCGATGAGAGCCCGTTTTCGCCTATGCCTATAAGCAGGGTGAGCGCCGCGCCTATTGCCATAAGGATGAACTGAAGCGCATTGCCTATCTTCTTTCTGCTTGCCATTGTGCAACAGGCGGCAATCGCGCGCAGCATACTTCTGGGCTGACCGTCGTGCACGACCTGTGCATCAAGCACTTCGCTCACGGCGTCTTTTCTTCTCTTGTAAAGACGGCCCGCAACGGACGAAAGAATCTTGAAGTTGCCGATGTTTATATCGAATCTTTCGGAAATGAGTTCTTCGGTGATGTTAACATCATTGGTGCGTACAAGTGTCTGGATGCCGTTCTTTTCAAGCTGTTTGAGGTAGTTCTTCATCTCTTCGTCAACGCTGTAACTTACCACAAACAGGGCGGCGAGTTTTTCGTTGACGGCAAGATAAATTACCTTCCTGCCCTTCTTCTGATATCTGTCTTCAGTCGCCTTGTCGGGAGCGTCGATGTTGTGATGGATGAGCATATTTCTGTTGCCCAGCAGTACCTTCTGCTCGTAGATGCGCGCGGAAATGCCCATCTTATCCTCGTAAACAAGTTCTCTCACGGGAGGCAGAATGTCGAGCCTGCCGTCAACAACCTTTTCAAAGCACTCCTTGAGAGGTCCGCCGGATTTGATAACCATTGCGGCGGCGTATCTGAGCACAACATCAACTCTCATACTCTCAAAGTAATTCATGCCGTGCATTGTGCAGTTGCCGCGGTCGAATATATCTGCCGAGTCAAGCACCACGGCGTTTGCGCTCGCGGTTTTATCGGCGGCGTTGAGGCTTACAACCATAGTGCCCTCGTGGTTGAGAGCGCGGTTATGAATAAAGGTGATAAACGCGGGGATGAACTTGCCGAATATGGGCATACTCAGGCAGATTGACGCGGCAAATGCGCCCACACCCGCCATAAATTCGGCGTTTTTGATGCCTACAATCACTCCTACCGCAACCGAAAGCACGGCCGAAAGGATGAGCATAAGGCGGAGTTTGCCGGTATCTTCGCCGTCTTCTTCGGAATTCTTGATGAAGTTGAGCGGGAAGTCGACCTTTGATGAATAGAGCATTTCGGCGTTGCCCATAAGCAGGCCTCTGCCGAGTTCAAACACTTCGTTTTCGTTTTCAAACGCGTGTACGGCGTGCATACCGTGCTCATAGTTGAAAGCGCACACCTGGAAGTTGCCGAATACTCTGCGCGCGTTGATGGCGTCGGTAATCTTGTTTATAAGAATGCCCGCAATCGCAACCGCGCCGAAAACGGGAGTGGTCGCCTTGGTGATGGCGGAGAGAGTGTTCTCAATCAAGGCAACCGCCGCGGCTATGGCGCAGGCTGTGTCCCCCGTGAATTTGCCTTTGAATATACCGGTGACGGCATCAAAGAATCTGTCACTGTCAAGCGCGACTGCCGCGATTATAAGCACGGCGTTGATAACGCAGAGAATCATACTGTCGCTGACAAACAGGGATGTGTCAATATTGAAAAACTCCGTGAGAGGCGGCAGAAGAGCGAGCAGGATAACAACCGCTTCGATTATGCCTACAACTATCACGCCGGACATTGTCTTTTTGACTCTGGAGGCGAGTTTTGAGTGAATTCTGTTTCTGTCGGAAACATCGTTATATTCGCCGACCGTTTCGAGGAGGGAGGCGGCCTCAAGTTTTTCCTCTTCTTCGTCTTCGGGCACATAATCATCCGCACGGCTGCTGACTTCGTCAAAATCATCGCCGAAATCGGAATCGTCAAGGCCTTCAATTTTGAAAGACTTTGCCTTCTGCTTGCGCTTTTTCCAGAGGTTTTCTTCAACATCCTCTTCACGCGCCTGCTCGGGTATGGCTTCCTCGGGCATATCGGTGAAGCCGACAAGCACCATCTGACCTTCAACGTCGTTTTCGTTCTTTTCGTCTTCGGGTCTTTCTATTTTGGTGCCTTCTTTAATCTTCTTGGTCTTTTCATCGTTATAGTTTTTGACATCCTCAGCCGCTTTTATCGTGGGCATCGGGTCAAGGTTTTCTTCGGTCTTGTTTTCTTCGTTTTTGAAAAGCACGGTGCCGCTGCTGTCAATCGGACCTTCGGGCTCGGGCTCCTCTTCGGGCACATAGCCGATATCTTCGAGAGTGAGTTTCTTGAAGAAACGCTCTCTGTAGTCAATTATTTTCTCTTCGGGTGAAGGCTCTTCGGGCTCGGGCTCCGGCTCCTCTTCCGTTTCGCTTTCGGCAGTCTCCTGCTGATATGAGGAGGAATAGACGTCGCTGTATTCATCGTCGCCTATCTCGATTTCTTCGAGCTCGAAACTGTCGATATCGAAGGGATCCTCTTTTTCGCCGGAGAAAAGATTTTCCTGACCTTCAACCTCCTCTGTGCCCGAGGAGATATCTTCAAGTTCATCTTCCTTCTCCTCTTCGAGAGGTTTTACGGAAAACATATTTTCATCATACTCTTCGGCAAAGAAGCGTGAGAGTTTCGCCTCGGTATCATCCGCGCCGTCTTCGGCTTCGGGAATATACTCCTCGCCTGTTGAGTCGGCAATAAGCCTGTCAATATCCGACATTGACCATTCCTTTGAGGGCTCTTCATCAACCGGACCGGATGTGAAATCGCCGCTTTTCACCTCATTGAGAATAGCGTCAAGTTCGTCGTTATTTGAGTTAGTGTCGAAAATATCGCTCATAACCTTCACCTTTTATCTGTTCTTTATTACTTCGTACATAAGAATCCCCGCCGCCACGGAGGCGTTGAGGGAATTGATTTTTCCTTTCATCGGCAGGGAAACGATGAAATCGCATTTCTCTTTTACAAGCCTGCTTATTCCCCTGCCCTCCGAGCCGATTACCAGGGCGACCTTGCCGCTGTAATCCTGCTCGTTCCAGGGCTTGCCGTCCATATCGGCGGCATATACCCAGAAGCCTTTGTCTTTGAGTTCTTCGATTGCGGAGGGAAGATTTGCCACCCTCGCCACGGGCACATATTCGAGCGCGCCCGCTGAGGCTTTGCCTACGGCATAAGTAAGTGACACTCCCCTGCGCTTGGGTATGATTACTCCGTGCGCTCCGCAGGCGTCCGCCGTGCGGATAATCGCGCCCAGGTTATGCGGGTCTTCAATCTCATCGCAGATAATCACAAAAGCGTCTTCGCCTTTTTCCTCTGCCCTTGCGAGAATATCGTCTATGCCGGCGTATTCGTGCGCCGCCGCCCTTGCGGCTACGCCCTGATGGTTTGCCCCGCCGCACATCGCGTCAAGTTTGCGCCTGTCAATCTCTTTTACGACGGCGTTCTTTTCACGGGCAAGGCTCATAACAAGGCCGATAGAACCGCTTCTGTCGCCCTTGGCAATAAAAACGGTGTCAATCTCTCTGCCGCTTCTGAGAGCCTCCGTAACGGCGTTGCGGCCTATTATTATGTCTTTTTCTTCGCCGGAGAAAGTCTTTGAATCTTCCGCCACAGAATCACCCTAAAAACAAATATTCAGTATATTATATCATATATTTCAAATTATGCAAATACTTATTATAATTTATTATAAAGGTCAACTATTTTCTCAACTGTTTCTTCGACCGTATTACTGTCGCAGACTATTGTGCCGTGAGCGTATTTTCTGTAAAGCGGGAGGCGCTCGTTATACATATCGAGCAGGGTGCTCCCCTGTTTCACCACTATTCCGCGCGTGGTGAAATTGTGTATGCGCTTCATCATCGTTTCGTATTCAAGGTGCAGATAAATCACCTTGCCTATGGAGCGCAGATGCTCCATTGCCTTTTCGGAGTAAATCACACTGCCGCCCGTTGCGATTACGGCGGCCTCGATATTCAGCGAAAGAATTGCCTTTTCCTCCGCCTCGTAAAAATACTCCGTGCCTTTCGCGTCTATAAGGTCCTGCAGTCTGCTCTGCTCAAGGCTCTGCAGAAGCAGGTCGGTATCAAAAAAATTTTTTAGCATAACCTTTGCGGCGATAACCCCGCAGGTTGATTTGCCGCAGCCGGGCATACCTATGAGTACAAGATTGTTTTTATCCATTTCTTTTCCTCACATCCGAAAAAGCGGGCTTGCTCCTTAGAGAAGCAAGCCCTGACCGAACTTATTTATATTTGGGGCGTGCAACGTAAGAGGTGTGCAGCACTTCGTGAGCCTTGTGACTGCCGGGCTCGCCGAAGAATTCGCTGTAAACGGTCTTGATTGCTTCGCTCTCGTGGCTCTTCCTCTTGGGAAGGTTCTTGTCCGCTTCGTAAAGAGCGGCGCCTCTGATGGCCTTGAGGTCATAGAAGTTACGCACAACAGCGGGCTGAACGGGCTGACCGCCGCCGTTTACACAGCCGCCGGGGCATGCCATGATTTCGATGAAGGTGTAGGGGGATGTGCCAGCCTTGACTTCATCCATAACCTTCTTGGCATTGGAAAGACCGCTTGCCGCGCAGACCTTGATTTCAAGACCGCCGACATTGTAGGTGGCTTCCTTGATGCCCTTGGTGCCTCTGACTTCGGTGAAGTTTACATCGGCAAGTTCTTCGCCGGTGATGGTTTCAACGGCAGTTCTCAGAGCCGCTTCCATAACGCCGCCGGTTGCGCCGAAGATAACGGCTGCGCCGGTGCCTTCGCCCAGAGGATTGTCAAACTCTTCGTCGGGAAGTTTCGGGAAGTAGATACCTGCGGTCTCTATCATTCTCGCAAGTTCTCTGGTGGTGAGAGCGTAGTCGATATCGGGATAGCCGGATGCCGACTGATCCTCGCGCTTGGTCTCAAACTTCTTGGCGGTGCAGGGCATAATGCCTACGCACACGATGTTTTTGGGATCGATGCCCATCTTCTTGGCGTACCAGGTCTTGATGGTTGCGCCGAACATCTGCTGAGGAGACTTGCAGGTTGAAAGATGATCGAGTTCTGTGGGGAAATAATGCTCGCAGTACTTGATCCATCCGGGTGAGCAGGATGTAATCATGGGAAGAGTGCCGCCGTTCTTTACTCTTTCAACGAGTTCGTTTGCTTCTTCGATTATGGTAAGGTCGGCTGCGAAGTCGGTGTCAAACACCTTGTCAAAGCCGAGTCTTCTGAGCGCTGCTACCATTTTGCCCTGAACATTGGAGCCCATGTGCATACCGAAAGCTTCGCCGAGAGTTACGCGGATTGAAGGAGCGGTGTGAACGATAACGAATTTTTCGGGATCGTTGATTGCCGCAAATACCTTATCGGTATCGTCTTTCTCTCTGAGAGCGCCGGTGGGGCAGTGAACGATACACTGACCGCAGGATACGCAGGAAACGTCTGCAAGGTCCTTATCAAACGCGGAACTGATATGAGTATCAAAGCCTCTCGCGTTTGCGCCGATAACGGCAACATCCTGCAGCTGGCAGGCTGCCACGCAGCGGCGGCAGAGGATGCACTTGCTGTTGTCCCT
>JAEEHB010000035.1 GCA_016280595.1 Clostridiaceae bacterium | reverse complement strand
CGGATAAAGCGAGGCGGTGAAAGGAAGAAACAAGGAGTATCACGAAGCGAAAAAGCGAGTGAGACGACTGTGTTTCTGACGGTCTTAGTTTTCATTTATGAGCGAAGACAGTATCGAGATACGGCGAGCGAATAAAGGCGTTGAGAAAAGAAAAATAATAATTATTCCTTATAATAAATTACCGCAAAATAACAAAAAAGAACTGCGAGTTAAAAACCCGCAGTTCATCAAAACTTTTTTCTTTTCGTTTTTCGCGCTTATTGCTACGACCGCAAATTACTGCTCTACTGCGTAGACGCTGACCTTTTTACGGTCTTTGCCCATACGCTCAAACTTAACTGTGCCGTCGATAAGAGCAAAAAGAGTGTCATCGGAACCGATACCTACGTTGTTACCGGGATGAATCTTTGTGCCTCTCTGTCTTACAAGGATGTTGCCTGCAAGAACGAACTGACCGTCTGCTCTCTTTGCGCCGAGTCTCTTGGATTCGGAATCACGGCCGTTACGGGTTGAACCCATACCTTTTTTATGAGCGAAAAGCTGAAGATTAACCTTAATCATTCTTTACACCTCCGAATAGTATTCTTAAAAACTGCGGATATTGCTTTGAAATGGCGAGCAAGTGTTTTTTGAGCCCTTCGAGCACTGCGTCACACGCTTCGCTCTCACCGGAAATCAGAAAGTAAATATGACCGTCATCCTCACGGATGTCTGCTTTGATGTTTAACTGATCGGTGATTATGTTCGCCGCAAGTATTGCTGCGGAGGACACTCCCGAGCAGACCACATCTCTGCCTTCATCGGCATAACCGCTGTGCCCCGATATTTCAAAGCCTCTGATTTTGTTTTTTGCGAGAAAAAACTTTGCGGTAGTCATCGCTTTGGAACTTATGCGTTGATAGCGGAAATCTCTACCTTGGTGTACGGCTGTCTGTGACCGAGTTTGCGTTTCTCGTTCTTCTTGGGCTTGTAGGTCATAACAGTGATCTTCTTAGCCTTGCCGTTTTTAACTACCTTTGCGCTGACGCTTGCGCCGTCAACATAAGGAGCACCGACGGTGATACCGTCATCATTGCCTACAGCGATAACCTTATCAAAGGTGTATTCGCTTTCTTCTTCAGCGCCGAGCTTTTCAACGTAGACAACATCGCCTGCTTCTACCTTGTACTGCTTGCCGCCGGTTTCGATAATTGCGTACATTTAGAATTACCATTCCTTTTTTCAGACTCGCTGTCATCGGGCTTATCCTTTCGGGATAATTCCGGGCATAACTCACCCGCCCCTGACAAGCGGCAAAATGCATTATATCATTATATTTATATAATGTCAATTATTATTTTTCGTTTAAGGGAATATTTTTCCTGGCCTTTTCGGCTGTGATTGTGTTGCGCATAAGCATCGTGATTGTCATCGGACCTACGCCGCCCGGCACGGGAGTAATCATGGAGGCTTTCGCGGCGCATTCGTCAAACACGCAGTCGCCGCAGATTTTGCCGTTTTCGTCACGGTTAATGCCTACGTCGAGCACTATCGCGCCCTCCTTGACCATATCGCCGGTCACAAAAGCAGGCTTGCCCACGCTTGCAACTAAAATATCAGCTTTGCTTGTCACTTCTTTGAGATTCTTGGTTTTTGAGTGGCAGAGGGTAACCGTGGCGTTTCTGTTGGTCATAAGCAGAGACATCGGTTTGCCGACTATTTCGCTCCTGCCGATAATGACGCAGGTTTTGCCCTCGATTTCAACGCCCATATAGTCGAGCAATGTTTCCATGCCCGCAGGGGTACAGGGACGCATAATATTTTCGCCGTGAACGAGTTTGCCCACATTGAAGGGATGGAAACAGTCCACATCCTTTGCCGGTGAAATTCTTTCAAGCACCGCTTTTGAATCGATGTGCTTCGGCACAGGCATCTGGCAGAGAATTCCGCTCACGCTCTCGTCCGCGTTGAGGGTATCAATCAGGTCAAGAAGCTGTGCGGTTGTTGTCTCCTCCGGCATGGCGTACTCGCGCGAGATGATGCCGATGTTTTCACACGCTTTTTTCTTGTTGTTTACATATACTCTTGAGGCGGGATCGCTGCCGACTATGATAACGCAAAGGCAGGGGTAAATCCCCTGTGCGTTGAGCTCGGCAACCTCCTGCTTCATAACCGCGAGATTTTCATCCCGCACCTTTTTTCCGTCAATTATTATCGCCATCGTCTTCGGACTGCGCTCCTTCCGGTGTTTCGGTTTCTTCGACCGCTTCTCCGCTTTCCTCAACTTCCGCTTCACCGTTTTCTCCGGCATCCGCTTCGCTGATTTCCTCAGCGCCGGCGGGTGCCTGCTCCTCTTCGGCTTCGGGCTCGCCTTCTGCTTTGAGCTGCTCTTCAAGGAAAAAATCTATGCCGTCGATGGGCTTGGGATTCTTCTTGTATTTAAGGGTGAAATAAACGAGCAGAGCAAGGCTGACAACTGCGATTATGATTGAAAGAAGCTGGCTTGTGCGTATGCCGGTGGAGCCGAGATAGAGGCTGTCGGTCCTGAAGCCTTCGACTATCGCTCTCTCGGTGCCGTACCATACGCCGTACCAGAGTATCATCTGGCCGCTGAATCTTCTGAACTTGCGGCATACAAGGTAAAGCACAAGCACACCGAGAAGACACCAGATTGACTCATAAAGAAATGTGGGATGAACATAGCCTGTGGGGTCAACTTCGATTCCTTTGGCGGAAATCTCGTTGAAATTGGTATAAAGGTATTCGGCTGTCTTTGCGCTCTTCATACCCCAGGGCATAGTTGTATTTGTGCCGAATGCTTCCTGGTTTACATAGTTGCCCCAGCGGCCTATACCCTGCCCCACGAGGAAGGAAATAGCGCAGCAGTCGAGAAGATTGAAGAAATTCATCTTTCTCTTGCGGCACACTATGTAAGCACCGATAAGACCGCCTATAAGGCCGCCGTAAATGGCAAGACCGCCTTCCCAGATTTTGATTATATCCGCGGGATGCTGTCCGTAGTAACTCCATTTTGAAAAGACGTAATAGAGCCTTGCGCCTATCATACCGAGAATTGTGCCGTAAATGAGCACATCGACCATCTTATCGAGGCTCATCTTCCAGGTGTAGGCAATTCTGCCGCCCAGAAGCACGGCAAGAAGGAAGCCGAAAGCGATTATTGCTCCGTAAGTATGAATTGTGAAAGTGTGTCTGAAAATTGTGAAATCAAAGAGCACGGGAGAAACGTGGAAAACGTGTTCAAGCCCTTTGAAATATATTTCTGTAACACCGGACATAATAATCCTCCTTATTCGGCAGGCAGAATCACAGAGAGCGCGGCATCCTTGACATTGATGCTCTTGAGCCTCTTGTTGACTCTTGCGAGGGTGATTTTCTTGATTGCGTTTATATCGTCAAACGGTTTGTAGCCTGAATAGTAGAGCGCGGTGAGGGTGTTTGCCATACCGTTGATATCGTCATAGCCCCTGACTGCGTAGCCGTAGTATTTACGCTTGGCTCTTTCAAACTCCTCTTTGCTCACGCCCGTCTTCTGGGCTTTTGCAATCTCCTTTTTAATCAAATCGGCAAGTTTTTCGGGGTCTTCGCTCGGACCGCTTATCAGATAAGCGCTGTAGCCGTAGCCGTTGAAAAGTGAGCCGGAGAATTCCATTGTGGTAAGGCCTTCGTCAACGATTTTTCTGAAGAAATCGGAATCCTTGCCGAAGAGGATATCGAGAAGTATGCCGGAAGCATATTCATCCTCAAGGCTGAGTTCGGGCTTGTCGATTTCTTCCCTTATGCCGAGGCAGAACTGCTTTCTGCCAACGGCAAGGCGCTCTTCGATATATTTCTGCTTTGACTTGGGTGTTTTGGGGTCAAACTTTCTTTCGGGAACGGGCTGCTTCTTGCGGATAATGCTCTTATCTATCTGCTTGAAAACAGCGTCCTTGTCCATCTTGCCCACAAGGGTGATGCACATATTTGAGGGATTGTAGAAAGTTTCGTAGAGTTTATAAAGAAGTTTGTCGTCGATTTTCGCTATGGACTCCTGCGTGCCCGCGATATCAATGCTCACGGGATGCTTGGGGTAAAGTATGCTCAGAAGGTTAAAGAAGACTTCCCAGTCGGGCAGATCCTTATACATTCTGATTTCCTGACCGATTATGCCCTGCTCCTTCTGCACAGTTTCCGCCGTAAAGTAGGGCTTCTGAACGAAATCGAGCAGATAGCCGAGCGACTCTTCCGTTCTTTCGCTTCCCTTGAAGAGATAAGCGGTGCGGTCAAAACTCGTGAAGGCGTTTGCGTAGGCGCCCGTCCTCTGAAAGAGTTCGAAAGCGTCAAGTTCTTCGCTCTCGAAAAGTTTGTGCTCAAGGAAATGGGCGGTGCCTTCGGGTATGGCTTTGAAAGAGCCGTTTTTCTGCTGAACATGTGTATCTATGGAGCCGTAATTTACCGAGAAAAGAGCAAACACGGAGTCATAGTTTTCTTTGGGCATAAGTCTGATTTCAAGCCCGGAGGAATGCTTTGCGGTATAGACAACTTCGCCGAGAGTTTCATCTCTGAATTCATTTATCTTCACTGCGCTGCCTCCTCTCCCGAATCTGCCGAAAGCATGAATATTTTATCGAGCACCATTTTCTTTGCCGCCTCGCAGATTTGCTCTTTGGTAACTGAATCAATGCCCTTTATGAAATCTTCGGGTTTTTCGATGTTTTCATTGAGCATCTGATTTGTGTAGTATCTGCAGATTGCGTCGGACGAATTGAAGGTTAAGCCCTCGCGGATTGACTTTTTGGCGGAAGCAATAAGCTCGTCGTCAAATTTTCCGTTTCTGATTTCGTTAAGCTGATTGATAACGCCTGCGGAAACGGCTTTTTCTTTGTCCGTATCGATTCCGCTCTGCACAACAGCGATACCTTTGTTTACGATAAGCATTGCGCTGCAGTAGTAGGCAAGGCTCATCTTTTCGCGGATGTTGGTGAAAAGTTTTGAATAAGTGCCGCCGCCGAAAATGTTTATCATAACAACCTCGGGATAGAGGCCGTCAAACTTGTTTTCCATACCGGTCCTGTAGCCGATAACAAGTTTGCCCTGGTTGGCGGTAATTCTCTCCTCGTGGCGCGCAAATCTCTGCGGCTTCTTGAGGAAGATTGTTTCGATTTCACAGGGCTGTCTGTCAATCTTTTTGAACTTCGCCTTGAAAGCGGTTTCGATTTTTTTCGGGGTAACATTGCCCACCGCGGTAATCTGAATGCGGGCGGTGGAAATCAGGTTTTTCCACGCGGCGTAAACCGCGTTCATCTTGGTGCTTTCGATTTCCTCGATGGTGCCTGTTGACATTTTGCCGTAAGGCTCGTTTTCGCACATATGCTCAATGCATTTATTGAAGGCGTAGGTGCGCTTGTCATCAAGTTCTTCGAGCACATCCTGCACAAGAAGCCTCTTTTCGCCGGCAAGATTGTCGGTGCCGAAACTGTTGCTCTTGATATTGGGATTGAAAATCATTTCACAGATAAGCGAAATGAAATCCGAGATAATGCTCTCGCCGTCAAGCGCAAACTTGTCATCAAGGCAGTCGCCGGAGATTGTAAGAATCTGGGCGTCTCCCATTTTGGAAACGGACGCGCCTACGGACGCTCCGTAAAGCTCGGAGAGGCGTCTGTTCATGGCGGTGAGATCGGGATATGCCTTGCAGGAGCGCCTGAGGAGTTTCACAAGCAGGGCGTTTGCCGAGGCGTTTTCGTCAAGCGGCAGAGCCATGGAAACATTAATGTCAAAGGTCTTGTATTTGTCCGTCTTAACGCATACAAGGCGGACGCCGGGAGCGATGTCAACGGTTTTAAGCACAGTGTCACTTCCTAACTTTATCAGATGTCACATTCAACGAGCTGTTCGTAAGTTTCTCTTTTGATAACTTCTCTTGCCTTGCCGTTCTTTACGAAGATTACGGGCAGGCGGGGAATTCTGTTATAGTTTGAAGCCATTGAGTAGTTGTATGCGCCGGTTGAAAGTACGGCAAGGATGTCGCCGGGCTCAACAGGCTGAAGCCTTGTCCACTCCTGAATAAGGTCGCCGCTCTCACAGCACTTGCCCGCTACGGTTACGGTCCAGTCTCTTTTTTCGCCTGCTTTGTTTGCGCAGATTACTTCATAAGCGGACTGGTAAAGGGCGTATCTGGGGTTGTCGCCCATACCGCCGTCAACGGAAATATATGTACGCACATCGGGGATATCCTTAACGCAGCCGACTGTGTAAAGAGTAATGCCCGCCGCGCCGACAACGGACCTGCCGGGCTCAATAAGGATGAAGGGGCACTCGAGGCCGAGATCAGCGGAATAACTGTTTACCGCTGTTGCCACCTTGCGCATATAGTCGCTGAACGCTCTGGGACGGTCGCTCTTTAAGTATTTGATGCCGAAGCCGCCGCCGAGGTTGAGCTCTTTGAGCACATAACCTGTTTCATCCTTCACCTGCTTGAAGAGGTCAAGCATAACAGTTGCCGCGAGTTCAAACGGGTCAAGGTCGAAAATCTGGGAGCCGATATGGCAGTGAAGACCTCTGAGGGTAACATTGCTCATTCCGATTGCTTCCTTGATTGCGTCAAGGGCTTCGCCTGTTTCAAGTGCAAAGCCGAATTTGGAATCTATCTGACCGGTCTTGATGAAGGAATGGGTGTGAGCGTCAATACCGGGCTTGATTCTGAGCATAATGCCGATGTTTGCGCCCTTTTCACAGGCGATGGTGTTGAGAGTTTCAAGTTCGGTGAGGTTGTCAACTATTACTCTGCCTACATTGTTTTCAACAGCCATAACAAGTTCTTCGTAAGTTTTGTTGTTGCCGTGGAAAACTATATTCTCTGCGGGGAAGTCAACCGAGAGAGCAGTGTAAAGCTCGCCGCCCGAAACAACGTCAACGCCTACGCCTTCCTGCATGCAGATTCTCATCATCTCTTTGCAGCAGAATGCTTTTGAAGCATAGACCACAAGACCGTTGCCGTTATATTCATCGTCAATTGACTTTTTGAACTCTTTGAGATTCTTTCTTATCTCATTTTCATCGTAAGCGTACAGCGGAGTGCCGTATTTTTTGGCGAGTTCCACGGTATCATAACTGCCTATCGTAAGATGGCCTCTTTCATTTGCCGAAATACAATCCGAAACATACATTTTAATTCACCTCAATAGTTTTCTCGATATATTTTTGAAGTTCCGTGACACCTTTCCCCGTGACACAGGAAAATTCAATTCTTTCTGCGCCGTAATCCTTCAGTTCTTCTTCAAACTGCTTGCGGCGGCTTTCGGTTTCCGACTTATTAAGTTTGTCGGCTTTTGTGAGCACAATCACAAAGGGTATGTGCGAGTTTTTAAGGAAGTCCAGCATCGTGTAGTCATTTTCCGTAGGCGCATGGCGCATATCAAGCAGCTGCACCGCAAGGGAAATGTTTCTGCCCGAGCCGAAGTATCCTTCCATCAGTTCCGACCAGCGCTCAAGTTCCGCCTTGTTGCGCTTGGCGTAACCGTAGCCGGGCAGGTCCACGAAGTAAACGCCGTCACCCTTGAAGAAATTGACGGTAATCGTTTTGCCCGGTGAGGAACTGACTCTCGCGAGGTTTTTGCGGTTGAAAAGTTTGTTTAGCAGCGACGACTTTCCGACATTGGATTTGCCTGCGAAAACGATTTCGCTCTTTTCCGACGCGGGAAGCTGGGACGCGGTGCCGTAAGACTTTTCAAATTCTATTCTGTCAAATCTCATTGCACACCGGCCTTTCCGTCAAAGCCCTCAACCGCTTCCTTCCATACCTGGTCAACGGTTTTGACCGGCTTGAACTTAAGGCTGCTCTTGACTTTGGAATCCACCTCGTCAAGGTCGGGCACGTTGCCGTAAGGGATAATCACGGTTTTCATACCCGCTCTGTAGGCCGCCATTGACTTTTCTTTTAGCCCGCCTATCGGGAGCACTCTGCCCCTGAGAGTTATCTCGCCCGTCATCGCAACATCGTTTTTCACCTTTTTGCCCGTGAGTGCGGACACAAGCGAAGTTGCTATGGTGACGCCGGCGGAGGGGCCGTCTTTGGGGGTGGCGCCTTCGGGCACGTGAATGTGAATATCTTTCTGCTTATAGAAATCGCTGCTTATGTTAAGTTCATCTGCTCTTGAGCGGATGTAACTTACTGCTGTTTTCGCGCTCTCTCTCATAACATCGCCAAGCGAGCCGGTAAGTTCAAGTTTGCCGGATCCGCCGAGGACTGCGGACTCGATTTCGAGCATTTCACCGCCGACGCTTGTCCAGGCGAGGCCGTTTGCAACGCCCACTTCGCTGTCGCGTTTGAAATCGTCTTCCTTGAACTTTCGTGAGCCGAGAAGCGATTCTAGGTCTGCGGGTTTCACGCTTATCTTTGCCGCCGAGCCGTCGATTATTTTAACGGCGCATTTGCGGCAGACAGTCGCGATCTGCTGCTCGAGCGCTCTCACGCCCGCCTCTCTTGTATAGCCGTCAATCATTTCGCGGATTGCCTTATCCGTGAATCTGAGCTGAGAGGCTTTGAGACCGTGCCGTTTTATCTGCTTGGGCACAAGATGTTTTTTGGCTATATTGAATTTTTCTTCCGCCGTGTAACTGCCGAGTTCGATTATTTCCATTCTGTCCTGCAGAGGAGCGGGAATATCGGAGCGGACATTCGCCGTGGTGATGAAAAGCACGCGGCTAAGGTCAAACGGAAGATCCACATAGTGATCGGTAAACTCAAAATTCTGCTCGGGGTCAAGCACCTCGAGAAGAGCGGAAGTCGGGTCTCCCTTGTAATCGGCAGAGAGTTTATCAACCTCATCAAGCAGGATAAGCGGATTTGCTCTGCCCGATTTCTGAAGGGCGTCGATTATCCTGCCGGGCATTGAGCCGATGTATGTGCGCCTGTGGCCTCTGATTTCCGCCTCGTCCTTGACACCGCCCAGAGCGATTCTCACATACTTTCGCCCGGTGGCATCGGCTATGGAGCGGGCAATTGAAGTTTTGCCTACGCCCGGAGGACCTACAAGGCAGAGTATCTGCCCCTTGATATCCGGCGCGATTGAAGAAACGGCAAGGTATTCGATTATTCTTTCCTTGACTTTCTGTAAGCCGTAGTGATCTCTGTCAAGCACCCTGCGGCAGTTTTCGGTGTCGTTGTTTTCCTGCGAGTATTTGCCCCAGGGAAGTTCAGTGCAGATGTCGAGGTAGTTTCTTGACACCGCGGCGTCGGGTGATGAAGCCGTCATCTTTTCAAGCCTTGAGCATTCTTTAAGAAGTTTCTCCTTTACGCTCTCGGGTGCCTGAAGGTTGCTTATCTTCTCTCTGAACTGCGCCGTCTCCTCTTCGGGAGAGTAGCCGTTAAGTTCATCGGATATTATCTTAATCTGCTCCTGCAGGTAGTAATCGCGCTGATTCTTATCCATCTTTTCGCGGACTTTTTCGTCTATCTCCGCTTCGAGCGAGAGCAGATACGATTCTTCCGCGAGGATGATTTTGACTTCTTCCAGCCTCTCGACCGGGTCGAGCGTTTCAAGCACAGCCTGCCTGTCCTCAACCTCGAGCATTATGTTGCCCGCGATGAAATCGGCGAGTTTGCCCGGGTCTTTCATCTCGATTACTTCCGTAAAGATATCTTCGGGTATCCTCGGAGCGTTTTCGGAATACTCGGCGAAGGTATCCTTGGTACTTCTGACAAGGGCTACGGAGTATTCATATTCGCTCTCTCTGACTTTTTTAGCCTTGAGCGGAATCACACTGCCCTCAAGAAACTTGCCGTTATCCTCAAGCGAATGAATCCTTGCCCTGCAGATTCCCCTGACGGAAATATGGACTACTTTACCGGACTTGCCGGGAATCTTGATAATCTGGTCAACCTTCGCGATTACGCCGAATTTGTATATATCCTCCATCTTGGGATTCTCGGTGGCGATATGTTTCTGAGTCACGAGGAAAACTCTGTGACCGTCCGCGGCCGCTTTTTCAACCGCGTTTATTGACTTTTCCCTGCCCACATCGAAATGCAGAAGCTGGTCCGGAAATACTACCAGGCCGCGCAGCGCAACGACGGGAATTCTTACTGTTTCTGTCATAATCTATCCTTTCGGGTTTAATAACCCACATTACTCCATTGTATGGTTATCATATAATAAAATATAAACTGTATTTTGTCAACAGAATTTTCTGTAAATTAAAAACTAATTAAAGAAATACATAATACCTGCCGAAACAGGTCAACGGTTCGATATAAAAAAACAGGATCCGCAAAAAGCGAATCCTGTTTTTTGGTGGACGCGAACGGGCTCGAACCTCGTCGTCACAAACTCCGTTCAATCGTTTCCGCGCCTTGCTGTCCCTGTCCGCGCGAAAACTCATTCACTCCGTTGCTCCTCCTCTCCCCAAAAAGTTTCACTTTTCGGGGGCCCCGGTGTTTGACGGAGGTCAACGGTTCGATATAAAAAAACAGGATCCGCAAAAAGCGAATCCTGTTTTTTGGTGGACGCGAACGGGCTCGAACCGTTGACCTCCTGCGTGTGAAGCAGGCGCTCTGACCAGCTGAGCTACGCCTCCGTGTGAACAGTATTCTATCACAAACATTCCGAAAGGTCAATATTGGATTTTTACAATTTTGAAATGAACGTATTTGAAAAAATGCTCACGCATATCCTCGAAAGCGGGCGGATGATATCCGCCCCTACGGGGTGAGTGTTTGTTGAAAGCACTGATAGTTTTTGATGTTGCTACATCAGTGACACTTAGGGAGGACGCAAGAAGCGATGAAAACAACGCATTTATGAGCGAAGACAGTATCGGGATACGGCGAGCGAATAAAGGCGTTGAGAAAAGAAAAATATAATCTCATCCTTATAATCAATTACCGCAAAACAATAAAAAGAACTGCGAGTGTAAAACCCGCAGTTCATTAAAACCTTTTTCTTTTCGTTTTTCGCGCTTATTGCTACGACCGAAGACCGAGCGAATTATTCGAGATAAGAGGTTTCTGTGATGTATCCTTCGTCATCGATGCGGAAGGTCTTCGTTTCCATCGGCTCAAAATCCGCCCAGAATCCCGCCTCAATCAAGTTGCAGACTACGGAAGTTTTAGTCTTCACACCCGCCGTTTCGCTCAGGCGCAGTATGTATTCTCCGCTGCCGTCCTCGCACTGCTTGAAACAGTCAAGACGGATGTTGTCTTTGCCGATATTTATGAAACTCTTTTTCCGCGGCAGGTCGCCCTTGTGGTAACCTGCGGGCACCGCGACGGGCTTGTTGTTGAGCAGGTCGGCAAGGCGACTGACTTCGCTCTTTTCGGCGTCACCGGAATGCGGATAAACGCCGTATTCAAACCTCTGAAGCCCCTCGTCGCAGTAAGCGAAATCGGCTTCGGGTCTGTGTGAGAAATGGTCGGCGAAAATGGAGTTTCTGAGCACGGTGAGGCTGAGAGTGCAGCCGTCACAGTCATAACTGTATTTTGAATCGGTGATAACCGAAACGCCGTTTCCGTCCGCCGTCACATCGCCCCAGGTGAGCGCGGGGTCTTCGTCGCCGTTTGCTTTTCTCTTGATAAATCCGCCGGGTATTTCATATGTAGCAACAGGATTTTTGCCCGGAATACTCACGGGCATTTTTACCATCGTGAGAGGTTCCTGCCAGAGAATTCTCACCTTGCTGCGAAGCATCGGTGAACCCGCTTCGAGGATGAAATCCTGTGAAATGTATGAGTTTTTATATGTGTGCTTCACTCTGATTACGCCGCGCACTCCGCCGCTTTCAACCACCTTGATTTCGGAAAGAGAGGCGGTGCCGATAACATCGTGAAAGCTGAAAATTCCGTGAGCCCACGTATCGGGTTTTGAGTTGTCAATCACAGTCGGCACAAGGGAAGCGCGGGCAAGATGCTCTTTGCCGTCCGCTTTTGTGACGAGTGAGGAAATGCCGCCTGTCGCGCTGTCGAATTCCACCCTGATTATCTCGTTTTCAAGCGAGTAAGAGTCCGCTTTCACGGGGCTTTCGGGAGCATTGCTCACGGCATCGGAATCCTTATGCCACAGCCAGTAGAGCGCATAGCCGAGAGCCGGAATCTCGGCAAGGAAGACGGTGTCTTCGTGGCTGTCGTTTGACCTTGAGGAGCGCACATTTGAGAAGAGTACATCTCTGCCCTCGCTGTCGGTCACGCGGGATGAGGGATGATAGGTGCGCACAGCCGTTATGACCTTGCGGGAAAGGGAGTTGAAAACGATGACGGGTCTCGGATAAGCGAGGTTGCGGCAGTGGTGGCGCTCGGAGCACGAAACGGAATCGGAAACGCCGTCAAGCCAGGTATCAACTCTGCCCGCAATTATCTGCAGGGCTTTGTTTTCTTCGTCCTGAGCGATTGCCTGCGCAAAACCGAGCTGCAGTTTTGCGTCCTCATACGCTTCCATTATCGAGCAGCCGCAGAGTATATCGTGAAACTGGTTATAGCAGAGTTTCTGCCACGCTTTCGCAAATTCTTCGGTTGCCGCCTTTTCGCCTGTAAGAGCGGATGAAACGCTGCTCCATTTTTCGGCGCCGATAAGGGCGTTTTCTGTTTTTCTGTTGAGTTGTTTTATAAGTGAAGTGGCGGAATAACAGCCGCTGGCGTGATGCTGAAGTTCGGTATCCCACCCGGGAAGGTCAAGCGGAAGGTTGCACTGCTCCTCGAAAAACTCCTCGGGAGACGAGAATTTCATGGTGCCGTAGCCTTCGTTTTTGACGGCAGTCAGATGCTCAATATCACCCTTTGTGGGACCGCCGCCGTGGTTGCCCACGCCGTAAAAGAGCATCATGCCGTGATTTGCCGTGCCGAATTCCTCTTTGAGGCTTTCAAGCGCGCCGTCTATGGCATTCTTTCCGCTTTCGGCGTAACTGCCGGGAATACGGTAGGTAAGCACTCTTGAGCCGTCGGGTGAATCCCACCAGAAGAGCCCTTTGGGCATATCCGGGTTTTCCTCCGCGCTCGGGCGCATCATAACATAACAGCGCATTCCTGCGTTATTGAGGAATTTGGGAATCATCGCGCCGTGACCGAATGAATCCACATTGTAGCCGACGGTGCATATCTTACCGAATTTTTCCTTATAATATAACTGGCTGTAAAGAGCCTGCCTCGCGAAACTTTCGGCGCAGGGCATATTGCAGTCCGGCTGAAGCCACCAGCCGTTTACGGGCACCCAGCGACCCTCTTTGACAAGTTCGCGGATATCGGAAAAGAGAGCGGGGTCAATCTCCTCCACCCATTTATAGTAGCAGGCGGAAGAGCAGGTGAAAACAAAATCATTGTATTCTTTGAGGCGGTCAACCGCAGAGCGGAAAGTCTGCAGCACTTCGCCGCAGCCTTCCTGCCATCTCCAGAGCCAGGTGGGGTCAAGATGAGCGTTGCCGATAAAATAAATGCTGTCTTTCATTTTTCTCTCCCTCCCCTTTTAACCTAAGAAATCAAAGTATCTGCCCATCCAGTAGGACAGGGTGTAGACATAGCAGCTTTCAATCGCCATAAGTCCGCCCGAGTCTTCGTTTTTATACTCGACGGGGTTTCTGTCATATTTTGAAATGAATTTTTCATCCTGCGGAAGCAGGGTTGAGATTTCGCGGTAGCCCTGTCTTAAAGTTCTCACGGGAATATCGTGGCGCCCTTTGAGCGAAACACCTGCGGCAAGACGGCTGATATTTGCCCTCATAAACCATTCCCTGACTCTGCCCTCGTCAATCTCTTCGCCGGGGCAGGCGATAATGTAAAGGAAATCAAGAGCGGCGTCGTGCTCTCTCGCTATGGATGAGCGCCAGGTTTTATAGCCCTTTCTGTATTTTTCAAGCAGTTCTTCGTTGTCTTTTTCAAGGTAGCAAAGACCGAAAAGAGAGGCGGTGGCAAGCCAGTGGTCGCCGTACATTATCTCTTCGGCGGGGTCCATATCATCTCTCATACTCTGCTGATAAAGCCTGTCAAAATGCTTCGCCGGAAGGTCGGCATAACCTCTCTCTGTTGCGAGGTAATCATAGATTTCCTTCCATCTGCCCTCTTCGCCCGTAATCTCCATTATCGCTTTGAGGTAAAAGAGCATTTCGGCGGAATTTAGCGCGGCGTCAACCCAGCCGATTTCCTTTGTAAAATAGGGCTCGTCCCATCTCGCCCAGGTGGTGGGCTCACCCGAATAATCCCTGAGCGTATAGCCGCTGTCGATTATATGATTTACGATGCCGGAGGCAGTGACTTTGATGAAATCGTCGAGGTCTTTATCATCTTCGCCGAGTATCTTGTGTGCAAATAAAAGGTTGAGCATATGAAGGGTGATTTCATCGCTCGAAGTGTCACATTTATAATAGATATCGTCAAGCGTGTAGCCGTCTTCTTCATAAAGGTATTTAAGCCTGTCGGGCACGGGGGCGGAGCAGTCAATTTCAAGCCCTACAATACCTCTGTCTCTCGAATCGCTCGTTTCAAGGCAGATTGCTTTGTTGCCCTGCCTTCTGAAAAACAGGCCGTCATCGGGCACGGGCTCATCGGCGGTGGAATAAGTCCTTGCCACAAAACCGTTGCCCCTGCCGTGAATGTACATAAGCAGCATACAGGCATCAAGAGCCCTGCGCGCAACGGCGAGAGCGTCTTTCGCTTCGGGCGAATCCTTGCCCTTTTCTCTTTTCATCACGGCGTATCTGTATATTTCACCGAGACAGAAGCCTGAGGTGAAACCGCCGTCATTGTCGCAGGAGCCGTAAGGCAGGATTGAATCGTGCTCGCCTGCCCTCGCGAGATACTTATGGCTAATCATACTGTGCCTTGACACATATTTAAGTGTTTCGCGAAGGAGCACATCACTGATTTCCTCGGCGCTCATAACAGGCAGTTCAATCAGCGTTACGGCGCGGTCCGTTTTGACCCATACGCCCGTGTCACAGGGAAGCAGAGCCTTTACATTATTGTCTTTGAGGTCTCTGTCGGCGGAGAAATACTGCACGGCGTCAAACTCATATTTCGCGTCCGGGTCATACCTTGTAAGGCCCGTGCTCGCCCCGAGCCAGAGCACATTTCCGGCTTTGGCAAAGCAGGTGTAATCGGATTTCTTTGAGGGAAGCGGCAGCGGAAAATCGCTGAGGTCCGGCACTTCGAGCGCGCTTTCGCCGAGTGATGCCGGCACGGCGGGATCGTCAAAAGCAAAGTGCGTGCTTTTTCTGACAAAATGAGGTTCGAGAATTATCTTTTTCATCTTAGTTCTCCTTCCGGATTATTCTGCCTGCAAAGCGAGTATTTTTGAAATGCTTCCGAGCCAGGAAACACCTGTTTTTCTGACTGTTCTTATCACGCTGGAAACGAGCACGGTATTGACCTGCATCACTTCGCCGGAAAGTTCGGTGGTTGATATGCTGCCCACGCTGCTCAGCGCGTAAGGTTCGTTTTCGGAATCGGTGCCGAGATAGATCATTATGTGGCCGCTGAAATAGAGAAGCGAGCCTGCAGGAAGTGAGGTGATAACCTCAAGTTTTTCTTTTTCGTTAAGCTGCGAAACATCGCGGGAGGTAAGGGTGAGAGCGTTCACCTGCTGACTTCCGACGCGCGGAAACTGCATACCGAAACACATGAATATCTGCCTGATTATTCCCGAGCAGTCGCTTGAATTGAAAGCGCCCGCCCAGCCGTAGATGTCACCCTGCAGTTTGAACGCAAGGTTAATCACATTTGCCCTTGTCAGCGGCAGGAAACCTACCGAGACATCGGAATTATGCGGTATAAGGCTGTAGGCATCCGAAAGACTGCCGTCGGCAAGTCTCACGGGAAGTTTGACAACATAGCAGCCGTAGGCGCTGCGGCGGTTGATACTGCTTGGAATATCGGCAAGTTTCACGAGCGGCATGATAACTCCCATAGGCACAAGCAGGTTTGAGAGCTCTTTGCAGTAGGGGTCTTCGCTAAGGCGGATTTCCCTGCCCGTGACCACCAGGAAATCTTCTGGCGACTGCCGTTTGAGCCAGTCGCTCCTTGAGGAGCAGATGGCTACATCGTTTCTCGCGACCCAGCCGCAGCATACATATGAAGCGACAAAGAACCATTCGCCGTCGGCGCTCTCGTGAAGCACGGCAAGCGGAGAAAACGGGAGCAGGTCGCTCATAGTGAAAGAATCATAGAAATAATCGTCCGCTTCGTTGTTGGCGTAATCGGCGGTGGGATATTTCCTCATAGTGTCGCGGCACACGGAAAAGCCGAATTTCACTTCGACCTTTTCGGGCACGGCATCCTTCGCGATATTTGCGGTGAGAGCGTAGGCGTATTCGTTGCCTACCTTCGCGCCGTTTATGAAAAGAGGCTCTTTCGGGTCGGGCATTTTGATTGATTCGATAATCTCCCTTACCGTGATGCCGGAAATCGTTTCCTTTATGCTCTGCAGGGAGAAACTGCCCGATGATGCCGAGCCGATGAGTTTATTATTTTCGGTGTTGAATTTTCTTATCTGCGCTTCGTTAAGGACAACGTCGGTGTAACCGTCCTTTATCCAGTAGGCGGCGTCCATCATTTCTTTGCTCACGCCGGGTGCGAGAGGCACAAACTCATCGCTTTCCACATTTTTTTCATTGACCACCACGCCGGGTGCAACCCTGCGGCAGGATGAGAATGTTATAAGAACTGTCAGCACAGACAGAATAAGAGCTGTAATTTTTTTCATTTTCTTCTCCGGAGTATCTTTTTTCGGGTTTTTACGGTCCTTTTCACAAAGAGAACCATTTCTCACAATTACCCCCTATATCATATCACAATAATGAGGTGAATAAAACATATTTTTACGCCTTATTATTAAAATATTTTTGTGCAACTTCTATGTTGACAATCAGCGGTACTTAATGTAAAATTTTCTGTAAAATAAATTATAATACGGGAGATTCGGTCAAAATGAACAACACAGAAAAATCAATGGAAAAAATCGTTGCTCTGTGCAAAAACAGAGGCTTCATTTTTGCGGGCAGCGACATCTACGGCGGCCTTGCTAACACCTGGGATTACGGTCCGCTCGGCACAAGAATGAAAAACAACGTGAAAGACACCTGGAGAAAAAGATTCATCCAGGAAAGAAAAAACAGTTACGAGGTTGACGCTGATATTCTGATGCACCCCAGAGTATGGGAGGCAAGCGGCCACGTGGCAAGTTTCTCGGACCCTCTGCTTGACTGCAAAGAATGCAAAATGCGCCACAGGGCGGATAATCTTATAGACGATTTCGACCCCGACGCTCACGCCGACGGTATGACCAAGCAGGAAATGTTTGAGTACATCAAAGCCCATTCCATCCCCTGCCCTCACTGCGGCAAACACAATTTCACCGAAATCAGGGAATTCAACCTGATGTTTCAGACTTTCAGGGGCGTTACCAACGACTCCAAGAGCATCATTTATCTCAGACCCGAAAACGCTCAGGGCGAATATGTAAACTATCAGAATGTTCAGCGCTCAATGAGAGCCAAACTCCCGTTCAGCATAGGTCAGATAGGCAAGGCGTTCAGAAATGAAATCACGCCCGGCAACTTCACCTTCAGGACCATAGAATTTGAGCAGATGGAATTCCAGACTTTCTGCAAGGAAGGCACCGACACCGAACTCTATGATTATTTCAAGCAGTACGGCCTTCAGTATTACAAGGATCTCGGGCTTGACGGAGAGCATCTCCGCTTCCACGATCACGAGAAACTTGCCCACTATGCAAAAGCCGCCTGCGATATAGAATTCCTCTTTCCCTTCGGCTGGGGCGAAATCAACGGCACCCACAACAGGACCGATTTCGACCTTACCAGGCATCAGGAATACAGCGGCAAAAACCTTGAATACCTTGACCCCGAAACAAACGAGAAATTCATACCCTATATCATAGAATCCACCTACGGACTTGACAGGACCGTGCTCGCTCTGCTCTGCGAAGCGTATGACGAAGAAGTAATCGACGCAGAGAAAAACGACGTGAGAGTGGTGCTTCACCTGAGCCCCGCCGTCGCTCCTTTCAAAGCGGCAGTGCTTCCTCTTTCAAAGAAACTCAGCGACGATGCCCTCAAAGTGTATGAAACACTTCAGAAGAAGTTTATGGTGGACTTTGACGAAACCGGCTCCATAGGCAAGCGTTACCGCCGTGAAGACGAAATCGGCACACCGCTGTGCATCACATTCGACTTCGATTCGCTCGAAGACGGCTGTGTGACCGTGAGAGACAGAGACACAATGGAGCAGGAAAGAATGCCCATAGAAAAACTTGAGGAGTATATTGCGGCAAGAATCAATTTTTAAAATCGGAAGGTAAAAACCGATGAAAATCAACATTACGGAAACTGTTCTGCGTGACGCAAACCAGTCCCTGATAGCCACAAGAATGCCGTTTGAGGTCTTTGAGCCGATACTGAGCACTCTTGACTCTGCGGGTTATTATTCGCTCGAGTGCTGGGGCGGCGCGACCTTTGACGCGTGCCTGAGATACCTTAATGAGGACCCGTGGGAGAGACTGCGCAAAATCGATGCGGCCTGCCCCAA
Organism: Clostridiaceae bacterium; assembly: GCA_016280595.1. Lineage (GTDB taxonomy): Bacteria > Bacillota > Clostridia > Oscillospirales > Acutalibacteraceae > CAG-177. The sequence goes on along the minus strand of JAEEHB010000035.1, from coordinate 46,462 downwards.
AACGAAACTCCAGATGCTGCTCAGAGGCCAGAATCTGCTCGGCTACAAACATTACCCCGACGATGTGGTGCGTATGTTTGTAAGAAAAAGCGTTGAAAACGGCATTGACATCATAAGGATATTCGATGCGCTCAACGACCTGAGAAACATCGAAACCGCCGTTGACGAAACGCTCAAATGCGGAGCAATCGCGTCGGGCACAATATGCTACACGAAAAGCCCGATTCACTCGCTCGATTCCTTTGTTACACTCGCGAAGCAGATTGAATCGCTCGGAGTGCAGTCAATCACCGTAAAGGATATGGCGGGCATACTCAGCCCCAAAGAGGGTTACGACCTTGTGAAAGCGCTCAAGGAAAATGTGAGCGTGCCCATCGCAGTGCACACGCACGCCACAGCAGGGCTCGGCTTTATGACTCTGCTCAAATGCGTTGAAGCAGGCGCGGATATAATAGACACCGCCATTTCCTCTTTTTCAGGCGGCACTTCACAGCCGGCTACCGAAACAATGATATATGTGCTCAGGCAGTACGGCTATGAGATTGATGTAAACACAAGAAAGTGCCAGAAGATAAACGACTTTTTCAAGCAGTACAGAAACGCGGAAATTGAAAAAGGCGAACTCAATCCTCTCGTGCTTGCCACTCAGGCGGACGTGCTTCATTATCAGATACCCGGAGGCATGCTCTCAAACCTCGTGGCGCAGTTAAAGGCGCAGAACGAACTTGACAGGCTTGAAGAGGTGCTTGAAGAAACCCCGAATGTACGCAAAGATTTAGGCTATCCTCCCCTTGTAACTCCGCTTAGCCAGATGGTCGGAGTACAGGCCGCCGCAAACGTGCTCGCGGGCGAGAGATATAAAAATGTTTCAACGGAAATCAAAAACTACGTCAGGGGTGAATACGGAAAAGCGCCCGGAGAAATAAACCCCGATGTAATGAAAAAGATACTCGGCGACGAGCAGCCTTATACCGGCAGATTTGCGGACACTCTCGCGCCCGGCTTTGAGGCGGCGAAGAAAGAAATCGGCGAGAAAGCAAAGAGCGACGAAGACGTGCTTTCATATATCGCTTTCCCGGCACAGGCAGAGGCGTTCTTTGACAAACGCGATGAGAAAGAGAAATATACATTTAAATACGAAATAGAGAAAGTCGATTGAGGTAAAACTTATGAATTTTCTTTACATAATCAATCCCGATGCACCTATGGCGCTCAAACAGGCGCTGCTCGTTTCACTCACGGGGCTGTGCGTTGTTTTGCTTGAACTTGCACTTCTTACAATCATTATTCAGGTTATTTCGAGAGTTGTAAGAGCGTTCAGCCGCAAAAAAGCGGACGCGCCCGAAACCGTTATCGCTCCCCCGCCCGCACCTCAGGTGCCGCGCGACCCGGTGCTTACCGGAGTTGACGAGCCTACGGCGGCGGTAATAATGGCGATAGTAAGCGACAGAAGCGGAATCCCGCTCGAAAGGCTCGGATTCAGAAGCATAAAACTTATGCAGGAGGGAGAAAAATGAAATATATCGTAACTCTCAACGGAAAACAGTATGAGGTGGAAGTTGACGAAATAGAGGCGAGCGTTGTAAATGTATCAAACGCCGCTCCCGCTCAGGCTCCCGCCGCGCCTGCCGCACCGGCAGCCCCCGTATCAGCCCCCGCACAGGCTCAGGGCGCTCATGTGATAGCCCCGATGCCCGGCAACATTCTTGCCGTAAATGTAAAAGAGGGCGACAGGGTTACCTCCGGTCAGGTTATGTTTATCCTTGAAGCAATGAAAATGGAAAACGAAATCGTTTCTCCCTGTGACGGCACGGTAAAACAGGTTTCGGCTCAGAAAGGCTCCACGGTTGACTCCGGAGCGATACTTGCCGTTGTCGGCTGAAAACGGGTGAACGATTATGATATTTGAAATAGTGAAAGGAATATGGGCAGGGTCCGGATTTGCCGCTCTTACCTGGCAGAATCTGCTTATGATCCTCGTCTCACTTGTATTCCTCTATCTTGCGATAGTCAAGAAATTCGAGCCCCTTCTTCTTGTTCCGATTGCTTTCGGAATACTGCTCGCGAATATGCCCGAAACCGGGCTTATGGCTGACCCTGCGGGGCTTATGGACTCCTCACAGGCTGTTGAGGGCGCGCACTGGTATAACGACGGCGTGCTCAGACTCATCTACGCGGGCGTCAAAAGTTCTATCTTCCCGTGCCTTATATTTATGGGCATAGGCGCGATGACCGACTTCGGTCCTCTGCTTGCAAATCCCATAAGCCTTATACTCGGCGCGGCGGCGCAGCTCGGTATTTATGTTGCGTTTGTTATAGCAATCCTGCTCGGTTTCACTCCCGCGCAGGCGGCGTCAATCGCAATCATAGGCGGCGCAGACGGACCTACGGCAATACTCGTTGCCTCAAAACTCGCGAGTGAGTTACTCGCTCCCATAGCTCTTGCGGCGTATTCATATATGGCGCTGATTCCTCTTATTCAGCCGCCGATTATGAAACTGCTCACTACCGAAAAAGAGCGCAAGGTTGAAATGAAACAGCTCAGGAAGGTGAGCAAAACCGAAAAAATCATCTTCCCGATTTCCGTTTTCGTGGTAGTTTCCCTGCTTCTTCCTTCAGCCGCTCCGCTCATCGGTTTCCTGATGCTCGGCAATCTTTTCAAGGAATGCGGCGTGACGGAAAGGCTCAGCGACACCTCACAGAATGCGCTTATCAACATAGTTACCATTATGCTCGGTGTAACCGTAGGCGCTACGGCAAACGGTCAGGATTTCATCCAGTGGAGGACCATAAAAATAGTCCTGCTCGGTCTGCTTGCCTTCGCGTTTTCCACCGTGGGCGGTCTGCTTCTGGGCAAACTGCTCTATATAATCACACGCGGTAAAATCAATCCTCTCATCGGCTCCGCCGGCGTTTCCGCCGTGCCTATGGCCGCGAGAGTTTCACAGACTGTCGGCAGAAAATATAACCCCACAAACTTCCTTCTTATGCACGCGATGGGACCCAACGTGGCGGGCGTTATCGGCTCTGCCGTTGCGGCGGGCTTCCTGCTGCTGATGTTCGGCCGGTAATACCAAAATGAAAAAAGACACCGTAAAGCAGATAATCACACTTGCCGTTTCGCTTATACTCGTTTTTGCCGGCTATCATTATGTGCTCGGCGGGGGCACCGTATTCAAGGGCACCGCGCAGGGCGATACGATAAAGGCGCGGGTAATAAGGATAACGGACGAAAAAACGAATAATATCACCGGAGACGCGCAGTTTACTCAGGTCACTTTCAACGCGCAGGTCCTTACGGGCTCTATGCGCGGCAAGACCGTTGAGGTGATACAGGAGATTGACGGCACTTACGCTTTCAGCCCGAGGAAAGTAGAGCAGAATGATAAAATCCTGATAGAATCCGCCTCCGATGAGAGCGGAACGGTCCGCTACTATTTCGGCGACTATTACAGAGTGGCTCCCCTTATTGTGCTCGGCGTTATCTTCTGCGCTCTCGTGATGCTCTTCTCAAAGTCACAGGGCTTCAAAACGATAGTCTCGCTCGGCGTCACCTGCCTTGCGGTATTCTGCGTGCTGATACCCGCTGTGCTCAGCGATAAGAATATTTATCTTTGGAGCATAATCATCTGCGTGTTTATAACCGCAGTCACGCTCTCGCTCGTGAGCGGTTTCAATAAAAAAAGCGCCTGTGCCCTGCTCGGATGTCTGAGCGGAGTCGCGTGCGCCGGAGTTATCACGCTGATAACAAATCTGTTTCTCAATATGACGGGTCTTCTTGAAGAAGAATCGATTTATCTTTACCGCCTCTATCCCGACAACCCGATTGATATGAAAGCGATTCTTTTCGCGATGATTATCGTCGGCGCTCTGGGCGCGGTGATGGATGTGGCGATGAGCATTTCGTCATCACTCTGGGAACTCAGGCAGAAATCACCCTCAATCACGCGCGGTGAACTGATGAAATCGGGTTTCAGAATCGGCGGAGATATGATGGGCACAATGGCTAACACCCTTGTGCTTGCATATATAGGCAGCAACCTCACCTGCGTGCTGCTTCTCATTTCGTATAACGCAAATATACATCAGGTGGTTAACAGAGAAATAATCGTGTTTGAAATCCTGCAGGCGCTTGCCGGCAGCCTGGGTATGCTTCTTGCCCTGCCGCTGACAAGTTTCATCTGCGCGATGGCTTACTACGGGAAAGAAAAGGTGAAGACAGATGCCGCTCTCAAAAATGAGCCCTCTGCTCATAAAGGCGAAGAATGAGGGCTACGCGGTAGGTTCATTCAGCGTGGCAAATATGGAAATGGTGCTCGGAGTGCTCAAAGCGATTGAAGAAACGAAGAGCCCCGCGATTATCCAGATTGCCGAGGTGCGCCTCAAGCAGTCCCCTCTTGAAGTGATAGGACCGCTGATGGTTGCCGCCGCAAAGAATGCGGGTGTGCCCGTAGCGGTGCACTTCGACCACGGCAAAACAGAGGAGAAAATCAGGCAGGCTCTCGATATAGGATTCACGAGCGTTATGTTTGACGGCTCTCATCTGCCGTTTGAAGAAAACTGCGCGTTCACCTCAAAAATCAAACAGATTGCCGCGGAGTATGACGCGGACTGCGAAGGCGAAATCGGCTGTGTGGGCGGCAGTGAAGACGGCAGCGAAAACATAGCGATTAACTGCACATCCCCTGTTCAGGCGCGTGATTTTGCAAAGGCAAGCGGAGTTGACGCACTCGCCGTTGCGATAGGCAACGCTCACGGCAACTACAAGCAGGCGCCGAATCTGCGCTTTGATATCCTTGAGCAGACCGCCTCGCTCGTTGACGTACCCCTGGTGCTTCACGGCGGCACGGGTATTCTGCCGGACGACTTCAGAAAGTGCATTTCACTCGGCATTCACAAAATAAACATAGCTACCGCCACCTTTGACAGCGTTGAAGCATCGGTCAAAAAAACATATGAGCAGGGCGGAATAAACGGCTACTATGACCTGCAGGCGGCAGAAGTACAGGGCGCTTACGAAAACGCCATGAAACACATAGAAATATTCGGCTGTGCCGGAAAAGCATAAGAAAGGTGAGTAAATATGAGTTACATCCAGTTTGACGAAAGCAAAAGCATTGACGTTATCCCCGTTGGCAGAATTGCAATAGACTTTAACCCCACAGATATGAATATGCCGCTTAGCGAAAGCAGCAACTTCAACAAATACGTGGGCGGCTCCCCCGCCAACATCGCCGTAGGCCTTGCCCGTCTCGGCGCAAAATGCGGCTTTATAGCAAGAGTTTCCGACGATCAGTTCGGCGACTATGTAATCAACTATTTCAAAAAAGAGGGAATAGATGTTTCTCACGTTTTCAGATGCACCGGCGGCGAAAACCTCGGTCTTACTTTCACTGAGATTCTCTCTCCCACACAGAGCAGTATCCTTATGTACCGCGACGGCGTTGCCGACCTTCAGGTATGCGTTGATGACGTGGACGAGGAATATGTAAAGAGCGCTAAAGCGGTTGTTATCTCAGGTACTGCGCTGTGCGCTTCGCCCTCAAGAGAGGCCGCTCTCAAAACTCTTTTCCTCGCAAAGAAAAACGGCGTAAAAGTAATCTTTGACATAGATTACAGAAGTTATACCTGGAAAAACTTTGACGAAATCTCAATCTATTACTCAATCGCCGCAAAGAACAGTGATATAGTAATCGGCTCGAGAGAGGAATTTGACCTTACGGAAAAGATAGACGGCGTGTGCGCAAGTGACGAAGAATCAGCCGCCCGCTGGTTCTCATACGGCAACAAGATTGTCATCATAAAGCACGGTAAAGAGGGCTCCTACGCCTATCTTGATGACGGCAGTGCATACAAAGTAAACACCTTCCCCGTAAAACTTCTCAAAGGTTTCGGCGGCGGCGACGGCTACGCGAGCGCTTTCATTTATTCCCTGCTCAAAGGCAAGGATGTGCCCGCGGCTCTTGAATTCGCGACTGCGTCCGCTTCAATGCTCGTGTCCGCTCACAGCTGCTCCGAGGCTATGCCCGGCGAAGCCGCAGTGCAGAAATTCATTGACGGCCTCAAGCCCACCTGCGGCGAAGTGATAGTGAAGGTGAAGTAATATGTTTGACGCATTGAAGGTAAAAGACGCCTGCGTGCAGTGGATAAGGGATTTCTTTGAGGAAAACGGCAAGGGCTGTAACGCGGTGCTCGGAATATCCGGCGGCAAAGACAGCAGTGTGTGCGCCGCCCTTTGCGCCGAAGCGCTCGGCAGAGACAGAGTAATCGGCGTGCTTATGCCAAACGGCGAGCAGAGCGATATCGATTACGCCTATATGCTGGTAAATCACCTGGGCATAAAGCACTTTGAGGTGAATATCAAAGATGCGTTTGAAGGGCTCAAAAACGCTATTCCGTTTGAACTGAGCCGCCAGAGCGTAATCAACCTGCCCCCGAGAATCCGTATGTCCGCTCTTTACGCGGTATCACAGAGCAACAACGGCAGAGTGGTAAACACCTGCAACCTTTCGGAAGACTGGATAGGCTACGCCACAAGATATGGCGACGCGGCGGGAGATTTCAGCCCGCTGGCAAACCTGACCGTACAGGAAGTGAAAGAAATCGGCAGAGTTCTCGGCCTTCCCTCACAGCTGGTTGACAAAACTCCGTCGGACGGCCTTTGCGGCAAAACGGACGAGGACAACATCGGTTTCACATACGCCGTGCTTGACAGATACATCCGCACGGGCGAAATCGACAGCCTCGAAATCAAAGAAAAGATTGACACGCTTCACAAGAACAATCTTTTCAAACTCAAACCGATGCCTTCTTTCACACCCGAAATATAAAAGAAAAGCCGGATGCTAAAAAGCATCCGGCAGTTTTTTGTTTATATCAGTTTTTTGAAAATGCCCTGAAAAACGCATCGAAAACCGAAGTAAAAATCAGCCTCAACAGTTTTTCAAGAGTAATCGTGTTCATTCCTTTGTAGTAGAAATCTTCGTCAATATCTCCGCAGTTTGCGCAGACTCTCTGCTTGTAAACTTTGGAGCCGCTCTCCTGATAATCCGACCATCCGCCGTAATTATGGCCCGTGGCGGGAATAGAGGTCATAGCGTATATCTTGCCGCACTGCGGGCAGACATCCGATACGCTGCCGTCCTGCGTGCAGGTGGGCTGTACCGTCACCTGCTCATAAGGGTGAGAGCATTTTGTGAAGGCCTGAATAAAGAAATTGCCGAGGCCCTCTTCATTATCCGTGTCATTCCAGGTGTTGTTGAGGTAGTAAAAACTTTCGCCGGGGCCGTGAGTGAAAGTCATATCTTCCGAGTCGATTTCAACAATAATACTCGGGGTAGTCTGATTATTCTGTATCACGGCCGAAACGGAAAACCTGCTGCCCGGGGTAACATCTACGGGATTAATCAGATCAACGGTGTGATAGCCCGCATTAAGATTTGTAAGCGTAATGCCGGTGGCGTAGGTGCCGCTGTCGGGCTGAGAGCCGGTCAGGTCTTTATATACGGCGAGGGTTACGGTGTCGCCGTCTTCAACAGTCCAGAAAGAGAGCGCTGTAATCTGCTCATAGCCCTGAGCGGTATAGACATTTGACACCGGTATAGTGGTGCCGTCAAGATAAATATATCCGTCCGTATATGCTCCGTTATATGAATAATTGCGGAAAAGGTCGCCTGACTCTCTCACGCCGTAGCCTACGGTGTAGGCAAAGTCCGGGTTGTCATATGAGAGCCAGTAGAAGCCCCTGTTGTGATTGCCCGTGCCCCAACTGTCCATCACAAGCCAGGCGCCGTTGCGTGAGGGCGTTGTAACAAACGAGGAAGCGGGAAAATCGTCATCCCAGCCGACAAGTGAAATATTGTGATTAATGCCGTCAATCGCCTGAGCCATATAGTAGGCGTGCGTAGTCCGGTTTTCATAGTTCGAGTCATAGTAAATGGCGGCGGTGCAAACGCCGTGCTCCATTATCCAGGACTTTATACTGTTTTCGTCATTAAGATGGACTGCTTCGTCGAGCACAAAGCCCGAGCCTCTGTCATACCTTCCGCTCTCGCTGAAATTGCTCATAAGTTCCTGATTATAGGGGAAAAACATATAGTCATTAAGCAAAGCGATTCCGCTCCACTCGGAAAGCGTGGAAGCGGCGAAATACCAGTTGCCGCCTGTCATGTAAGGCGAATTGCTTGTCATGCCCTCACCTAAATGCGGGTCGCCCGGCAGAGAGGGCAGAGTGTAGGTAAACCAGGTAAGGTGAGAAGGCGAGAATACTTTTTCGCCCTTCTGCATATATCCCTTTGCTACGGCGTCCGCTTCAAGAGCCGTTATTGCGGCAAACGCCCAGCAGGAGCCCGTGCCGCCCTGGTTTTTGACTGCAGGGAGAATATCGTATGAGGCGTATGATGAAGGCAGCGTGCCGCCCGATTTTGCCGCGCGTGATTTCGCAGGAGCGGGTTTGTTCTCACGCTCTTTGCCGTTTTCGTCAAGAAACCTGTAGGAATAGCCGTCATCCGAAAATTCTATTCTGCCTATCGAGGGGGCAAGTGCGGCGGAAGAATGAAAACAGAAAGCCAGAGCGCAGAATACAATCTGCACCGAAAGAATAACAGATATCATCTTTTTCATTTCGCGCGCCCCCTTTCCGGATTATCGGGTAAAAACGGATATATTTTCCTAAATTAATTTTATACCAATAACAAAATTTAGTCAACATAAATAAAGTTTAAAGAACCGATATAAAGAAAAATATCAATTTTTTCTTGTAATTACAGTATCATTATTGTAAAATAATATTACATTCTTTTTGGGGGTATAATGTATGAAACCGGAAAGCAAAAAATACGCAGATGAGGCTTATGCCATAGTTCAGCACGCGGAGAAAGAAATAGGCTCCCGCCTTCCCGGCTCCGACGGAGAAAGAAAATTTGCCGACTATATGGCTCAAAAACTCGCGGATATAGGTCTTAAACCCGTTAAAGAGGAATTTGCCGTTTCTCCCAGAGCGTCAATCGGCGGCATACCCTATGCGGGATACGCAGGCATAATACTGTGCGTTGCATCCTATTTCGCACGCCACCTTCCTTCACTCTGGTTCGCGATGGCAGGCTTCGCGATTCTCGTTATCGCCTGGCTCATCCTCTCAGTTTTCCTTTACAATCCCTGCTTTGACATGTTTTTCAAGAGAGAGATTTCACAGAATGTTTACGGTGAACTCACTCCCGAAGACGGCGAATATGATTACAGTATCATCCTCTCCGGCCACCTTGACACAAGCTGGTGCTGGAAACATTCCGAGCACTCGTTCAAGCACAGAAACGATCCCATCAAGGGCATAATCGCCACTTACGGCAAGGTAGGTTTCGGCGCGGTCTGCTATTTCTTCATGGCATTCTTCTCAATCTTTATGGCTATAGTTTACGGCGCCTACAATCTTTTTGAGGCGCAGTGGGCATACAATGTTATGAGCGCGCGCGGATTCAACACCTTCTATAACCTCATGCTCATCATCCCCATCATATGCGCGGTAGGCTGCTGCTTCGTTGCTATGTGGAATGACTCCGACCCCAAAAATGCTTCAAAGGGCGCTATGGACAACGCAACCGGAATTGCGCTCGGCTATGAAGTAATCAAATATTTCAAAGAAAATCCCGAAAAAATGCCTCCGAGATGCCGCATCATTAATCTCAACTGCGGCTCCGAAGAAGCGGGCCTGAGAGGCTCAATGGCTTTCACCGAGCAGCACAAAGGCGAGCCCATCCTTGACAACGCCTGGAATATCAACATCGACTCCGTTGCGGATAAAGACTATTTTGAAGTTGTTATTCAGGACGACTGGCAGTTTACAAGGTTTGACAAAGACCTTGAAGAGATGTTCAAGCAGACTTTTGCAGAGCTTGAAATCGAGAGTAAGACGGGCGGCTGCATCCACAACCCCGTCGGCGGCTGTGACAGCACTCCGATGACTAAAGCGGGCATCAAGAGCGTAACCTTCGCTGCTCAGAATCCTATGCTCACCTATTATTATCACACCTGGAGAGACACTTCCGACAGATTTGAGCCCGAAACCGTAGGCACGGGCTTCGATGTACTGCTCGGCGTAATCGACAAGATTGCCGCTTTCCAGGCGGTAAACAATTTTAACGGACCCCGCAAATAATACTGAATAAACCATACGGGGCAGGCAACCTTAAAAGGCGCCTGCCCTTAAAATACAGTTTTAAGAGGCGACTTAAATGAAAAAGAAAACAATAAAACTGATTTCTGTAATTATTGCCCTTTCGCTGATTCTCACCTGCCTTTCATCCGCGTCGGCTATAGTGATACCCGATGTGAAAAACGTTATCCTTATGATAGGCGACGGAATGGGTGAAAACAGCATAGAGTGGACCAAAGCGGAACTCGGCTATAAAGCGTTTATGGATACGCTCCCCTATCAGGGCTATTCGCAGACCGATTCACTCAGCGGCACAACCGACTCCGCGGCGGGCGCAACAGCCCTCTCCTGCGGCAAAAGAGTATATAACAGCAATCTCTGCACGCTCTCGTTGCTTATTGACGGTCAGGGCGCGATGGTATGCAGTTACAAAAATCTGAGTGAAGTCGCAAAGTCGATGGGCAAGCGTGCGGGCATAGTGACATCCGACCAGAATTCGGGCGCAACCCCCGCAGGCTTCAGCGTTCACACCTATAAGAGAGAACTTGCAGAGGAAATCACCGCTCAGCAGAAAGACTGCGGCCTTGACCTTATCTGGGCTGCCGACAACGGCCTCTCGAATAAAGAGGAATTTGAGGCGGCGGGCTGGACCTACGCTCAGAGTTTAACCGAACTCACGAGAGTTGAAAACGGCGAGCGTTCCTTTGCCGCAATCACGGGAAGCATCTGCTTTGAAACAGGCTCAAAGAGCGACGCTCCGCTGAGCACACTCACCACAATGGCAATCAAAAACCTTGACAACCCCGACGGCTTTTTCCTCATGGTTGAAGGCGCTCATATAGATAAAAACAGCCACTCAAACAACAAAGAGGGAATGATGAAAGCCCTTATGGAGTTTGACAAGGCGGTTGAAAACGCGGTTGCGTATGCGAGCGAGCGCTCGGACACGATAGTGGTTGTGACAGCCGACCACGAGACGGGCGGCATAACCTACAACGAAGAAACACAGAGTTATGAATACACCTCGGGCAATCACTCAAACGTCGATGTGCCTCTTCGTATTTACGGCTCCGACAGACTTGTGAAAGACGGCAAGAGCGTCAAAAACAGCCAGGTTGCCGTTTTCATCGCCGATGAAATGGGTTATAACGGCAGATTCCCCGACGCGTCAATCAATCCCGCTTTCATCTTCGATCTTTTCTCCGCTCTCTTTAAGGCGGCAAAGGCGAAAATCGCCGCTTAAAGATTTAATACAGAAAACCGGCAGGGCTTTGCCCCTGCCGGTATTTTTTATTTCTCGTATATGAATATTTCGGATATCATCACGCCCATATCGCTCTCGGCAAATTCGAGTTTCAGTGCTCCGTCTTTTACCGTGCCCGCGGGGATATCGTAAAGCGCACTGACAAAGTTTCTGTGCCCGTATTCACGGTCAAACTCTTTGTCTTTTCTGCCGAATTGAGCGCCCGAATAAATCACAGTGCCGTTTGCTTTTATTTCAAGGCGGGCGTTTTCCGAGCGCCTGTCAAGATATACGGCGCGCATTGTATAGGCTTTGCCATCGTTTAATCCTTTGACCGTATGTACAAAAGTGAAATTGTCAAACACATCAAAAAGCGCCGCCGGCAGAGTGCCGTCGTTTACGGAAGGTCTGTCACCCATAAAGTTATGATAGACTTCACCCTGCTGCTCATCCTTCACGCCGTCAAGCGCAACGGAAAAATGATGAGCAGCGTCCTCTCCCCTCATGAAAAGCGGCAGGATATTCCGCTCACCGTTTTCCTTGATTTTACTCAGGATAAACGCTCTGTCGGTTATTGGCAGGTCAATTGTGTCAAGCACCGCTCCGCGCTCGGGATTATCGGCGAAATAGCGCTCCACATCGCTCTGAAGTCCGATTTTTCGGAACAGGAAAGCGGCTGATTTCTCAATATCATCTCTGAGTTTCATATATTCTTCGGGAAACGGCGTTTCAAGAATTCTTATGCCTTCCGCTCTGTTGCCCGATTCAAAACAGGCCCTTGCACGGGAGAGCAGAGATTTTTCAAAAATCAGTCTGTCCCTGACGAGTTTGTCGCACTGCGCCCTCATAAGCAACAGCACGAATCTCCAGTTTTCCGTAAGGGCGGGCGTCTGCGAAGCGGCGGCGAGGAAACCGTCATAAGTTATGTCAATGCCGCTGTTTTCATCGGGAGCGCCCTGCCAGTTTTCTTCGAGAGCAAAGATAAGACGGGCAAGTTTATCTGTATCCGCGCCGAAAAAGAAGAGACGGCAGTAATCCGAAACCGCTTCTTCGGGGCTCATGTTTTCATCATAATCGAGGCAGGACCAGAGGGCTTTGTTCACATCGTCTGTGATTCCCTCCGAGTAACTTACGCTGCCGCAAACGTAGTCCTTTGTGATTTCATAAAGATGCGCATACTCGCGCACTCTCGGGTTGGCGCACTCCCTGCCGAGGCAGGCGGCGAGAGCGTAGTGCCAGTCATTCTTTTCAAAATGAACAGGATACTCGCATCTCACATTGTGGGTTATATCGGGGTAAAATCTCAGCGGATATTTTGATGGTAACCGCTCGCGCAATTCTTCAAGCGGCAGAGCGTGATTGGGGCCGTAGATTACGCCGTCGATTTCCTCCGGCAGAGCGCTCATCGCTTCAATGAAAGTTTCGCCCCAGCCGGGTATTTCGTGAGGCGCCTGCGCGGAAGCCCACATCTTTGCGTGAGGATGGCTCTTCTTAAGCGCTCCCGATATTGCCCTGCACCTTGTAACGAACACATCCGCCGGCAGACTGCCCGGGTCGCCGCCCGGTATGAAAACATGGTCAATGCGCGGTATTTTTGAATAAAGCGCACCTCTTAACTGTGCCGCAGATTCATCTGTTTCGCCGTCGTAATTCGGGTGCCACAGTGAAACATCCAGGTCGATTTTATCCATAAAGGCGCTTGTTTCAATAAGGAATTCCTCTTCGTCGTATTTCATAAGATGGTTGCGCTTTGATTTACCGCCCTGATATGGGATATGCTCGGCGGTATTCACGCCGAAATACATAAGTTCAAGGTAATACCTTTCGTAGTCCTCATAACTCCAGGCATCGTATGTGTTTGGGGTGGTGCGGTAGCCGAGCTGATGCCCGCGTATTGATTTGCAGGGGCTGAATTCACCGAAAGCGGAAGCGAGCAGGATAAATCCGCTGCCGTCTTTCACGATATTCCTGAGAATTTTGCCCGCGCAGTAGATAAACCCGCGCACACCGGAGGCGGAAAGCACAATTGCTCCGTCTCTTTCGCTTACGGCAAAATCATCTCTGCCGAGCACATTATTATCTTCAAACACAAAATCCGCTCCGTCTTCATCATACAAAGCGGCTGTGCCGTCAATTCTTTCGTTAAGTTCACGGCAAAAAGACCCCGCCGCAAAAACTGACAGCGGAGCCTTCGGATTTATTCTCACTTTTTCAAAGCGGTAATCCCTGCTCATTTGTGATATAACTTTTTGGTCTGATAAACTGGCTCACAGGTGAGGTTGATGCCGAGTTTGCGGAAAACATCCTGGTCAACCTGCGAAAGGATGACCGTGGAGTGCGCCTCGCAGCCTGCGAGACCGCCTACGGCTTCAAGCGCCTTCTTTGCGACCGGGTTTGTATTTGCGCTCATTGAGAGAGCAATCAGAGTTTCGTCAAGATGCAGACGCGGATTGTGGTTTTTAAGCACACCCGTTTTGAGCTGCTGAATCGGCTCGATGATAGAGGGGGCGATGGTGAGCAAGTCTTCGGGCAGACCGGCGAGCGCCTTTACCGAGTTGAGAAGCGCGGCTGAGGATGCGCCGAGAAGTTTGGAAGTTTTGCCCGTGACAATCTTGCCGTCGGGCAGTTCTATCGCAACAGCGGGCTGACCTTCGGTCTCTTCACTCCTTTGAAGAGCGGCGGCGATAACTTTTCTGTCATCAACGGTGATGCCCGCCTGATTCATAAGGCTGATTATCTTTTCAACCGCTTCCTGAGTGCCCCTGCCGAGTTTCACATCGCACATTGCGGCAAAGAGGCGGCGGATGATTTCGTCCTTTGACGCCTGCTTGCAGACTTCGTCGTCGCATATGCAGTAGCCCGCCATATTTACGCCCATATCGGTGGGTGATTTGTAGGGCGACTGACCTCTGATTTTTTCGAAAATCGCGTTGAGCACCGGGAAGGCTTCAACGTCTCTGTTGTAGTTGACGGTGGTCTCGCCGTAGGCCTCAAGGTGATAAGGGTCAATCATATTGACATCGTTGAGGTCGGCGGTCGCCGCTTCATAGGCGAGGTTTACGGGATGCTTAAGGGGCAGATTCCAGATGGGGAAGGTTTCAAACTTTGCGTAGCCCGCCTGGATGCCTCTCTTGTTTTCGTGGTAAAGCTGTGAAAGGCAGGTAGCCATTTTGCCGCTGCCGGGGCCCGGCGCGGTGACAACCACAAGCGGCCTTTCGGTTTCGATATATTCGTTTTTGCCGAAGCCCTCATCGCTCACGATGCGGGAAAGATTATAGGGATAGCCCTCAATCGGATAATGGATGAAAACTTTTACTCCGAGAGCCTGGAGTTTGGATTTGAAGGCGGCAACGGTGGGCTGGTCTCTGTACTGAGCGATAACAACGCTGCCTACATACAGGCCCGCGCCCGAGTAAGCGTCAATAAGCCTGAGCACGTCGGCGTCATAGGTGATGCCGAGGTCTCTGCGCATTTTATTGTTTTCAATATCTCCGGCATTGATGACGATGACAACCTCAAGTTCTTCGGAAAGTTTCTTGAGCATCTGAAGTTTACTGTCCGGAGCGAAACCAGGCAGCACCCTTGAAGCGTGGAGGTCGTCAAAAAGTTTACCGCCGAGCTCAAGATAAAGCTTGCCGCCGAACTCGCCGATTCGCTTGTTAATCATCTCCGACTGCCTTGTGAGATACATCTCGTTATTAAAGCCGATTTTCTTCATTTCACAAACCCGCCTCTCAAAAAAATCCAAAAATAATTATACCACATATTGCACTGTTTTCAAGTATTTTTATGTATTTTATCAATATATTGCGCAATCAGAATGCAGAATTCAGAATTAAGAATGCAGAATTGAGGGGCACAAAGCGCCGATTGTATTATGCTCACGCATATCCTTGTGGCGGGCGGATGATATCCGCCCCTACGGGTAGGCATTACAAGCAAAACATATTTTTGATGGAACTAATTCAGAGGCACTGAGGGAGGAAACAGAAAAGGATGAAAACAACGCATTTATGAGCGAAGACAGTACTAAGGTACGGCGAGCGAATAAAGGCTCCGAGAAAAGACAATAATCAAACATTCCTTATAGCAAATCAAATTGCACACAAAAAAGAACTGCGAGTTATAAACCCGCAGTCCGTAAAACATTTGTCTTTTCGTTTTTCGCCGTATATTCGCCGAGCGATCAGTACTCAAACTTGCCTTCGAAGGCCATCACTGCCGACCCTGTGAGTGTGATTCTTTCGTCGGTATAATTCACCGTCACATCCCCGCCGGCAAGTTTCACGGTAATATCCTTGCCCTTTTCGCAAAGACCTTTTTCACACGCCGCCGCTACGCTCGCGCACGCACCCGTGCCGCAGGCAAGAGTTTCGCCGTTGCCTCTCTCCCATACTCTCATACGGATATTCGTCTTGTTGATTACTCTTACGAATTCCGTGTTGATTCTGTGCGGGAAAGCCTTGTTGGTTTCAAACTCGGGACCGATTTTTTCAAGGTCGAGCCCGTCGATGCCGTCAACAAAGGTGACATAGTGGGGGTTGCCTACATTTACGCAGGTGCCGGTGTATTCCTTGCCGTCAACGGTTACCTTCTTGTCCGTTTCGGTGATAAGCGCTTTGCCCATATCAACCCTCGCGGATGTTACTTTGCCGTCACGGACAAAGAGCCTGAGTTTGTAAACGCCGCTGGCGGTTTCAATGCTTATATATTCGTTTCTGTGGAAGCCTTTGTCATAAAGGTATTTGCCCACGCAGCGGATGTTGTTGCCCGCCATTTTGCCTTCGGAGCCGTCGCGGTTGAAGTGGCGCATTTTGGCATCGGCAACAGTTGATTTTTCAATAAGGACTATGCCGTCGCCGCCGATTCCGTAATGCTGTCTGCACAGGCTCACGCACAGGGATTCGGGGCAGGTAATCTTGCCGTCGAAATTCTCAACGAAGATATAGTCGTTGCCGCAGGAATGCATCTTGGCAAAGGGTATCTCGAGGCGTCTTGTACGCATATCGTTGATATCGACAAGCTCGGTATTCTTGCCTGTGAAGCCGCTCTCGATTATTTCGGCGAGGGCGTTTGCGGTGTCAAGCGAAGTGAGACAGGGAATGCTAAGCTGCATTGCTCTCAGGTGAATGCCGTTATACTCCTGCACGGTGGAATCATTGACAGCGCCGGTGTAGATGATGTAATTCACCTTGCCGCTTTCCATAAGGCTGATTATTTCTTTATTGCCGCTGCTCACGGGCACGCTCACCACA
Source organism: Clostridiaceae bacterium (assembly GCA_016280595.1). Taxonomy (GTDB): domain Bacteria; phylum Bacillota; class Clostridia; order Oscillospirales; family Acutalibacteraceae; genus CAG-177. Next base: position 29,814 of record JAEEHB010000035.1, on the reverse strand, counting down.
TTGATGCCGAGCGACGCGATTGCTTCGGCGGTTTCGGTGGTTGCATAGAGGTCTATATCCTGGTCTGCAAAGCGCTTCGCGAGGGAAAGCACCTCTTCAAAATCGTGCTGATCAACGCTGATGAGCACGCCTGCCGATTCGTTCTTCGAGGGCACCTTGAAGCCTGCCGCGGCAAGGCCTTTGAAGAGCGCTTCAGCGGGAGTTTTGCCGAGGCCGAGCACTTCGCCCGTTGACTTCATCTCGGGGCCGAGAATTGAGTTTGCGTCGTTGAGTTTTTCAAATGAGAATACGGGCACTTTGACAGCCGTGTAAGGCGGCGTGCAGTAAAGCCCTGTGCCGAATCCCATTTCGGCAAGTTCTTCGCCGAGCATTACTCTTGACGCGAGGTCAACCATAGGCACATTTGTAACTTTGCTGATATAGGGGATGGTACGCGATGCTCTGGGGTTAACTTCTATAACATAGAGTTCGTCATTATAGATGAGGTACTGAATGTTAACAAGGCCCTTTGTGCCGAGCGCGAGGGCGAGTTTCTCGGAGCAGTCGCAAACCTTCTTGAGGAACTTGTCATTGAGATTGTAGGGCGGATAGACGGCGATTGAGTCACCGCTGTGAACGCCCGCTCTTTCGATATGCTCCATAATGCCGGGGATGAGAACATCCTTGCCGTCGGAAATGACGTCAACCTCAAGTTCGATACCGGGCATATATTTATCTATAAGCACGGGATTCTCGATGCCGCCGGAGAGGATTTTCTCCATATAGGCTATGGTGTGCTCTTTGGTATGCGATATGGTCATATTCTGACCGCCGATAACATAGGAAGGTCTGAGAAGCACGGGATATCCGAGTTTGTCCGCCGCTTCGATTGCTTCCTCAAGGGTGTTTACGCCCATACCTTTGGGTCTTGAAATACCGAAGGTTTCAAGCAGGGCGTCAAATCTGCTTCTGTCTTCCGCGAGGTCGATGCCGTCGGCGGATGTGCCGAGTATACGGATGCCCGCCTTATCGAGGAATGAGGTAAGTTTGATAGCCGTCTGACCGCCGAATGCCACAACAACGCCGATGGGCTTTTCGACCTTGATGATGTTCATAACATCCTCGGGAGTAAGCGGCTCGAAATAGAGTCTGTCGGCAGTATCATAGTCGGTGGAAACGGTTTCGGGGTTGTTGTTTACTATAACAACGTCATAGCCGAGATCTCTCAAAGTCCACACGCAGTGAACGGAACTGTAGTCGAATTCTATACCCTGACCTATGCGGATGGGGCCCGAGCCGAGCACCATAATAACGGGCTTGCCGCTTCTCTTGAAAGTGCGGGATTCACAGGCTTTATCGCAGCAGGAGTAGAAGTAGGGAGTACGCGCGTCAAACTCCGCGGCGCAGGTATCAACCATCTTGTAACTGAAATCGAGCGAGGGAATCTCTTTTACTCCGGAGAGCCTCTTGATAGCATCATCCGTGTAGCCGAGTTTCTTCGCCTTCATATAGAGTTCTTCGGTCATCTCGCCCTTTTTGAGAATTTCCTCAAAGTCGGCAAGGTTCTTTATTCTGTAAAGGAACCAGCGGTCAATCTTGGTGATTTCAAAAATCTCGTCTATCGAAACACCGCTCTTGATAGCCTCGAAAACGGTGAACATTCTTCTGTCATCCTGCTTGGCGAGACGCACCCTTACGGGCTCGTCGGTGAGCGGAGGAGCGTTGAGAGTGTCAAATGAAATCTCGGCGCCTCTGATTGCTTTGAGCAGGGCGGATTCGAAATTCTGACCTATGGACATAACCTCGCCGGTTGCCTTCATCTGCGTGCCGAGTTTACGGCTTGAACCCGCGAATTTATCGAAGGGCCACTTGGGGAATTTGCAAACGATATAGTCAACCGAGGGTTCGAAGCAGGCGCAGGTGACGCCGGTGATATCGTTTTTGATTTCATCGAGCGTATAGCCGAGCGCGAGTTTGGTGGTCATCTTTGCAATCGGGTAACCCGTTGCCTTGGAAGCGAGAGCGGAGGAACGCGAAACTCTGGGGTTAACTTCGATAACGGCGTACTCGAAACTGTCGGGATTCAGAGCAAACTGGCAGTTGCAGCCGCCGACTATACCGAGCGCGGTAACTATATCGAGAGCAGCCGTGCGGAGCATCTGATACTCAACATTTGAAAGAGTAAGCGCGGGAGCGACAACTATTGAATCGCCCGTGTGAATGCCTACGGGGTCAACATTTTCCATAGAGCAGATGGCGATTGCGTTGCCGTTTGCGTCTCTCATGGTTTCAAATTCTATTTCCTTCCAGCCGGAGATACATTTTTCAACAAGTATCTGGGTGATGGGTGAAAGGTCAAGACCCGTCTTTGCGATGATTGCAAGTTCCTCGGCGTTATCGGCAATACCGCCGCCCGTGCCGCCGAGAGTGAAAGCGGGTCTTACAATTACGGGGTAGCCGATTTCACCGGCGATTTTGAGCGCGGTGTCAATATCTTCGGCGATGTCGGAGGGTACGCAGGGCTGATTGATGCTCTTCATCGTATCCCTGAACATCTCTCTGTCTTCCGCCTTGTTGATGGCGTTGATATCCGAGCCGAGCAGACGCACGCCGTATTTCTTGAGAGTGCCGTTGGCTGTGAGCTGCATCGCAATAGTAAGGCCTGTCTGACCGCCGAGACCTGCAAGCAGGCTGTCGGGGCGCTCTTTTTCGATTATCCTTGCGACTGTCTCCGCGTTGAGGGCTTCAAGGTAGATTTCGTCCGCAAGATTTTTGTCTGTCATAATGGTGGCGGGGTTGGAGTTAACGAGCACGGTGTTGATACCTTCCGCTCTGAGCACGCGGCACGCCTGAGCGCCGGCGTAGTCAAACTCCGCGGCCTGGCCGATAACGATGGGACCCGAGCCGATAACAAGCACTTTTCTTATAGCAGAATCTTTAGGCATTGTCTTTTCCTCCCATCATCGAAATAAAGTTATCATAAATGAAAGCGGTATCTCCGCCGGGTGCAAACTGCACTGTAACGCAGTCTTTATCGGGGTAACTCATGCCTTCATTTGTGCCGTCGTTGGCGTTTACAAATGTTTCATCGCCTATACCCTTGAGGCTGTCGGCAAGCACGGCGTAACCGTGATTCTGCCCGGTGATGAAAGTTCTTGTGCCGAACACATCTTTAACCGGCTGATTGCCGCCCCTGTGGCCGTAAGTGAGTTTTTCGGTTTTGCCGCCGAGTGCGAGCGCGGCGATCTGATGCCCGAGAGAAATGCCGAGCACGGGCACTTTGCCGATAAGCTCCGCGACTTCTTTGATGCAGTCTGTGTTTTCGGCGGGGTCACCCGGTCCGTCCGAAAGCACAACGCCGTCGGGATTTGCGGCGAGGATTTCGGAAGCGGGGGTGTTGTAAGGCACGGCGGTAACGTCACAGCCTCTTGATGTGAGCGCGCCGATGAGAGCGTCCTTCGCGCTGTAATCGATAAGAGTCACGTTATATTTCTTTTCACCCTGCGCGGGGAAAAACTCTTTTTCCTTTATGCTCAGTGCCGCAACCTGACCGCCCGTTTCGATACCTGCGATTGATGAAAGGTCTGTGGGTAGGGCTGTGCAGATGATACCGTTCATAACGCCGTTTTCGCGGATAATCCTGGTGATTTCACGTGTGTCAACTCCGCAGATGCCGGGCACATTGTGCTCTTTTAAAAATCTGTCAAGAGTATACTGACTGCGGAAGTTTGACGGAGTGTCGCAGATTTCTCTGACAACATAGCCTCTCAGGGCGCATTTGCCTACGAAATCCTCTTCAATCACACCGTAGTTTCCCATAGCGGGAAATGTCTGAACGATAATCTGCCCCGCGTAGCACGGGTCGGTAAGAGTTTCGAGGTAGCCGACAACCGAGGTGTTGAAAACGACTTCGCCCGCCGCTTCGCCTTCGGCTCCGATGGCCTCGCCTTCAAAAATCATACCGTTGCTTAAAACAAGATAGGCTTTTTTCATACTTTCATCCTTTCATCATCATATAAGAGTAGCAGCCATAACGGCCTTGATTGTGTGCATTCTGTTTTCCGCTTCGTCAAAGACGATTGAAGCGGGGCTCTCAAATACTTCGTCGGTGACTTCGAGACCGCTCAGAGCGTACTTCTCGTAAACGTCTTTGCCGATTTCGGTCTTGAGGTCGTGGAAAGCGGGCAGGCAGTGCATAAACTTACAGTCCGGCTTTGCCTTCGCCATAAGCGCGGAATTGACCTGATAAGGAAGGAGCGCTTCAATTCTCTCTTTCCACACTTCTTCGGGCTCGCCCATTGAAACCCATACATCGGTATAGATTACATCGGCGCCCTGCACCGCCTTTGACGGATCCTCTTCAAATTCGATGGTCGCGCCCGTCTGAGCGGCAACTTCGCGGCAGGTGTTTACAAGAGCGTCATCGGGGAAGTATTCTTTCGGTGCGCAGGCAACGAAGTGCATACCCATTTTCGCGCAGCCGACCATAAGGGAATTGCCCATATTGTAGCGGGCGTCACCCATATAAACCATTTTAATGCCTTTGAGCGAATCGATGTGCTCTCTGATGGTGAGAAAATCGGCAAGAATCTGAGTGGGATGGAACTCGTTTGTAAGTCCGTTCCATACGGGCACATCGGAATAGCGGGCAAGTTCCTCAACTATCTCCTGGCCGTAGCCTCTGTATTCTATGCCGTCAAACATTCTACCGAGAACTCTGGCGGTGTCGGCAATGCTTTCCTTTTTGCCTATCTGCGAACTCTTGGGGTCAAGATACACGGGGTGCATACCGAGATCAGCCGCGGCAACCTCAAAAGAGCACCTGGTGCGGGTGCTGGTTTTCTCAAAAATAAGGGCAACATTTTTGCCCTCGCAATAGCGGTGAACAACACCGTTTTTCTTTTTATATTTCAGATCCGAAGCAAGATCGAGCAGATAATTAATCTCCTCGGGAGTAAAATCAAGCAGTTTTAAAAAGTCTCTTCCTTTAAGCGAAATCAATGCTTTTTCACCTCGATTGCAAATTTTTACTATTATAAAATAATTCTGTATATTTGTCAACATATTTTTTGAGTTTTCTGTATTTTTATGCGATATTTCCGTATTTTATACATTATATGTGCATAATATTCATTTTTGCTCAATATTGAAATCCGGTTATTTTCTGCATAGTAGAAGAGGCGGATTAACGGCGGAAAACGGCGGGAATTTTTTGGGCATTTGACTAAATGTGGGAAAAAGTGTATAATACGGAAAAACCAATACGGGAGGTTATTATGGATAATAAAGAAAGTTTATCTGTTGTGACCGGCGCAAGAGGCTATGTAGGCTATGCTCTTGTAAGCGAACTTGCAGGAAGGCCCGGAAAAATACGCGTACTTTTAAGACACGACAGTAAAGAACTCGACCGCTTCGGCTGTGAGAAAGTGATGGGCGACATCTGCGATTACAGCAGCCTTGAAAAAGCGTTTGAAGGAGCCGACACGGTTTATCACGTGGCAGGCCTTGTGGATATTGAAGGCACCAGAGACCGCCTTGTGTGGTCGGTAAACTACGGCGGCACCAAAAACGTGATTGCCGCGTGCAAGAAATGCGGAGTGAAAAACCTTGTATATGTTTCATCGGTTGACTGCATTCCCCCGTCAAGAGGGAACGCACCGATAAAGGAATACTCAACCTTAAACCCCAACCGTCTGCCCGACGCTTACGGCAAATCGAAGGCGGCCGCCACGCAGTACTGCATTGAGCAAAGCGACGAAAGCCTTAAAATCTGCGTTGTTCAGCCGAGCTGCTGCATAGGCCCCGATGACATCTACGGCACAAACAGCGTCTGCTCCATGATTCAGCTTTACCTGAGCGGACTTTTCCCCTGCACCTTGAACTTCGGCGGATACAACTTCGTTGACGTGAGAGATGTGGCAAAGGGAATGATAGCCGCCGCTGAAAAAGGCAGAGGCGGAGAGTGCTATTTCCTGTGCGGCGACAGAATGTCCGTTAGGGACTTTATAGCAACGCTCGCGAAAATCGAAGGCAAGGAGCCGCCGAAAATCGCGCTGCATAAAGGCTTCCTGCTTAAAATGTGTCCGGTAATCGACAAACTCTTCAGAGCGGCGAAACTTCCGCCCGTCATCACCGAATTTTCAATCAACAAGCTCTGCGAAAACTGCAATTTCTCATACGAGAAGGCGGCGGCAGAACTTGATTACAAACCGATGACAACGGAGCAGTCACTCAGGGATACGGTAGCCTGGCTCAAGCAGAATCCGAGAAGCACAAGGATGCTCGAAACCATAAGGAAAAACCTTGAAAGCACTATGGAGGAAACCATAAAGCAGGACTTCAAGAAACTCGGAGACGATTTCATGAAGGTTGAACAGAGCACCGAAAAAGAACTCAAAAAGCAGAGAGTTCTGTTCAAGGATCTGGTAAACAGTATTTTTCACAAATAAAAAACCGTAGATAATCCGGCATAACAAAAGCGCTCATCCGTTTTGGATGAGCGCTTCTTTTTATTAAGGCTGATACGGAACGGGGTGGCTTTCGTTTGCGCTTTCAACGGTGAGGAAATTATTGCGCGCGGCGTAAGCCCACTTCATACCGAATATACGGCACATCGAGTCAAGCGGCACATACAGCTGATCGCACCTGCCTCTGTAAACTGCGCCCGCGAGTTTCTCCTCGCCCTTATCCGTCACGGCGATGTCGCTGCCGCAGGTGAATCGCACCGTTCTGCCGTAAAGTTTAAGAGTCATACTGTCCTTTTCGCGCACTGTCTCTCCGCCGATTACGGAAACGAGCGTGCCCGCCGGCAGATACCACTCGCCGTCTTTGTTTTCGGGAGGAATTTCCGACGCGGCAAGCCCGAGATCGACGCCCTTGTAAAACACCCTTGTTCTGCCCGGGCCGAATACGGGGGCAATTCTTCGCGGGATGATTTCGTCCTTTTCCTTATCTATTATACACTCGTCAACTATTCTGCCGTCGCTGAGCACGGAGGTGAATTTAACTTTTTCACCGTCAACTTCAACAAGGCAGTAGGAGGCGACCTTCTCCTCCTGCGGATAATAGGAGGCGTGCCATATTTTCGCGAGGATTTTGGTGCCGGGCGGATTATAGTTTCCGTTGCCGAGTTCATAGTGAACGGTGCCCTGAGAGGGCCTGTCAAACATCTCTTCGTTCTTTATGGGAAAAGATCTTGAAAAGCCGTGCTCGTGCCCGGAAAAGAGCACGTCGAGCCTCTCCATACACTCCCTCATCATCGGATAGCCGTCATCGTTTGAGAGGTTGGGGCCCGCGTAATAAATCGGGAAATGGTAGGCACCGAATTTCCAGGTTTTGCCGCAGGAATCAATATCGCCCTTCGCCCATTCGTTTACAAGTTCGGGCTCGTTCACGCCGAAAACATTGAAATGGGCGTTGCCGTAATTGAAGGAATAGTTTTCGGTCTGCCATCCTTCGGGTCCGTTTTGCGGATATGATAACTGATGCTGGGTGTTGAAAAACTCGGCGGGCTCTGCGTAGTATCTGTTCTTTTCTTCGGGGAAATAAAACTCAAAGCCGCGGTTGTCGTGATTGCCGCAGCACATCATATACGGCCTGTATTCGATTATGCCTTTAAGCCCTTCATACATCGCGTTCCACTGAATTTCGTGCTGGCCGTTGTTGGTATTGTCACCGGCGGTGAAAATGAATTTTACCTCCGGGTGCTCTTCAAGCGCTTTTTTAAGAAAAGCGTTGAGGGATGAATAATCGGGGTTATAGTGGTCGTCATCCTTCTGATGGTCGGAAATGCAGATGAAACTGAATTTCGTAAGATTTTCGGGCTCGGTCTCAAAATAAAACTCGTCGCTCCTGCGCTCGTCATCGCCGCAGGTGTAGTAATATCTCGTGCCGCTTTTAAGCCCCGAAAGGCGGACAAAATGGATATATGAAGTATTAACGTCGCTTTTGAATAACTTATTGACGGCGTCCGCCCTCATCACCTCACCGCCCTCTTCGTTAAAGAGGACATAGCCTGTTTCAACCGCCGTGCTTGTGCGCCAGGTGATTGCCATACTTGTTTTCGCGTCATCCCAGATGCTCACCATAATGTGGTCGGGGGCTTCGGTCGCAAATCTGTAATTAGGCTGTCTTTCGGTCATATCACTTACCTGCCTTTATCAGTCTCGCTCCATGGGGAGCAACCGTGAGCGAGCCGCAGTTTTCAATATCTTCGTGCGCCCATAAATCTCTTACTTTTTCGCCCTTTGCGTCAAATGATATCTTTCTCTCTTTGCCGTCCGTGTTGAAAAGGGCAATGTATTCGCAGTTTTCCCCTTCGCTTTTCCAGACTATTTCGCCTTTGCCGTCTGTCTCATTTCTTCTGTACTGCCTTGCTCCGTGCGAATTCTTGAGTACGTCGATAAGTTCGGCATTTGTGAGCAGTGAGAGGGTGAAATCGTCATTGTCTCTCATTTCGGCGCCTATCATAAGGGGTGAGCGGAATATGCACCACAGAGTCATAAGAGTAATCTGCTCGTCTTTTGTGAAATGGGTGTATCTGTTCTTTTCCTCGCAGAGTTTTATGTGACCTACGGGGAGCATATCGCAGTCGGGCCACGAGTGCTCCGCAACGTAATCCTGCCACTGATAACAGCGGTTAAACATATCGTAGAGTTTATCCCAGTCATCCCAGAAATCGCCCGTGATGCGCCACATATTCGCGTTTGCGGCAAGGTGCTCGTGCTCGGAAACGGGGGCGGGACCGGGAGAGAGCGAAAGCACTATATCTCTGCCGCATTTGTCAATGGCTTTTCTGAGCATCTCGATTTCTTTGCGCGCGGAATAGGGATTGTGCGGAAGAAATTCGGTGTTTGCTATATCGTCGCATTTAACGTAATCAACGCCCCACGAAGCATAAAGTTCAAAGAGCGAATCATAGTATTCCTGTGCGCCTTTTCTTTCGTAATCTACGCCGTACATATCGGTATTCCACGGGCAGATTGAATACTGCAGGGCAATATCCCTCGCGGTTATACCGGGCGTAATTGTAGGCGCTGCGGCGTGTACCGCCTGCCTGGGAATGCCTCTCATTATATGAATACCGAATTTAAGCCCGAGAGAGTGAATGTAATCGGCAATAGGCTTAAAGCCCTTACCTCCCGCGGATGAGGGAAATCTGTTGGGTGCGGGAATAAGGCGTGAATATTCGTCCATGCAAAGCGGCACAAAATTATGATAGGCAAAGCCGTCTGCAGTCGGCTCGGACCACTGTATGTCGCACACAACATACTCCCAGCCGTAAGCTTTCAGATACTTTGCCATATAGTCCGCGTTTGCGAGAAGCTGCTCTTCGTTTACGGAATTGCCGTAGCAATCCCAGCTGTTCCACCCCATAGGGGGAGTTTTGGCAACCTTTTTGCTCATTGTGCTTCACCCTCTTTTACATTGTTATAAAACTCAAGGGCCTTGAGATTTCGGCCCGTATGCCTTACGGCAAAACGCTCGCACACCGAGCCCAGCAGTTTTTCATCCTGCGGGGTGAGTGTGAAAGAGTAAATGCGGTCAACCGGGCTCGAAATGATGTGCCTCATAGCCGTGAGCACGCCCGGTGTAATTACGATATCTCCCCTGCCGTGCTTTCCGCAGGAAAATGTGCCGCCCGCAATATCGAATCCGACATTGCCCGCCGGGTTTTCGCCGCAAACGGAGCAGGCGGTGAGGTTGGGCGTAAAGCCCGCGAGAGAAAGGAGTTTAAGTTCCGTAACGCTTTTGAGAAAGTCACACGAGCGCCTGCCCTTTTCAAGAAATGAGAGTGAGTTGAGTATCACGCGCAGTGAATCGGGTGCCGGCTCGCCCTCCGGCACAAGGTCGAGAGCGAGAGTGCAGAAATACTGCCCGAGCGCAAGTTTGACTATATCTTCACGAAGACCGAAAAACACTTCCTTTGAAGTGACGGAATCAACCGTGTAACTGTCTTTGCCGGCATAGAGGGTAAACTCGCCGTAGCAGAAGGTCTGCGTGGCGGCGTTCATCCTGCCGTTTATCTTTTTTGCCCTGTTTGCGAAGGCTCTCACCACGCCGAGTTCTGCGCTCAGCAGGGTGACTATGCGGTCGCTTTCGCCTGAATCATTAACTTTTATGACAAGAGCGTTTGTGACGATTGACATACTTCACCTCAGTCGAGCCCGAAATTGTGAATCAGGCCCTCTCTGTTTCTCCATCCTTCTTTAACTTTAACCCAGCACTGCAGGTTTACCTTGCAGCCGAAAAATCTTTCCATATCCATTCTGGCTTTTGTGGAAATCTTTTTGAGAGTTTCGCCTTTTTTGCCTATTATAATGCCTTTATGGCTCTCTTTTTCGCAGTAGATTACCGCCTCAACATCCATTATGCCGCCCGTTTCGCGCTCTCTCATCTTTTCAATCGCAACGGCGGTGCCGTGGGGCACTTCGCGGTCAAGCAGGAGCAGAATTTTTTCTCTTATCATTTCGGAGGCAATCACCCTTTCGGGCTGGTCCGTGAGGGTGTCGTCGGGGAAGAAATGCGGCGATTCGTAAGCAAGTTTGCCGAGTTCATCGAGAATCGCGTCAACGTTATCTCCGGTAAGGGCGGAGCAGGGCACAACCGCTTCAAAATCATAAGCGGCGGTAAACTGCATCACCTTTTTCATCATCGCCTCTTTGTTTGTAACTGAATCTGTCTTATTGAGCGCGAGAATAACGGGAGCACCCTCTTTGCGAAGCCTCGCGAGAAGTTCGGTTTCCGCCGTGCGGATTTCGCCCTCCGGCTCGGTTACAAACAGGCAGGCATCCATACCGCTTATGCCCTCGCCCACCGCCTTTATCATCTTTTCACCGAGTTTGTTCTTGGGGCGGTGATAGCCGGGAGTATCGGTAAACACAAACTGCGTTTCGCCCTTTGTGAGCACACCGATTATCCTGGTACGGGTGGTCTGCGGCTTGCGGGTGACGATTGCCACCTTCTGCCCGAGAAATCTGTTGAGCAGAGAGGATTTGCCCACATTGGGGCAGCCGACTATTGAAACAAATGCGGTCTTAGTCATTTTTCTTTTTCTCCTTGATGTAAGAGGGCAGGAAAACGAAAACAAGGCTCAGGATTATGCTCACCGTAAGAATCGCGAGCATGCCGGGATGCTCCGTGTAATATGCATACATCTTTGAAAACGCCTCAGGCTGATACATAATCACTATGCCCGCAATAACGGCGAATACCGCGCACACGAGCACTGCGCCCGCGGCGGTGTCTTTTGCGATACGGGCAAGTTCACTTCTTTCGGAAGACACAAGGTCAACCGCCCTTTCGAGTGCGGTATTTATGCACTCAAAGCCGAGCACAAGCGCGCACAGGGCAAGCAGTACGCCGAGTTCCGCGTTTGAAATCACAAAAAAATCCATAAGTCGCAAGAAGCAGAACATATAGACCGTAAAGCACAGATGCACCCTGAAATTTCTTTCGTTCGCGATGCAGTAGGCAACTCCCCTGCCCGCGTATACAAAGCCTTTGAGAAAACTTTTCATCACTCTGTCTCCATATAATAACTGTCGTTTCTTTTAAGCCCGAGTTCGGTCAGCACGCGCTCTTCCTTTTCGCGCATTCTCACCTCTTCAAGCCCGCCGCCCACGTGATCGTAACCGAGCAGGTGAAGCATTGAGTGAACGGTGAGAAAACCGATTTCCCTCTGGAGCGAGTGGCCGTATTCTTTTGCCTGCGATTCTGCGTGAGGCACGGAAATAACGATATCCCCGAGCAGTTTCGCGCCCGTTGCGGGGTTTTCATCGTAAACTCCGTTTTCGCCGAGCGGAAAAGAGAGGACATCGGTTGATTTGTCTATATGCCTGTGCTTTGCGTTCAGTTCCCTGATTCTTTCATCGTCCGTGAAAGTGACGCTCACTTCGGCGTTACCGGGAAACTGCTCCTCCTCAAGCACCGCTATACAGCAGCGGCGCACAAGAAGTTTTACACCTGCGGGTAGTTTTACGCCTTCATCTTTGGAAATGATAACCTTAGCCTTTGCGTTCATTTCTTATGCGCTCCTCCTCATTTTTTTCATATGCCTTGATTATATCCTGCACAAGGCGGTGCCTTACAACATCTTTTTCGTTGAATTTTGCTATTCCTATATCGTCAATGTTTTTGAGTATTCTCATTGCTTCCTTAAGTCCTGAGCGTTTGCCGTCCGGCAGGTCAATCTGGGTTATATCGCCCGTGACCACCATCTTGGAATTAAAGCCGAGACGGGTGAGAAACATCTTCATTTGCTCGGTGGTTGTATTCTGCGCTTCGTCAAGGATAATGAAACTGTCGTCAAGGGTGCGGCCCCTCATATAGGCGAGCGGCGCAACCTCGATATCTCCCCTCTCCTGATGCTTCTGAAAATTCTCGGAGCCGAGCATATCGAAAAGGGCATCATAAAGCGGGCGCAGATAAGGGTCAACCTTCTGCTGCAAGTCGCCCGGCAGGAAACCGAGTTTTTCGCCTGCTTCAACCGCCGGCCTTGTGAGGATGATGCGGTTTATTTCCTTTGCCCTGAAAGCCTTTACCGCCATAGCGACGGCGAGGTAGGTTTTGCCCGTGCCCGCAGGGCCCACGCCGAGAGTGACGGTGTTTTTGCGTATGCTCTCAACATATCTCTTCTGACCGAGCGTTTTGGGCTTGACGGGTTTGCCTTTTGCGGTGATGCACACGCAGTCGCCGGTCATCTGCTCAAGTTTATCCTCATTGTCTTCATTGACAAGCGAGAGCACATAGCGCACATTCTGGTCGCTGAGCGCCTCACCCTTATTGATGAGCAGAAGCAGGCCGTTGATTGCCCTGACAGCCTTCTGCACGTTTTCGGGCTCGCCCGTAACTTTAAGCTCGGAGCCGCGCGAAACCACGCCCACTCCGTACTCTTTTTCGATTATCTTTATGTTTTCATCGAATGAGCCGAAAAGGCTGACCGCCTGCTCCATTCTGTCAACATTGATTATCTGTTCCGCCATAAAACCTCCGGTAAGGTCAAATATTTTTAAGGTAAATTATTCATTAAAATACTCCATATTAATAATACTAAAACGGCATTGAAGTGTCAAGAAAAACGGTTACCTTTTTACACCGTTTTTTCAAAAAATATTGTTTTACTTCTTTACATCAACCACAATATGTGGTATATTTTACGAAATAGGACTTCATTCGGGGTACAGCAACCGCCCGGGCGGTTTTATTATATACTGTAACTTAATTGGAGGTAAAAGAAATGAATCTTGTCTATGGCGTAAAAGACAAACCCAAAGCCGGGCAGCTCATCGTTTTCGCGTTTCAGCAGCTGCTCGCAATTCTTGCGGCAACAATCGCCGTACCTGCAATCATCGGTAACGGGATGAGCCAGTCGGCCGCTCTTTTCGGAGCAGGCGTAGGCACGCTGGTTTATCTGCTCTTCACAAAGTTCAAGAGCCCCGTTTTCCTCGGCTCCTCCTTCGCTTTCATCGGCTCGATGTTTGCGGCATTCGGCGGAGCGGCATCCGCAGGCGCAGGCTTCGCAGGCCTGATCATCGGTGCGGTGTTCGCAGGTCTCGTCTATGTTGTAATCGCTCTCATAGTTAAAGCGGCAGGCGTTGAATGGATTTCCAAACTCATGCCGGCTGTTGTTATCGGCCCCACAGTTGCCATCATCGGACTTTCACTCGCAGGCAACGCAATCGGCGACGCTATGAAAAACGGCGGAGAAAATATGAACTGGGCAGGTTTCCTCTGCGCTCTCATAACTCTCTTCGTTGTTATCATCTGCTCAGTTTACGGCAAAAAGACAGCAAGACTTATCCCCTTCATCATCGGTATTGCCGCAGGCTACATCGCCGCGACAATCTTCACCCTCATCGGCAAGAGCACCGGTAACGAAGCGCTCATCCTTGTTAATTTCGACCTGTTCAAGAATATGCAGTGGGTGCCCGATTTCACCTTCGTTCAGGCATATAAGAGCCTCGGTGACATCACTCCCTCCTACATCGCGACAATCGCCGTTGCTTACATTCCCGTTGCGTTTGTTGTGTTTGCAGAGCATATTGCGGACCACAAGAATCTTTCCTCCATCATTGACCAGGATCTCCTTAAAGAGCCCGGCCTTCACAGAACTCTTCTGGGCGACGGTATCGGCTCAATGGTCGGCGCAATCTTCGGCGGCTGCCCGAACACCACTTACGGCGAATCCGTAGGCTGCGTAGCCATCACCGGCAACGCTTCGGTAGCAACAATCCTTGCCACCGCCTGTCTCGCAATCGTTGCTTCCTTCATTGCTCCGTTTGTTACCCTGCTTGCGACCATCCCCTCCTGCGTAATGGGCGGCGTTTGCGTTACCCTTTACGGTTTCATCGCGGTAAGCGGTCTCAAGATGATTCAGGGCGTTGACCTGGGCGACAACAGAAATCTCTTCGTGGTTGCCACTATCCTCATCAGCGGCATCGGCGGCCTGAGCCTCACAATCGGCAAGGTTACTCTTACAGAGGTTGCGTGCGCTCTGATACTGGGCATTATCGTAAACCTTGTTTGCTCCAGAGCCCCCGCTCCCGCACAGAAGCCCGTAGAATAATCGGTCGGCGAATATACGGCGAAAAACAAACAAAAAAGTTTAAGAGGACTGCAAGTTTTTAACTTGCGGTCCTTGATTTTTATTTGTTCTGATTTAACATAAGGAATATTTTGTTATCGTCTTTTCTCGGCGTATTTTTAACCGTCAGAAACATAGTCGCTCTGCTCGCTGGCTCGCTTCGCAGTTCTCCTTGTTTTTTCCTCTCACCGCCTCGCTTCATCCGCCACAGGCGGCGCATCGGCGGTTCAACGCTTCTTGCGTCCTCCCTAAGTGCCGCTGAAGTAACAACATTTGAAACCGTTTTGTCATCCTGAGCGAGTGAAACGAGTCGAAGGATCTATTTGAGATTCCTCGACAGGCTCGGAATGACAATCAATTATATTGTCAATTTGTTCCTGATGTAATTCTATCAAAGGCACGGCAACAGGGAGGGAACAGAAAAGGATGAAAACGGCGATTATTTCGGCCGACGACAGTATCAGGATACGGCAAGACCGAAAGAACGCCGAGAAAAGACAAAACAATATTCTTTATAGAAAACTATATCGAATAAAGAAAAGAAGTACGAGTTCAAAACCCGCACTTCTGTCAAACTATTGTCTTTTCGTTTTTCGCCTTTTATGTCCCGACCGGTTTTGATGTCACTTACTCAAAGGCACAGAAGCAGGGAGGACGAAGAAACGGATGAAAACGGCTCTTTCCGGACTGAAGACAGTATCAAGATACGGCGAATGAGCAAAGGCTCCGAAAACAAAAAAAATAAAAAATATTCCTTATGAAAATTTGATTGAATAAAAATTGAGGACCGCAAGTTAAAAACTCGCAGTCCTCTTATACTTTTTTGTTTGTTTTTCGCCGTATATTCGCCGACCGTCCTCAAAACCATTTGCGTTTTTTGCCGATAATCATCATAAAGGCTACGACTGCCGCCGAGAGCAGTATCACAAACAAATACCCGTATTTCCAGTGAAATTCCGCCATGCTGTCAAAGTTCATTCCGTACCAGCCGACGATAATCGTAAGCGGGAAAAAGATGGTGGTAATCACCGTGAACACTTTCATCGAGTGGTTGAGTTTGAGGTCGAGCGATGATGAATAGGCGTCACCGAGATGGTCGGCGGAATTTTCGAGCGAGTCGATATCGTTGACTATGCGCTGAATCTTGTTTTGCAGGTTGGAGATGTAGATGACATCCTCCTCGCGGAAAATATCGTTGTCATTGTCGCTCAGGGTTTCGGATATATCGAGCAGCTGCTCATAGTAATTGTTGAATCTGAGCAGATCCTTTTTGATATCGAGCAGTTCAATGTTGAAGTCGTCGCCCGTGTCGCCGCTGACTATTCTTTCTTCCATAGCCACAAGTTCGTTGCGCGCGTTTTCGATTATCGCGCCGCTGTCGGACACAAGCGATTCCATAAATGAGCAGACCACTTTCGCGGGGTTGATTTTTTCTGCAGGGAATCTGTCAACCACGCGGCGGAATATGTCCATGGTAGAGCCGTCGCGGTCAAGGATATCGACTATGAGTATGAAATTCTTTTTGAGGAAAACGGCGATATAGTCATCCTGCCCGTTGCCTGCGGGCACGCGCAGTTCGGTGAAAGTATAGTTGCCGTAAACTTCAACTTCCGTTCTGAACAGAGGATTCGCTCTTTTGCATTTTTCCGCGGAAGAATCCGAAAAATCGAGTTTCTCTTTAAGCGCGTCAAGTTCTTCGCCGCTGATTATGCCTATTGTGAGGAAATCTTCGCTTATCTCTTCAAACGGTATTTCTCTGAGTTCGTTTTCCGCTCTGTAAAACATAATATCAACTCCGCTGATTTAATGGATATATTTTACTATAAAGGAGAGGCAATATCAATCTTTTCCGTGATATTTATCCGCACGCCCGCCCTCAAATTCACAGAAAATTCACTTATATTCGCATAAATCGAAAAAAATTTCTTTTATTTTATTTAATTAAGTGATATAATATCACGGATTAAACGACACTTAAAGGTAAATAACGGAAACGGAGGGTTTCTTTTGTCTGAAATAATAAAAATCAACGGGCTGTCAAAATCCTACGGCAGCAACCGTGTGCTTAACAATGTTTCATTCAGCCTCGAAGACGGGCAGATTATCGGCCTGCTCGGGCCTAACGGAAGCGGCAAAACTTCTCTTATCAAAATACTCACCGGTCTTATCAACGACTACAGCGGCGAGGTACTTGTGGACGGGCTCAAACCCGGAGCGAAAACAAAGGCCATGGTAGCATACCTGCCCGAGAAAACCTACCTTGCAAGCTGGATGACCGCCGATGACGCCATCAAGTATATGGCCGACTTCTACGATGATTTCGACCTTCAGAAAGCGATGAAGATGCTTGACACTTTCCAGCTGCCCCATAAGCAGAAGGCAAGGACAATGTCAAAAGGTCAGCAGGAAAAACTTCAGCTCATACTCGTTATGTGCAGAAACGCGAAGATTTACATCCTCGACGAGCCTATGGGCGGCGTTGACCCCGCGGCAAGGGATTTCATCCTTGCGTCAATCATCAAAAACCGTCCCGAGGGCTCAACCCTTATGATGTCCACTCACCTTATTCACGATATTGAAGGCGTGCTTGATTCAATCATTATGATAGGCAGAGGCAAACTGCTTATGCAGGATACCGTAGCCCATCTCACAAGCACGGGCAAAACCGTAAACGAAGTATTCAAGGAGGTGTTTGCAAGTGACTGGCAAATCTGACAAAGTAAAGGGCAAGATGCTCAAACTCATAAAAAACGATTTCCTTGCCAGCGCAAGAGTTATTCCCCTCTTCTATCTCATTGAGATTGCCGCGCTGTGCGCTTTCTTCATAGGCAAATACACAGAAAAAACAAAAATTCTCACCGCGGGCGTTATCATCAGCCTGCTCGTTTCCTTCCTTCTCGTATTCGTTTCGCTCTTCTTCGTTATTTACGATTACCAGAAGTCACTTTTCGGCCAGCAGGGTTACCTGAGTTTCACCCTGCCCGTCAACAGCAAGCAGCTGCTCGGCTCAAAGGTTATCGTTTACGGCGCGTGGATGGTATTCTCGTTTGTAAACTTCGTGCTCGTGCTCGATATACTCGCAAAATACATACAGAAGCAGTACGGTGAAACGATTGACACCGCATCAAGTCTTCTTTCAGTGTTTGCAAACTTCCCCTCAAAGGCGCAGATAATCACCTACGCCGTGTATTATATTCTTGAATTCTTCACGATAATCCTTTCCTGCACCATTATCGTTTACTTCGGAATTGCTCTTTCACACATCAGGCAGTTCCAGAAGGCGAATGTAATCTGGGCGGTCATCATTTCCGCCGGCACTATGATTCTCGGCCTTGTGTGCATCTATTATCTTGAAAAATTCTTCGGCGTTTACCTTGTGCTCGGCAATGACAAGTCGTTTACCTTCGATTTCGGCGACCCGCACTCCCCCGGTATGCAGCTGACGCTTATGCCGTATCTGTTTATGGTGCTTCAGGACCTCGGGCTCTTCTTCGCCACAGCACACATCATGCACAAGAGAATAAACATCAGTTAAAATATGAAAACAGGCATCTTGGGCGGCACCTTCAACCCCCCGCACAACGGTCACAAAAGACTTGCGCTTGAGGCATACCGCCGCCTCGGGCTTGACAGAGTGATAATCATGCCCTCCTGCATTCCGCCTCACAAGGCCGCCGCGGCGCTCGCCGGGGCAAAGGACAGGATGGAGATGTGCTCACTCGAATTTCCCGAGCCGTTTTTCGAGGTCTCCGATATTGAAATAAACAGAGGCGACAGAAGTTACACCGTTGAAACCCTGCATATTCTTCACGATATGTATCCGAAGGATGATTTCTATTTCATCATCGGCTCGGATATGCTCGAAACATTCACGCAGTGGTACAGATGGGAGGAAATCCTTTCGCTGTGCACAATCTGCGCGGCATCGAGAAAGACGGACTACAAGCCGGACCTCTCCGGCTACACGGAGGCGCAGCGCAAAAAGATAATCTTTATGCCGATTGAGCCCTATGAACTGAGTTCCACGCAGGTGAGGTTTTACATCAAGGGCAATATCGACTGCGGCGACATTGTAGCCCCGGAAGTGCTCAGTTACATAAAGGCGAACGACCTTTATGACGACGGCTTTGACAAATACCACGAACTCATACACAGCATGCTCGATGAAACGAGAGTTTTCCACTCGGAGTGCGTGAGCGAGAGCGCGGGCATACTTGCCGAAAGATACGGCGCGGACCCGGAAAAAGCGAAACTCGCAGGTCTGCTGCACGATATAACCAAGCGTCTTCACTCCGATGAGCACGCTGACCTTATCGGCAAAATGACTCCGCTCGAAAAATCGAGCCCGAAAGTATGGCATCAGATTTCAGCCCCCGTTTTCTTAAAGAGCAGAGGAATCGTGACTGATGAGGAGATACTCGAAGCCATACGCTGGCATACTACGGGCAAGGCGGGCATGACCCTGCTTTCGAAAATCGTGTATGTTGCCGACTATATCTCGGCGGAAAGAGATTACCCCGATGTTGAAACGGTGCGCAAACTCGCGACACTCAGCCTTGAGCACGCAATCCTTTACACAAGCAGATACACGGTAAGGACACTCGCCCTTAACGACAGGCCCGTGCATCCCGCCACGCTGGACTGCTACAACGATATGCTCAGACATTTCGGCATCTGAAAAGGAGATAAATATGACCGACCCCAAAAATCTCGCAAAAGAAATAGCAAAAGTGCTTGACGAAAAGAAGGCCGTTGACATCGTGGCGATTGAGACGGAAGAGGTTACGATAGTTTCCGACATTTTCATTATAGCAAACGGCACTTCGAATACTCACACCAAAGCCCTCGCGGAAGAGGTTGAGTATGAAATAAAAAAGCGTCTTGATATCGACCCGGACCATATTGAAGGCAGAGCCACAGGCTGGATACTGCTCGATTACGGCACCATGCTCGTGCATATATTTGACGCTGAAAGCAGAGAATACTACAACCTTGAGCGCCTGTGGACAGATGCGAAAAGGCTTGACCTGTCCGATGTGCTCACGGCTGACTGATTATCAAAGAGTTGAATTGAAAGGAAGTTGCTTAAATGGCACCCTACGACTACAAAGCAATTGAAAAAAAATGGCAGAAATACTGGGAGGAGCACGAAACATTCAAGACGGATGTGTGGGATTTTTCAAAGCCCAAGTTTTACGCGCTTGATATGTTTCCCTATCCTTCGGGCGTAGGCCTTCACGCGGGTCACCCCGAGGGCTACACAGCCACCGACATAGTATCCCGCATGAAGAGAATGCAGGGCTACAATGTACTTCACCCGATGGGCTATGACTCATTCGGCCTGCCTGCGGAGCAGTATGCCGTGTCAACCGGTCACAATCCCAACGGTTTCACCCAGGATAATATACAGACTTTCTCAAAGCAGCTGAAAGAACTCGGCTTTGACTATGACTGGTCCAAGATGATCGCGACATCCGACCCCTCTTACTACAAATGGACTCAGTGGATTTTCAAGCAGCTCTATCTCAAAGGCTACGCGAAACTCGTTGATATCCCCGTAAACTGGTGCGAAGAACTCGGCACAGTGCTTGCGAACGATGAAGTTATTGACGGCAAGAGCGAGCGCGGCGGCTACCCCGTTATCCGTAAGAATATGAAACAGTGGGTAATCGACCAGGCGGCGTTTGCCGAAGAACTGCTTGACGGCCTCAATGAGATTGACTGGCCCGAATCGACCAAAGATATGCAGCGCCACTGGATAGGCAAGAGCACTGGCGTTGAAGTTGATTTCAACGTAGTAGGCGGCGGTCAGTTTTCGATTTACACCACCTGTATCGAAACCATCTACGGCATCACCTTCATGGTGCTTGCGCCCGACGGCGACCTTGTGCAGAAACTTATGCCGCGCATTGAGAATCAGGACGAGGTGAAGGCATACATAGCGGAAACCGTTAAGAAGACCGATATGGACCGCACCGAACTCAACAAGACAAAGAGCGGCTGCTGCCTCAAGGGCATATACGCGGTGAACCCCGTAAACGGCAAGGAAGTGCCCGTATTCATAGGCGACTTCGTGCTTGCGAGTTACGGCACGGGCGCGGTAATGGCTGTTCCGAGCCACGACCAGCGCGACTTTGAGTACGCTCAGGTGCACGGTATTCCGATGATTCAGGTAATTGACGGCGCGGACGTTTCCGAGTGCGCTTTTGAAAAGGGCGATTATCTCGGCAAGGGCTGCAAACTCATAAATTCTGCCGAATTCACAGGGCTCACTGTTGAGGAAGCGAAAGAGGCAATCACCGTTAAACTTGAAAATATGGGCGTCGCGAGGCGCAAGACCAACTATCACTTCCGCGAGTGGATATTCGCCCGCCAGCGTTACTGGGGCGAGCCCGTTCCCGTTTACTACACGGACGACGGCGAAATCCACGTGCTTGATGATGACGAACTGCCGCTTGTGCTGCCCGAACTTGACGACTACAAGGGCAAAAGCGGCAAGGCTCCTCTCGAAAACGCTCAGGACTGGAAATACATCGAAAAAGACGGCATAAAGGGCAAGCGCGAAACCTCCACCATGCCGGGCTCCGCGGGCTCAAGCTGGTATTATATGCGCTATATCGACCCGCAGAACGATAAAGCAATCGGCGACCCCGAACTGCTTAAGCACTGGCTCCCCGTTGACCTTTACATCGGCGGACCGGAGCACGCCGTAGGCCACCTCATCTATTCAAGAATCTGGAACAGATTCCTTTACAATATGGGAGTTTCGCCCGTTAAAGAGCCGTTTGCGAAACTCGTGCATCAGGGTATGATTCTCGGTGCCAACGGCATCAAGATGGGCAAGCGTTTCCCCGAGTTTGTGGTTAACCCCTCCGATATCGTGCGCGATTACGGAGCGGACACTCTTCGCCTTTATGAAATGTTCATGGGCCCGATTGAAGCATCAAAACCCTGGAGCAATCAGGGCGTTGAAGGCGCGAAGAGATTCCTCACCCGCGTGTGGACTTTCTTTACAGACGAAGCAAATCTCGGCGAAGACAAGAGAAGCGAACTTGAAAAGGTTTACAACGTGACCGTGCGCAAGGTGACGGGTGACTTTGAGACCCTTGCCTTCAACACAGCCATCAGCCAGATGATGATATTCGTAAACGCGGTTTATAAAGCAGGCTCCTGCCCGAAGGACTACGCGGAAGGCCTTGTGAAGATGCTCTCACCCATCTGCCCGCATATCTGCGAAGAAATCTGGCAGATTCTCGGCCATACGGATACAATCGCCTACGAAAGCTGGCCGACCTATGACGAGAGCAAGTGCGTTGACGATGAAATCGAAATAGCGGTACAGATTAACGGAAAAGTTAAAGACAAGATTACGGTATCCGCCGACATTTCATCCGAAGACGCGATTGCCGCCGCGAAGGGCAGCGAAAAAGTTGCCGCCTCGCTCGAAGGTATGAGCATTGTGAAAGAACTTTATGTAAAGGGCAGGCTCGTCAACATAGTGGTTAAGCCCTCATAAAAAACTGTTGACATTGCCCCGAACATTTAGTATAATGTAGCGGAATAATCAGGAAATTATGTCCCTGTGATTATAAGAAGGGAGTGAATATATTGAGCACCGTAAAGGTTAAAGAAGGCGAATCTCTCGAGAGCGCACTCAGAAGATTTAAGAGACAGACTTCAAGAGACGGCGTTATCCAGGAAGTTCGTAAAAGAGAACATTACGAGAAGCCCTCTGTAAAGAGAAAATTAAAGTCAGAGGCAGCACGCAAAAGAAAGTATAAATAATTGCGTGAAAACAAAAACAAACTCGGCACGGTTAACAACCGTGCCGATGTTTTTATTTTATCCTGTTTTCAGAAAACAAACTGCCACACGAGGAAAGCAACCCAGAGTATGAAGATTACGCAGTTCTTTTCGAGGAAGGCGCCCGCGCGAGTAATCAGCGTAAACGGGAGCGCGATAACTTTGCGCACGCCGCCGGTGACCTTGCGGCCCTTTTTCTTAACGGGCTTTGATTTGCCCCAGGCGATATCCCAGTAATTGAGTATATCTTCGGTGAGCGGGAAAAGGCAGTTGAGCAGCGATACGCCTATATACATTGAAATAACATATACAATGAAAAGCGGGAGGCTGTCATACGGGGTGATGCCGAGCACTTTGACATTGAGAAAACCGAAAAGGAAAAATGCCATACCCATATTGAAATTCATAAAGCCCGGTCCCGTGGACATAAGATAAGCGGCAAACTGCTTTTCGGGCAGTGAGTGGTCAACGTGGCCGCACGCTTCGTCGAGCCTCATATAGCCGTCGGATTCAACCATAAGGTGAAGAATGCGGCAGGTGACCTGCTCCCAGAAGCCTCTGAGATACGCACCCGGGAAAAGTAAGAACTTTGTTATAACATAGAATATTCTCATATAAAGTCGCACGCTCCCTTCGTGGTAATCTCTTTGATATCCGTCTTGCCCTCGGCAATATCAATTATCTGCTGATCCCAGTTTACGGTTTCATAGTATTTGATAACCTCGTCAAGATACTGTGCATTCTCCGTATTCTGCTTGCCGTGAAGTTTGCAGAGTTTGGCGGAGATATAAACGGTGTTCATAAGCATTTCGGAGTTGAAATACTCGGTGTCACCGTAGTAACTCGCTATGTTGTATGCAATCTGCTCGGATGAATAAGCGGATTCAAACGCCTGGTCATAGTCCCCTTCCGTGAGGAAAATGAGCGCTTCCTGGCGGTCGTACTCGGGCACGGTCGGGTAAAGTTCTTTAGCCTCCGCGATAACCGCCTTCGCCTCTTCCGTTTTGCCGAGCGCTCTGGCAAGGTAAATAAGCAGGCTGTAGTTTGAATCGGACTGCGTCTTTTCGTCCTTCATATTGTTCCTGCAGTATTTTTCCACCAGGTCTTCGGCTTTCTTTGTTTCACCCAGGCTGATATATGCACGCGCTTTCATAGCCGTGGGGTCATATGCGCTTATGTCTCTGTCGGTAAGCACATCGAGCAGTTTTACCGCCTCGTCAACCCTGTCACGCTTAATCAGTTCTCTGGCGTACTCTTTATAGTAAAGCCAGGAGTAGTCAAGCCCGGTCGCTTTCGCGTCCTCGTCGAGTTTCTCGATGCTTTCGAGCACCCTGTCTTTATCCATACCGTAGTAACTCAATACGGTGTAATAGAAATAGTCGAAGATAACGGGGTCGCAGCCCTTTTCGTTTCGCTTTTCTTCAAACAGGGCGATAACCGTTTCACCGTTTTCGGGAGTGACTTCCTCCATATCCTGCATCATATCAAGAGGCTCCTGAATGATGGCGTAAGTCTTCTCGAAGCGCTTGTAATACTCGCCGCACTCCTGATAAAACTTATCGTGTGCAAGATATTTTTCGCTGACATCCTCGCCGTAAACATTGGTCGCTCTCTGATAGGTCCTGAGCGGGTCGTAAATGCCGGTGATTGCCTTGAACATTTTGGACTTGATGCCGAGGCCGCCCTTTACGAAGTTATTGAGCGGTGAATTGGCGCCGAGAATCTCCTGAATTTCGGCGACGGTTGAGTCAACCTCGCTGTAAGCGGTATATGCCGTGAAAAGATTCTTTTTGGCAAGCGCCCTGTCGCCTTTCATAGTCTGAAAAGCGGGGGCGAGGTCAAGGCAGACAATAAGGAAGCAGAATGCCGAAAGCAGCAGAGCGAGCAGAGCCGCTATGAGCCCGATTACCGGCACGTGCTTGCGTGAAAGCGACTCTTCACAGCGGTAGCAGTAGGTACGCCCTTTTGAAATCTTCCTGGTTTTGCAGCGCGGGCAAAGACCTTCGTCCTCTTCGCTTGCTTCTGCGCTGTCTTCAGATTCGCTGTCACCGATTATTTCATTGTCTGCATCCTGTGCTTCGGTTTCTGCAGTCTCGCCGGTTGCCTCGTCAACTGCGTCCTGCGCCGCCTCTTCGGCAGCTTCCTGCACAGTGTCAACATAGTCTTCGGCTATTGTGCCGTCTTCCTGCACAATTTCATTTGCGTTGGGGTCAAAATCGTCTTTTATCATGCTTACACCCTTTCTTTGGGGTATTTATTTAACATCCGTCCGTGCGGTCGGATTTTTATGTGTGCCACAGTTTTCTGTCAAGACTTCTGAACTGCACCGCCTGGGCTATATGCGGAACCTCTATCGCGGGGCTGCCCTCAAGGTCGGCAACCGTTCTCGCCACTTTGAGAATCTTATCATAAGCCCTCGCGGAAAAGTCGAGGCGTTCAAACACTTTTTCAAGCATTGCCATCGCCTGCGGGGTGGGGTTGCAGAATTGCTTTGTCATTGGTGAATCCATCTTTGCGTTGCAGGCTATTCCCGTGCCCGCAAGGCGCTCCTGCTGGATTTTCCTCGCGGCGTTTACTCTCTTTTTGATTTCTGCCGAACTTTCGCTCTGCACTTTTGACGAGAGTTTTTCAAAATCAACGGGAGGCACTTCGATATGTATATCTATCCTGTCAAGCATCGGGCCCGATATCTTTGCGAGGTATCTCTGCGCCGCGCCCGCAGGGCAGGTGCACTGCCTCTTCGGGTGGCCGTAATAGCCGCAGGGGCAGGGATTCATCGCGCACACTATCATAGCCGAGCAGGGATATGTGACAGAGGCGTTTACCCTTGAAATGGTAATCTTGTTATCCTCAATCGGCTGGCGCAGCACTTCCATCGCCTGCCTCGAAAACTCGGGAAACTCGTCAAGGAAAAGCACGCCGTTATGCGCGAGCGAGATTTCGCCGGGCCTCGGTATCACGCCGCCGCCCGAAAGCCCCGCCGGTGAAACCGTGTGGTGAGGCGAGCGGAAAGGCCTGTTTCTTATAAGCGAAACTCCTGAAGGAAGCGCGCCGGCAACCGAATAGATTTCGGTGGTGCACAGCGATTCCTCAAACGTCATATCCGGCAGGATTGACGGCAATCGTTTCGCGAGCATACTTTTGCCCGAGCCGGGAGGGCCGACCATAAGGATATTGTGCCCGCCCGCCGCGGCGATTTCGAGCGCGTATCTTGCCTCCTGCTGACCCATAACATCCTTGAAATCGGGCAGAGCCTCAGATGAGACATTTTCAAAACCGGGGCTGTATATTTCTCTTTCAAGCGGCTGTATGCCTTTGAGGTGGTCAACCACCTGCTTCACGTTTTCAACCGCGTAAACTTCAATGCCGTCAACCACAGAACTTTCGCAGGCGTTTTCTTTGGGCACAATCACCTTTTTGATTCCGCTTGCGCGTGCTCTTATGACCATTGACAGCGCGCCCTTCACGTGGCGCACAAGGCCGTCAAGCGAGAGTTCGCCGATGAAGGCGTATTCGTCGAGGTTTGCTTCAAGCTGATGCCCCGCCTTGAGAAGGGCTATGAAAATGGGCAGATCGTAAAGCGAGCCCTCTTTCTTTATGTCGCCGGGCGATAGGTTTACCGTAACCCTGCCCTGCGGGAAAGTGTAGCCGCTGTTTTTCATCGCGGAGCGGACTCTGTTTTTGCTCTCGTTCACCGCTAAATCAGGAAGGCCTACCACATCGACGCGTGAAAGCCCGGTGCCGAAGTCAACTTCAACACCGACCATATAACTTTCAAGTCCGAAAAGGCCCATACTGTTAATCCGGGCAAACATCGCATCACATCCGATTCCGCAGTCTGTTTTTATTTAATCGCTTCTTCGTATTCTTTCTCTCTGAAACCTACAAGCACCTTTTTGCCGTCAACGAGTATCGGGCGTTTGACGAGCATACCGTCGGAGGCGAGCAGTTCAATCTGCTCTTTTTCGCTCATAGAGGGCAGTTTGTCTTTAAGCCCGAGCGCCTTGTACTGAAGCCCGCTCGTGTTGAAAAATTTTTTGAGAGGCAGGCCGCTCATGGTATACCACTTTTTAATCTCGGCGGCGGAAGGTCTGTCGGCCTTAATGTCTCTTAAAGTGTATTTCACTCCGGCGTCGTCAAGATATTTCTTTGCCTTCTGGCAGGTGGTGCACTTTGGGTAACAAACAAAAAGCATAAAAGTTCCTCACTTGATTATTTTAATTGAGGGCTTGTAGCAGTAAACGGTGTTGGGCTGGTTTTCAACCGTAATCGCCGTATATTTCTTATCCTTCGCGGCGTCAAGCGCTCTTGAAACGGCGTTATCCATAAAGGCGAAATAGTCATTATCTCTTATCGAAGGAGAAATCACCATATCAAACGCGGCGTAAACCGCGCCCCTGAGCATAGTGCCCGCCTGGGTGTATGTGACGGCGGAGAATCTTCCCTTGCTGTCTTTCACCGCTTCTTTGAGGGCTTTGATATATGCTTTGGTGTCTTTATAATCTTCGGGCTTTTCCACCTCAAACACTTCCGAAATGCCGTTGTATGGTGTGGGGAACGAGGGGGCGACATAGATTATACCCTGCTTGTCGGTAAGTTCAACGAGTTCCGGCTGCACGGAACTGTCAGTTGAAAATACGGCAACATTTTCGCCGCTTATCGTGCCGTCTTCAAGGAGTTTGTAGTAGTTTTCCCTGACGCTCTTTCTCGCGTCATTGATACCACCCGAATAAATCGGATCTTTGGTCTCGGAATAGACATACTCTATCCCCTGCTCCTCGCAGTATACCTTGAAGTTTTCCCTCGCGGTGATGTAGAGGTCGTTTTCCGCGTGAGCCGGGAAGGAGAAGAACACAAAGTATTCGGCTCCCTGCTCTTTGGCGGTGGCGATAATATCGCGTGCATACTCGTGCCAGTTCACAATGTAGGTGAGGTCCGTTTTGCCCTCGAGTTCAAACAGTTCTCTTTCGGGCTCAATGCATACCGTGATGATATCGGGATTTACCTTCTTTGCCTCAAGCACAGCGGATGAGGTGAACTGAGTGGCGCGGTCAAAGACGATTGCGCCTATGCTTTTATCCGAGGCAACCTCTCTCGCGGCTGTGACTATTTCGGGGTCGCCCGGTGTGAGCGCCCTTGAATCGCCGAGCTGCTTTATGACGATTTTTCCGGGGAATTCCGCTTCAAGTTCTTCGGCTGCCATAGCGTCCTCGGGGTACTGCTGTGCGGATGTGAGGAGTATGGCGACCTTTTTGTTTTTGGGTACTTGCACCGTTACCTTTCTTCCGCAGGAAGCGAGAGACAAAACGGTGATAACGGCAAGTAAAAGCGCTGTGATTCTTTTCATCGTATAACCTCAGAAGTCAAGTGCTTCATTTACTTCTTTCAAAACATTTTCGTGGATTTTGAGCACCTTGCGGTCATAGGTGAAAATGCCGTTGAGTTCGCACTCAACATCGCTCACCTGGGTGTAGACCGTGGCGCACAGCCCTTTTGCGATGAAGGGCTTTATCTGATTGAAATGCAGGCGGCGGTAATGCTCGGAAAGGGAATCCTTATCGGGGTATTTAAGATACATACCGAAGGTCTTGCCCTCTTTCCACAGGTGGCCGGGCACACTGTTCTGATAGCCGCCGAATTCGCTCAGGACTATGGGCCTGCCGCGTGTTCTTCTTGCGGTGGGTGGATTCACGGGCAGCACATACTTATGGATGCTCTTGAAATCGGGGCCTTTCTGATCGTGCCAGCCACTGGCGTGGTCGACAAACCTTGAGGGGTCGTATGCCTTGACCTTTTCGCCGATTTCTTTGGCGTCAAACTGCCCCCAACCCTCGTTGAAGGGCACCCAGCAGCAGATTGAAACGCTGTTATAGAGACTGTCAATCAGTTCAAAGAGTTCTTTTTTGAACTCCTCTCTCCACTCGGGTTTTTCCCTGTGGAAAACTTTATACTGATTGTCTTTTACGTGAATATTGAAGTTGGGATAAACGCCGGCGTAAACCGGGTTAAGCGCCTTGCCGCCGCTTATCATATCCTGCCACACGAGCATGCCGAGACGGTCACAGTGGTAATACCACCTGGCGGGCTCTTTCTTGATATGCTTTCTGAGCATATTGAAACCGAGTCTCTTCATTTCGGCTATATCGAAAATCATCGCTTCGTCTGTCGGCGCTGTAAGGCCGCTCTCGGGCCAGTAGCCCTGGTCAAGCAGACCTCTCTGGAAATAGGGCTTGTTGTTGAGAGCGAGACGCGGAATGCCCTTACCGTCTTTCATAATCGAAAACTTGCGCATTCCGAAATAACTCTTTACCTTATCTGAGGCGCCGTCTTTGGTGAGCGTGACGGTGAAGGTGTAAAGGAAGGGGTCTTCGGGGCTCCAGAGGCGGGCGTTTTCAACCGGGATGTCCGCGCTCTCGCCTGTTTCGCCCGAGAAGATTTCTTTATCGCCTTCAAACACGCTTATTCTGATTGAATCGTATTCGCCGGCCGCTTTGACATCAATGTGCACTTTGCCGCTGTCAATATCGGGCAGGATTTTGAGAGATTCGATATAATTTTCTTCAACGCCTTCGAGCCATACAGTCTGCCAGATGCCGGATGTGGCGGTGTACCAGAATCCCATGGGTTTGAGAATCTGCTTGCCCCTCTGCTGAGGACCTTTGTCAGTCGGGTCGGTAACGGCAACAACGAGTTCGTTTTCGCCGGAATTCACAAGATCCGTGATATCGAAAGTGAAGGGGATGTAGCCGCCCGTATGCTTTCCGGCTTCTTTACCGTTTACCCACACGGTGCATTTATAGTCAACACTCGTGAAGTGAAGGAGAATTCTTTTGCCTTCAAATTCGGCGCCGCGAGTGAAAACTCTGCGGTACCAGAGCATCTGATCGGGCAGAAGTGCTTTCTGCACTCCGCTCAGTTCGCTCTCTATTGCGTACGGAACGAGTATTTTGCCGTCGTATTTTTCGGGCTTGCCGGCTGACTTATCAGTTATTGCGTAATCATAACTGCCGTTGAGGCAGAGCCAGCAGTCTCTCTCAAGCTGCGGGCGCGGATATTCGCTTAAGGGACAGTCCTTATCAACCTTGTCAAACCAGGGCGTTCTCATTTTTTCCACCGTAATTCCTCCTTCAGTCAACATACTGCAGTTTTGTCAGGCGGTATCCGTTTTCGGTCCTGACAAAAGTGAATTCATCAAATTCGTCTTTTTTGCCGCAAGCAAACTTGTATTCAATTACATAGGTGTTTTCTTCTCTGCCCTCAATCTCGGGGGCGACATCTTTCATTCTCTCCCACTTGCAGCCTTTTCTCGTGTTGTCTTTATCGGAAAGGTCGTAGTAGAGTTTGCCGTCTATATCTTTGTAGAAATCATAGTTTTCAAGAATATCCATAACGGCATCCTCGGTGTAGATTTCGGAAAGAAGTCTTTTGAGTTCATCGTAAGTGTTTAT